>JASCOI010000011.1 GCA_029959665.1 Microbacteriaceae bacterium PS02333
GGGGGGGGCCCCCCCTCCCGGGGGCCCCCCCCCCCCCCCGGCGGGGCGGCGGGGCCCCGGGGCCCCGGGGCCCCCCCGTCCGCGTGGTGTTGTGTCGCTAGTCGGCGAGGATCTGCAGGAGGTCCTTGCGGAGCTGGTCGACCTTGGCGGCTGCCGCCTTGGTCTGCTCCTCCGTCGCGCTGGTGCGGTACATGTGCAGCACGCCCATCGTCTTGCGGAGCGACTCGAAGAACTCGCGCTGTGCGTCCGGGACACCGGGCGTGGAGTCCCACGCCGCGGCGATCTCGTCGGCCTTCGTCTCTGCCTCGGCCTTGCCGGCATCGGTGAGCTCGAAGAGCGTCTTGCGGCCGTCGCCCGTCGAGACGACGAGGTCCTCGTCGACGAGCTGCTGGAGCGTCGGGTAGACCGAGCCGGGGCTCGGCTTCCAGGCGCCGCCGGTGCGCTCGGCGATCGTCTTGATGATCGCGTAGCCGTTCTGCGGGCCCTCGGCCAGCAGGCCGAGGATCGCGAGGCGGACGTCGCCGCGGCGACGACGCTCACGGCCGAAGCCGGGGCCGCCGAAGCCCATCCCGGGACCCATGCCGGGGCCGAAGCCCATGCCGGGACCGAAACCGCCACGGCCGAAGCCGCCGCGTCCACCGTGGTCACCGCGGTCGCGGCCGGGGAAGCCGGCGCCGTGGTGCTGCCGCGCGCCGCCGAAGCGGGGGCCGCGCGGACCGAAGCCGCGCTGCTGGCGGCCGTTGTCGTTGTTCTCGTAGTCATCCATGGTGCGCATGAGTGACTCCTTCCTGGTTCTGTTCGAAGTCGTCTCGCGATTCCGAACTGTTCCGTTCGTATCGCGATGTGTTAACGATAGATCGGTAACTATCGCTCTGTCAAGCACGTCTTCTCGTTGGGTCGGTTGTCGGGGGTCGCGGGCAGGATGGGACGGACCATGACGGACGTGCTCGAGCGCTTCTCCCCCGCTACCGCGGAGTGGTTCCGTGGCGCGTTCTCCGCTCCGACCGCGGCGCAGTCCGGCGCGTGGGACGCGATCTCGACCGGACGGCACGCGCTCGTGGTGGCGCCGACCGGGTCCGGCAAGACGCTGGCGTCCTTCCTGTGGTCGATCGACCGACTGATCAGCTCGACGGAGCACCCGCCGGCCAAGCAGCGCACGCGGGTGCTCTACGTCTCCCCGCTGAAGGCCCTGGGTGTCGACGTCGAGCGGAACCTCCGCAGTCCGCTGGTCGGCATCACGCAGACCGCTCGTCGCCTCGGGCTCGAACCGCCGGACGTCACGGTGGGTGTGCGGAGCGGGGACACCCCGTCGTCCGATCGGCAGAAGCTCCTGCGGCAGCCGCCGGACATCCTCATCACGACGCCCGAGTCGCTGTACCTGATGCTGACGTCCCAGGCGCGCGAGACCCTGGTCAACGTCGACACGGTCATCGTCGACGAGGTCCACGCCGTCGCCTCCAGCAAGCGCGGGGCGCACCTCGCGGTGTCCCTCGAGCGGCTGGACGACCTGCTCGACAAGCCCGTGCAGCGGATCGGCCTGTCCGCCACGGTGCGCCCGGCGGAAGAGGTCGCGCGGTTCCTCGGCGGACGGGCTCCGGTGGAGATCATCGCGCCGCCCGCGCAGAAGACGTTCGACCTGCGGGTGGTCGTGCCCGTCGACGACATGTCCGAGCTCGGGGCGCCGCCGGTCGGTGCCGACGCGTCGGACGCCCCGACGAACGGGTCGATCTGGCCGCACGTCGAAGAACGCGTGGTCGACCTGATCGAGGAACACCGGTCGACGATCGTGTTCGCGAACTCCCGGCGGCTCGCCGAGCGGTTGACCGCGCGGCTCAACGAGATCCACGAGGAACGGGTGCTCGGTGCATCCACTGACGACGCGGCGCTCGTGGCCGCGGGGGCTCCTCGGACACAGTCGCCGGCCCGCGCCTCGGCGCACGCGCCGGTCGCGCAGCCGAAGCGTCCGCCGGCAGAGGTGATCGGAGCGTCGGGCCAGACCGCCGGCTCCGATGCGTCGATCCCCGCGCTCGCCCGCGCGCACCACGGCTCCGTGTCGAAGGACCAGCGCGCCATCATCGAGGACGACCTGAAGTCCGGACGGCTCCGGTGCGTAGTCGCCACCAGCTCGCTCGAGCTCGGCATCGACATGGGCGAGGTCGACCTCGTCGTGCAGGTCGAGGCACCGCCGTCGGTCGCGAGCGGGCTGCAGCGCGTCGGTCGAGCCGGGCACCAGGTGGGCGAGATCTCTCGAGGGGTGCTGTTCCCGAAGCACCGTGCGGACCTCGTGCACAGCGCGGTCACGGTCGAGCGCATGGTGTCGGGGCAGATCGAGTCGATCTCCGTGCCCGCGAACCCGCTCGACGTCCTCGCGCAGCACACCGTCGCCGCCGGGTCCGTCGACACCCTCGACGTCGAGCACTGGTTCGAGCTCGTCCGGCGGAGCGCTCCGTTCAGCGGGCTGCCGCGCTCGGCGTTCGAAGCCACGCTCGACCTCATCACCGGGCGCTACCCGAGCGACGAGTTCGCCGAGCTCCGCCCGCGCCTGGTGTGGGACCGGGTGCACGGCACGCTGACCGGTCGGCCTGGTGCCCAGCGACTCGCGGTGACGAGCGGCGGCACCATCCCGGACCGCGGCATGTTCGGCGTCTTCATGGTCGGGGAGCGGGCGTCCCGCGTCGGCGAGCTCGACGAGGAGATGGTCTACGAGTCCCGCGTCGGGGACGTCTTCGCGCTCGGGGCCACGAGCTGGCGGATCGAGGAGATCACCCACGACCGGGTGATCGTCAGCCCGGCGTTCGGGCAGCCGGGGCGGGTCCCGTTCTGGAAAGGCGACGGCATCGGCCGACCAGCCGAGCTCGGACGGGCGACTGGCGCCTTCATCCGAGAGGTCGAGGGCGCCTCCGACGCCGACGCCCGCGCCCGCGTCGCCGCCGGTGGGCTCGACGAGCGCGCGATCACCAACCTGTTGACGTTCCTCCGCGAACAGCGCGAGACCACCGGGCACGTCCCGAACGACACGACGCTCGTCGTCGAGCGGTTCCGCGACGAACTCGGCGACTGGCGGCTCATCCTGCACTCTCCGTACGGCATGCAGGTGCACGCCCCGTGGGCCCTCGCGGTGGCTGCGCGGCTCCGGGAACGCCACGGCATCGACGGCGACGCGATGGCGGCGGACGACGGCATCGTCGTGCGGATCCCCGAGACCGACGCCGAGCCGCCAGGAGCCGACCTGTTCGTCTTCGAGCGCGACGACCTCGAAGCGCTCGTCACCGAAGAGGTCGGCGGGTCCGCGCTGTTCGCCGCACGCTTCCGCGAGTGCGCCGCGCGTGCACTCCTGCTCCCCCGGCGCAATCCGGGGCAACGTTCTCCGTTGTGGCAGCAGCGGCAGCGGGCGTCGCAGCTGCTCGAGGTCGCCCAGAAGTACCCGACGTTCCCGATCGTCCTCGAGACCGTGCGCGAAGTGCTGCAGGACGTCTACGACGTGCCGTCCCTGCTCGGCATCGCGGACGAGATCGCCCGGCGGAAGATCCGCCTGGTCGAGAGCGAGACCGAGCAGCCGTCGCCGTTCGCCCGTTCGCTGCTGTTCGGGTACGTCGCTGCCTTCATGTACGAGGGCGACACCCCGCTCGCCGAGCGTCGCGCGGCGGCCCTGTCGCTCGACTCGACACTCCTCGGGGAGCTGCTCGGGCGGGCCGAGCTCCGCGAGCTCCTCGACCCGGCCGTGATCGCCTCCACCGAGCAGGACCTGCAGCGGCTCTCGCCGGACCGGCGGGCACGCGACGCCGAGGGGCTCGTCGACGTCCTCCGCCTCGTGGGCGCACTCGACCTCGACGAGGCCGTCGACCGGAGCTGGGTGGCTTCCTCGGACGACCGCGACGCGGCTCGGGCGACCGTGCGGACGACGCTCGAATCGCTCGAGCGCGACCGCCGCGTGCTGTCGTTCTCGCACGCAGGCGCCACGCGCTGGGCCGTCATCGAGGACGCCGCCCGGCTCCGCGACGCCCTCGGCGTTCCGCTGCCCATCGGTGTCCCCACCGCGTTCATCGAGCCCGTGGCCGATCCCCTCGGTGACCTCGTCGGCCGGTACGCCCGGTCGCACGGCCCCTTCGCCGCGCAGGACGCCGCCACGCGGCTCGGGCTCGGCGTCGCCGTCGTGCAGGACACCCTGCGTCGGCTCGTCGCGGACCGGCGCCTGGTCGAGGGCGAGTTCCGCCCGGACCGTCAGGGGGCCGAGTGGTGCGACGCCGAGGTCCTGCGGCGCATCCGCACGCGGTCGCTCGCGGCGCTCCGGCACGAGGTCGAACCGGTCTCCCCGGACACCCTCGGCCGGTTCCTGCCCGCGTGGCAGCACGTCCAGACACCGGGCGTCCGCGGGGGCCTGCGCGGGATCGACGGGGTGCTGCAGGTCGTCGACCAGCTCGCCGGCGTCGCCCTGCCCGCGAGCGCCTGGGAGTCCCTGGTGCTCCCCGCACGTGTGTCCGACTACGCCCCGAGCATGCTCGACGAGCTCACCGCCACGGGAGAAGTCCTGTGGTCCGGTGGCGGAACCCTGCCCGGGAACGACGGCTGGGTCCGCCTCCACCTCGCCGACAGCGCGCCGACGACCCTGGCCGAGCCGGCGGGTGACGAGACCACCGAGCTCCAGCGCGACGTGCTCGGCGCCCTCGCCGGCGGTGGCGCGTACTTCTTCCGGCAGCTCGGGCAAGCCGTCGGCAGCACCGACGACCAAGCACTCACGACCGCGCTGTGGGACCTCGTGTGGGCCGGGCAGATCACGAACGACACGTTCGCCCCGCTCCGCGCGATGCTCGGCGGCAAGGCCCGGTCGAGTGCTGCACCGCGGACCCGGGCGTACCGCGGGCGGCGGCGTCCGACGATGCCGTCGCAGTCCGGGCCGCCGAGTGTCGGCGGGCGCTGGTCGCTCCTGCCCCTGGCCGAGGCGGACGCGACCGTGCGGGCAGCGGCGACCGCCGAGCAGCTGCTCGAACGGTACGGCGTCGTGACCCGCGGTGCCGTGCAGGTCGAGGGCGTTCGCGGCGGGTTCGCCGGCGTGTACCGGGTGCTCTCGCGCTTCGAGGAGTCCGGGCGGGCACGGCGCGGGTACTTCATCGAGGGGCTCGGGGCAGCGCAGTTCGCGACGAGCCCGACCGTCGACCGGCTCCGCACGTTCGCCAGGGACCTCGACGACGAGGAACGCGCGAACCCGGACCGCGCACGGACGGCCCTGGTGCTGGCAGCCACGGACCCCGCGAACCCGTACGGTGCGGCGCTGCCGTGGCCGACCGACGCCGATCCCGACGACGGATCCGGCGCGACGACGGCAGAACCGAAGTCCCGCGGGCACCGCCCCGGTCGCAAGGCGGGTGCGCTCGTCGTGCTCATCGACGGGGAACTCGCGGTCTACGTCGAGCGCGGCGGCAAGTCCGTGCTGACCTTCACCGAGGACCCGGCCGACCTCGCCGCAGCGGCCACGTCCGTCGCAGGCGCGGTGCGGAGCGGCCTCGGAAAGCTCTCCGTGGAGCGGGTCGACGGCGTCTTCGTGCGCGAGTCCCCGCTCGGCGAGGCACTCCGCGCCGCGGGCTTCACGGCGACGCCGCAGGGGGTCCGGCTCCGTGCCTGAGGGTGACACCGTCTTCCGCGCAGCAGGACGCCTGCATGCCGCACTCGCGGGCAAGGTCCTGACGCGCAGCGACTTCCGGGTGCCGGCATTTGCCACGCTCGACCTCGTCGGGCGCACCGTGGAGGAGGTGATCCCACGCGGGAAGCACATCCTGCACCGCATCGGCGACCTGACCGTGCACTCGCACCTCAAGATGGAGGGCCGCTGGGACGTCTACGCCCCCGGAGACCGCTGGCGTCGACCGGCGCACCAGGCCCGGGCGATCCTCGACGCGGAGGACGTGTCGACGGTCGGCTTCGCCCTGGGTGTCCTCGAGGTCGTCCCGCGCGAGCAGGAGTCCGAGATCGTCGGGTACCTCGGGCCGGACCTGCTCGGCCCCGATTGGGACGCCGGACTCGCCGAGGCGAACCTCACCGCCGATCCCGCACGTCCGGTCGGCCTCGCGCTGCTCGACCAGCGCGTGCTCGCGGGGCTCGGCAACGTCTACCGGAACGAGCTCTGCTTCCTCCGCGGGGTCCTGCCGACGCGCCCCGTCGGCGAGGTGCACGACACGGCGCGGATGATCGACCTGGCCCGTCGGCTCATCGTGATGAACCGCGATCGCAGCGCCCGGGTGACGACGGGCGTCGATCGGCCGGGGTCGCGGTTCTGGGTGTACAACCGTCGCGGCAAGCCCTGTCTGCGGTGCCGGACGCCGATCCGCGCCGGGGAGCTCGGCGATTCCGAGCTCACCCTGCGCGACACGTACTGGTGCCCGCGCTGCCAGACCTGAGCGGGGCGCAGCGACGCTGTCGCTCGTTGCAGACGCAACGATACGGATGGCCCGCACCGGGACCTGGGCGCGCCCGGCGCCGGACGGGCGGCGCGGGGCCGGACGCGAGCCGAGCCTCCCGGCCGGCAGACGCGAGCCGGGCGGACGCGAGTCAGGCGGACGCGGAGCGGTCTCCGAGCGAGCGGCGGCGGAGGGTCGGCTGCAGGAGGGCCGGCGGGTTGTACTGCTGGTCGAGGCGCCCGACGTCGGTCCCCGGCGGGACGATCGCGTCGATGCGGTCGAGGACCTCGTCCGAGAGCACCACGTCGGCACCGGCGAGCAGGTCCTCGAGCTGCTCCATCGACCGGGGGCCGATGAGCGCACTCGTCACGCCCGGGTGCGCGATCGCGAACGCCATCGCGAGGTGGGTCATCGGGATGCCGGTTTCCTCGGACAGGGCGACGACCTGCTCGACGGCGTCGATGCGTCGTTCGTCCTGGTTGTGCCGGAACATCCCGACGCGCGCGAGGTCGCTCTCCTGGCCCTTCCGGAAGCGGCCGGTGAGCATGCCTCCGGCGAGCGGACTCCAGACCAGGGTGCCCATGCCGTAGCGCTCGGCGGTGGGGAGGACCTCGCGCTCGATGCCTCGGTTGAGGATCGAGTACGTGGGCTGCTCGGTCCGGAAGCGCTCGAGACCGCGACGCTCGGACGTCCACTGCGCCTCGACCTGCATCGACGCGGGGAAGTCGGAACTGCCGATCGCGCGGACCTTGCCGCTGCGGACCAGGTCGGTCAGGGCGGACAGCGTCTCCTCGATGTCCACCGTGTCGTCCGGGCGGTGCGCCTGGTAGAGGTCGATGTGGTCGGTCTGCAGACGGCGCAGCGAGTCCTCGACGGCGCGCATGATCCACCGGCGGGAGTTGCCGCGGCGGTTCGGGTCCTCGCCCATCGGACCGTGGAACTTCGTGGCGAGGACGACGTCGTCGCGGCGGCCCTTGAGCGCCTTGCCGACGAGTTCCTCGGAGCCGCCCTGTGAGTAGCGGTCGGCCGTGTCGATGATGTTGATCCCGGCGTCGAGCGCACGGTGGACGATGCGGATGGAGTCTTGCTCGTCGCCGTTGCCGATCCGGCCGTCGGTGCCGAGCATCATCGCGCCGAGCGCGAAGGGGCTGACCTGGATCCCGGTCTTGCCGAGGGTGCGGTACTGCATGGTTCCTCCTGTCGATGGCGTCCCGTGCATCCGTGCCGTATCGTGGGTCGAACTGGAACGCTCTTCCGGAACTATACGGAACGGCTTTCCGTTTATGCAAGCAGCAAGGAGAACTCTGTGCGCGCCGATGCCCGACGCAACCTCGACGCGTTGACCGACGCCGCGAAGGCCGTCTTCGCGACGGACGGGGTCGACGCGCCCGCGAAGGTCATCGCCGATCGTGCTGGAGTCGGCGTCGGCACGCTCTACCGGCACTTCCCGCAGCGTTCCGACCTGGTCGTCGCCGTGTTCCAGCGCGCGGTCGACGCCTGCGCGGACGCCGCCCCGACGCTCGCGGCCGAGTACGCACCGGACGAGGCACTCGCCCGGTGGCTCCAGCGGTTCACCGAGTTCGTCGCGACGAAGCGTGGGCTCGCTTCGGCGCTGCACTCCGGAGATCCTGCCTTCGAGGCCCTGCCGGACTACTTCCTCGGGCGACTCGGCGACGCGCTCACCGGGCTGCTCGACGCCGCCGCGGCGGCCGGCACGATCCGCGCCGACGTCGACGCACGCCAGCTCCTGCACGCCGTCGCGAACCTCTGCCACGGGGCACCGACGCCGGAACAGAGCCAGCTGATGGTCGGACTCCTGGTGGACGGACTGCGTTACCGCGCGACCGTCTGACGACCGTGCAGGCGTGACGCGGCCGTCGAGCGCACGGCGTCGGTGACCCGGTCGAGCAGGGGCGACGCCAGGTTCCACCGCTGCCACCACAGCGCGACGTCCGCCCGGCGCCCCGGTGTGAGCTCCACGAGGGCCCCTCGCGCGAGGGCGTCGAGACACTGGGCCTCCGGCAGCAGCCCCCATCCGAAGCCGAGCGTCACGGCTCGTGCGAAGTCCGCCGAGGTCGGCACGAAGTGTCGCGGTGCCCGGGGCGCGTGGCCGACGACGCGGCGCAGGAAGCCCTGCTGCAGGTCGTCGTCGTGGTCGTAGTCGACGAGCGGGACACGATCGAGCCGCTGCAGCATCCGCCGTTCGGTGTCCGCGCCGTCGAGGTACCTCGTGACGAAGTCGGGCGATGCCACGGCGCGATAGCGATCGATCCCGAGCAGGACCGACGAGCATCCCTGGACGGGCTCGGCCTCCGCCGTGACCGCGGCCATCACCGTGCCGGCTCGCAGCAGTTCGGCCGTGCGGTCCTGGTCCTCCCGGTGCAGGTCGAACACGACCTCGGTGTCCGCGCGGACCAGGGCGAGGGCGTCGAGGAACCACGTGCCGAGGGAGTCGGCGTTGACCGCGAGCGGGATCGACGGGATCCCGTCGGCGTCGGTATCGCCGCCAGCGCCGAGGGAGCGGGCGGTCTCCTCGTCGAGCAGCCGGACCTGTCTCGCGTGGCGGAGCACCACGGCGCCGTCCGCGGTGGGGACGATCGGCGTCGTGCGCTGTACCAGCACCCGGCCGACGAGCTGCTCCATCGCCTTGATCCGCTGCGACACCGCGGAGGGTGTGATCGCCAGCGCTCGAGCGGCTGCGTCGAAGGTCCCCAGGTCGACCGCGGCGAGCAGCGTCTCGAGGTGGTCGCGGTGAAAGCGCAGCATGAGCTGAGCTTACGGCGCATCAGGAACGTGAGCTGTACTACATGCCGCCACGTCCGTACGGTCGACGTGTGACCGCACTCCTCCCCGCTCTCTCCGGCCTCGGCACCGGGCTCGCGCTCATCGTGGCGATCGGCGTGCAGAACACGTACCTGCTCCGGCTCGCCGTGAGTGCCCGGCTCCGGGTGGTGGCAGCAGCGGTCGTCGTGTGTGCGGTGTCCGATGCCGTGCTCATCCTCGCCGGGGTGCTCGGCGTGGGCGCGGTGGTCGAGCGGTTCCCGGTGGCGCTCGTCGTGATCCGGTTCGTGGGCGCGGCGTTCCTGTTGACCTACGGCGTGCTGGCCGCGCGTCGGGCGTTGCGGCCGTCGGGGGATGCGATCCGGGTCGGAGCCGCGGACGACGGGGTCCCGGTGGCGCCGGAGGCGGGGTCCGCCGTGATCGCGCCCGGTGGTGGGCATCGCGCCCCGGCACATGCGGGCGCGACGGTCGTGGCGGGGCGCGATGCGGCGGTGGACGCGACCACGCGCGCGGCTGGGGCAGCGGGGCGGACGCGCGCCGAGCCTCCAGGCCGGGCGGACGGAGCGGACGGGGCGGGCCGGCCCGCACCGACCCTGCGTGCCGCGGTGCTGACCATGCTCGTCTTCACGTGGGCGAACCCGCACGTGTACCTCGACACGCTCGTGTTCCTCGGGTCCGTCGCGAACCAGCAGGGCGTGGACGACCGCTGGTGGTGGACGATCGGCGCCGTCGCCGCGAGCTGCCTGTGGTTCGGCGCGCTCGGGTTCGGCGGGCGGCTGCTGCGCCCGCTCTTCGCGAAGCCGATCACGTGGCGGGTGTTCGACGCGGTGGTCGCCCTCGTGATGCTGGCGTTCGGGGTCGCGCTCCTCGTCGGCGCCTGACGCTGCCGGGTCGGCTGGCCGTTCGCACAACCAAAAGCAGTCCGCGCCACGGAAGGTCGCGGCGCGGACTGCTTTTGGTTGTGCGGGAGCGATCGGTGCCGTGCGCCCGTCGGGGCGCGGCCGCCCGTGCGTGCGTGCGGTGCCGCGCGACTACTGCAGCCCGCGTCCCACCCGGCTGTGCCGACGGCTGTACCCGAAGTAGACGATGAACCCGATCGCGAGCCAGATCACGAAGCGCAGCCAGGTCTCGACCTCGAGGTTGAGCATCAGCCAGAAGCACAGCACGGCGGACAGGATCGGCAGCACGGGCGACCACGGCACCCGGAAGGAGCGCGGTGCGTCCGGCCGGGAGCGACGCAGCACGATGATGCCGATCGACACGAGCACGAACGCGGACAGCGTGCCGATGTTGATCATGCCCTCGAGCTTGTCCACCGCGGTGAACCCGGCGAGCACCGCGACGACGACGCCCGCGACGACCTGCACCCGGACCGGGGTCTGCGTCTTCGGGTTCGTGACCGAGAACCAGCGGGGCAGGAGCCCGTCGCGGCTCATCGAGAACACGATGCGCGACAGGCCGAGGAGCAGCACCATGACCACCGTGGTGAGCCCGATGAGCGACCCGATCGCGATGATGCCGGCCGCCCACGGGAGCCCGACGAGGTCGAACGCGGTGACGAGCGACGGCGAGTCGGCCGATGCGAGCTGCTTGTAGGACACCATGCCGGTGATCACGACGCTGACGCCGACGTAGAGCAGGGTCACGATGCCGAGCCCGATGAAGATGCCGCGCGGCAGGGTCTTCTGCGGGTTCTCGGTCTCCTCGGCACTGGTCGCGACGACGTCGAAGCCGATGAACGCGAAGAACACCAGCGACGCCGCCGCGAGCAGCCCGAACACGCCGTACTGCGCGGGCTCAGAGCCGGTGAACCAGGACACGAGCGACTGGGTCCAGACGCTGCCCTCGGGGCCCTTCGTCGGCTGGGCAGGCGGGATGAACGGGGTGAAGTTGGCAGCCTTGACGAAGAAGGCGCCGACCACGATGACGAAGACGACGATGGCGACCTTGATGATCGTGATGACGGCCGAGACCCGCGACGACAGCCGGGTGCCGAACGCGAGCAGCACGGTGAAGATCCCGACGATCAGGACCGGCCCCCACGTGAAGCCGATCGGGCCGAGTGCGATCGTGCTCGGCAGGTCCACGCCGAACACCTCGAACGCCTGGCTCAGGTAGATGCCCCAGTACTTCGCGATCACGGCACTCGCGGTCAGCGTCTCGAGGATCAGGTCCCAGCCGACGATCCACGCCAGGAGCTCACCCATCGTGGCGTAGGTGAACGTGTACGCGGAGCCGGCGACGGGGATCGTCGAGGCGAACTCGGCGTAGCACATGATCGCCAGGCCACACGTGACGGCGGCGAGGAGGAACGAGATGATGACGCCGGGTCCCGCGAAGTTCGCCGCGGCGTTCGCACCGACGGAGAAGATCCCGGCACCGACGGCGACCGCGATGCCCATCGCCGCGATGTCGAAGGTCTTCAGCGATCGCTTGAGCGATCGTCCCTGTTCTTCGGAGTCGGCGAGGGAGGCCTCGATCGACTTCGTGCGGAGCTTCGTTGCCATGGGGTGGATCCCGTCATCGGCTGGCGGTGGACCCCGGAAGGGTACTGGTGTACCACCCCGGCACGCAAAGCGTGCGACGGCGGGTGGCTGGCTGTGTCGGGCTGGAGGCTCGGTGTCAGTCCGCCGCGCGGCGCCAGTCCGCCAGGTACCGGGCACCCGCCTCGTCGTGGATCACGCCGTCGGGTGCGGTGAGCACGGGGTACGGCGTCGCGGGGACACCGTCGGACGGACGGACGTCGACGTGCGCCACCTCGTGGCCGTTCGCGTGCAGCCAGTCCGCCATCGCGTAGTCGCTCCGCGAGTCGCCCATCGTGCGCCACGCGACGGGCAGGTCGCCGTCCTCGGCCAGGAGTTCGAGAGAACGCTCGGCCCCCATGTCCTTGCCGCTGCGGTCCGACTCGACGTCGGTGGAGATGATCGTCGGGTCGATGCGCCACTGCACGGAGCCGTCGGCCGCCGGACGGACGTCGTCGAGGCGGCGGACCCCGAGTCCACGACGCTGCAGTGCCGCCATCGCCCGCTCGTCGAACTCCGGCTGGCGGGCCAGGTACGTGGCGTTCGGGACCTCGACGCGCTGCTCGATCGACACCATCGCCCGCTTCGTCTCGTCGAAGAAGACCAGGTCGGCGTAGTCGCTCCTGACGAGCTCGCGCATCTCGTCCGCGTAGTCGCGGGGCAGCGCGAGGTCCTCGGCGACCGTGATGTCGCCCATGCCGTCCTCGTACTGCGGGCCGATCGAGCACCACACGGCACCCTTCTCGCACACCGCGTGCACGCGACCACCTGGAGCGAGACCGCCGGCGAGCAGGGGCTTCACGACCTGCTCACGGATGAACGCGTCACTGCGACCGGTGTTGAACACCACGGGGATACCCTCTGCGGCGAGCGCGATCAGGTCGTCGACGATGCTGGGGATCGCGATGGTGCGGGAGACGGGACTGGCGATGGGGCCGTCGACGTCCAGCAGGAGTCCGAGTCGTGGTGCGCTCACCCGACCATCCTCCCCCACGTTCAGCGCTGCAGTGCCCCGACCCGGGTGAGGAGCCCCTGGAGCGTGGCGGCATCCGGCGAGTGGTCCTGCCCGGGAACCACCACGAGTTCCGATCCCGGGATGGCCTCGGCGGTGGCCCGGGCGGCGAGGCCGAGCCACCCGGCGCTGTCGGTACCGGAGCCGACGACGACCGGGACCCCGACGGCGGACAGCGTCCGTTCCGGGATCGCGAGGCCGTTCAGCATCCGGACGTCGCGGGCGAGAACGTGCGCATCGGCGAGGAAGGTACGCCAGAGCGCCGGCCGCAGGCGGTAGGCGCTGACCTGTCCCATCGGGAGGCCGAGCACCTGCGCGAGGAACGCCCGGACGGCCGCTGCTCGACGCCCGGCCGCGACGTGCTCGTCCAGGCTGTCGGCGAAGACGACGTCGTCCGCGTGCGGGTCGACGGTCGCGCGGTACGGCGGTTCCCAGAGCACGGCGGCCTCCACCGGCAACCCGGTGGCGAGGGCGTGCAGGACGACACCGGCGCCGACGCACACGGCGACGACGGTGACGGGACCCTCCACCGAGTCGACGACGGCACGGAGGTCGTCGACCTCGCGCTCGATCGACCACGGGTCGGTGTCGCCGCTGTCGCCTCGACCGCGCCGGTCGTAGGTGACCACACGGCGGTCGACCGCGAGCCCCTGCACGACCTCTTCGACGAAGGGCGTCCCGCGGTGGCCGAACGCTCCCCCCACGACCACCACCGCCGGACCGGAGCCGGCGTCGGACACCGCGATGCGGGTGCCGTCGGTGGAGACGACCGTACGGTCGACTGATGCGTGCATGGAGTCCTCTGAGGTGGGTCGACGGCGCTGCGTCGGGTCCTCGGGCGGACCGTGCGAGTCGGTTGTCTGCAGTGTCGCAGCAATGGTGACCGTTGCAACATCCCACCTTCCGGGGGCAGACAGTTCCGACCCGGAACGGGTCCGGGGTGCGTCAGCGGTCTCGGTAGACCTCGCGCCGGTGGGCCGCTGCCACGACGACCACGACAAGGCGACCGTCGTCGATGCGGTAGATCACCCGGTAGTCAGCGACGCGCACACGCCACTCCGCGCTGCCGATGAGCTTGCGTGCGGCCGGCGGTCGGGGTTCCTCGGCCAGGAGCAGGAGGACGCCCTCCACCAGACGCCGGGCGTGTGGTGGGAGTTTCCGGATGGCGCGTCGCGCGTGGGGTTCGACATCGACCTCGTAGGTCATCCGAGCCCGAGTTCGCGCTTGAGGTCCTCCCACTTGACGTTCTCGCCGCCGAGTCGGGCGTTTTCACGCTTCGCTTCTTCCAACGCGCGGAGGTCATCGAGCTCCTCGGCGTCCTCCATCAGTCGGTCGAGGATGTCAGCGTCCACCACCGCCGCGACCCGCTTGCCGCGACGCGTCAGGTAGACCGGTTCCTTTCGGGCGTCATCGATGATCGACGCCAGGCGGGTGCGTGCTTCGGAGATCGACACTTCGCTCACTCGTACATTCTAGAGCGTTTTGTCCAATACAGGCAGGTCAGACGAGCGCCGTGGTCCCCACGGATTCCCGCTCGAGCAACGACCGCTTGACGTCGAGCCCCCACGCGAATCCGCCGAGCGAGCCGTCCGAGCGGAGCACCCGGTGGCACGGCACGAACAGCGCCGGGGCGTTCCGCGCGCACACGCTCGCAGCGGCGCGGACGGCATCGGGCCGGCCCATCGCCGCGGCCAGCTCGGTGTACGTGAACGTCGAACCGGCGGGGATCTGCCGGAGCTGCCGCCAGCCTTCTGCGAAGAGCTCGGTGCCGAACTGCCGGACCGGGACCTGCATGGCGTGCTCGATCTCGCCGGCGTAGAACGCGTCGACGGCATCGGCCGAGGAGACGCTGCCGGCGCGGACGAGTGCCGGTCGGTGGCGGGCGACCACGCGGGCGACGATGCGCTCCGCGGAGTCCGTCCAGCCGGATGCGAGCACCCGGCCGTCGTCGTCTTCGAGCACCGTGAACGGGCCGTCCGGGGTGTCGAGGGTGGCGATCACTGCGTCGGTCATGGGGTGTCCTTCCGAGGGTCCTGGTGTGCTGCACGGGCGGCGAGGGCCGCGCGGTCGACGATCGGCCGCCAGCAGTGCATCGTGAGGTAGCTCCGCCAGGGGGCGACCTGCTCCGACCATAGGGAGAGCTCGCGCGCCGCACCGGGCACCCCCAGCTCCTGTGCACCGTTCCGCACGGCGAGGTCGGTGTGGAGGAACAAGTCCGGATGGTGCCGGACCCGCAGCGCGACGTAGTCCGCCGTCCACGGCCCGATGCCGCGCACCGCGAGGAGCCCGTTCCGGAGGTCGTCGAGCGACTGCCCGCCGTCGACGACGAGCGATCCGTCCGCCAACGCCTCGGCGACCCGCAGGATGGTCTGGATCCGGGCCCCCGGCCCCCGCAGGACCGCTCCGCCGCGGGACGCGATGTCCGCGGCCGAGGGGAAGAGCAGGCCGTCCGACGCGATGGCCGTCGGCACCGGCGTCCCGAGCGCGGCGACGAGCCGGCTCTGCGCGGTGCGGGCCGCCGCGACCGAGACCTGCTGGCCGATGAGGGTGCGGAACACGACCTCGTGCGCGTCGACCGCGCCGGGCAGCCGGATCCCCGGAACCCGTTCGACCGCCGGCACGAGTGTCGGCACCGACGCGAGGACCGAGTCCACAGCGACCGGGTCGGCATCGAGGTCGAACAGTGCCCGCACCCGCGCGACCAGCGTGGGCAGGTCGCTGAGGTCCGTGACCCGGACGACCAGGTCGATACCGGTGCCCCGGCCGGCCGCGTCCGGGACCGCAGCCGACGCGCTGAACCAGCCAGGGCCTCCAGGCAGGGCGACGAGACGACCGTAGGAGGTGACGGTGCCGTCGGCGGACCGGACCACGTGCTCCAACCCGGGGAGCGCGTGCAGGGCATGCCAGTCGAGCAGTCCCTGCCCGTCGAAGGGCGCGCGAGCCGGCAGGTGCACGTGCAGGCCGCCGTCCGCGACCGGACGGACCCGGCGTCGGGCGCGGAGCTCCGAAGGGGTGACGGCGAAGACCTCGCGCACGGTGTCGTTGAACTGGCGGACGCTCGCGAACCCGGCCGCGAACGCCACGTCCGCGATCGGCAGGTCCGACGAGGTGAGCAGCGTCCGCGCGGTCTGCGCACGGTGCGCACGGCTCAGGGCCTTCGGTCCGGCGCCGAGCTCCTCGGTCATGATCCGACCGAGGTGCCGCTCCGAGTACCCCACGCGGGCAGCGAGACCGGGGACGCCTTCGCGCTCGACGACGCCGTCGAGCACCAGCCGCATCGCGCGGCCGGCGACGTCCTCGCGCAGGTCCCACTCCGGGCTGCCCGGCGTGGCCTCCGGCAGGCACCGCTTGCACGCCCGGAAGCCCGCGAGGTGGGCGGCGGCACTGGTCCGGTAGAACGTGACACCGGCGGAGCGTGGGGTGCGGGCCGGGCAGCTCGGCCGGCAGTAGATGCCCGTGGAGTGCACGGCGGTCACGAACTGCCCGTCGAACCGGGCGTCGCGGGACGCCGCGATGCGGTACCGCTCGTCGTGCAGCGGGTCGGGTCCGGTGGCGGTCATGTGCCAACCCTGGCACGCGCCACCGTCATCGACTGGCGGAAATCGGACGCGGCAGCGGCCGGGTGGTCACCATCGGACTGGGCCCACGCCGCCGGTTCCGGGCTGACGCGCCAGCGACAGACCGGCCGTGCCGGTGGGGAGAGGCACGGCTACCGTCGACCACATGGCTTCCGGTTCCGACGTGGACGCGTCCAGTGCGTTGGGTCACGTCGCGCAGGTCGAGGTCGCGATGCTCCTCGTGTCGAGACGGCACCGCTACGAGGGACGTCCCGCCGACGGGGCCCTCCCCGCGGACGAGGAGGAGCTGCGCGACCGGATCGAGCTGCGCGCCGGCCTCGGGATCGTCGGCGACCGGTACTTCGCCGCGCGGGCGCACGTGCACGCGTCGGTCACCGTGATCGGACTCGAGGCGTTGGAGGACGTCGGCCGTTCCCTCGGCACCACCCTCGACCCCGCGAAGACCCGGCGGAACCTGTACCTGCGCGGCGTCGACGTCGAGGCGTTGCGCGGGGAGCCGTTCTCGCTCGACACCGGTGACGGCCCCGTGCTGTTCCGCGGGTACCGCCCGGCGAACCCCTGTGCCTGGATGGACCACGAGCTCGCGCCGGGGGCGTTCCGGGCGATGCGCGGGCGGGGTGGTGTGCGGTGCGACCCGGAGTCCGACGGGGTGCTCACCCTCGGTCCGGCGGTGCTGCGCACGGCGGTCCCCGTCGCGCTGGCATAGGTCGTCGGGGCGCCGGGCGCGGGCCGGGCGTCGGGGCGTCGGTTCGTCGTCGTGTCGGGGCGTCGTCCGGGCATCGAGTGCGCAGAAACGGCGTCCGGCCAGCTCCGGAGCCCGCCACTTCCGCGCACTCGACCGGAGATCCGGCGAGCGCCCGCCTCGGGAACCGCTAGGCGGACGCGGGGACCAGCGCCGCCTGGATCGCGTCGACGAACGCGGGCAGGTCGTCCGGGTTCCGGGACGTGATCACGGTGCCGTTCGTCTCGTCGACCTGGACCTCGCGGTCGACCCACTCGGCGCCGGCGTTCCGCACGTCGGTCTGCAGCGACGGGTACGAGGTGATCGTGCGACCCGGCAGGACCCCGGCCTCGACGAGGGTCCACGGCCCGTGGCAGATCGCCGCGACGGGCTTGCCCTGCTCGACGAAGGCCTTGACTAGGTCGATCGCCGCCGTCTCGCCGCGGATGGTGTCCGCGTTGATCGTGCCGCCCGGAACGACGAGCGCGTCGAAGTCGCCTGCCGACACCCCGTCGAAGGTGGTGTCGGGGTCCAGGGACTTGCCCGGGTCCTTGTCGCCGACGAGGGTCTGGACGGTGTCCGTGGTCTTCGCGGCGATCGTCACCGAGGCGCCACGCTTCCGGAGTTCCTCGGTGGGGACGATGATCTCGTCCTGCTCCACGCCGTAGTTCGTGGTGATGACGAGGACGGTGGTTCCGTCGAGGGCTGCCATGGGTCGCTCCTTCCGCGGTTCGGGGTCTCCGACCGCACCCCCCACGGTGCTCGGTCGCGCTGGACGCCGACTCAGCCGCGGATGCGGAACGTGCCGTCCTCGGCCGAGACCTCGATGCCGTCGAAACCGTGCACGCGGGCGAGGCCGATCGTGACGTCGTCCTCGAGCTCGCCGACGACCACGGTCGTCGCTCCCGAGTCCACCGCCGCCTGGAGACCGGCGGGGGCGTCCTCGAACGCGACGCACTCCTCGGCGCGCAGCCCGAGCAACGCCGCCCCGCGGACGTAGCCGTCCGGGTGGGGCTTGCCGTGCTCGACGTCCTCCGAGGTGACGACCGCCTCGGGCACGTCCACCCCGGCGGCCCGCATCCGGTTCAGGGCGAGGTCACGAGGAGCACTCGTCACGAGCGCGACCGGCACCCCCGCTTCGACGAGCCGCCGGACGAACGCCGCCGCTCCGGGGATCTCGATGATGCCGTGGGTGTTCTCGACCTCGTCCGCGACGAGCTCGTCGGCCAGCCGGCGCTGCTCGGCGGGATCGAGATCGGGCAGGAAGTGCCGGACGGTGTCGATCGTCTGCCGCCCGTGCGAGAAGGCGAGGATGGTCGACGGTGCGATGTCGTGCTGGGCGCCGAAGCGACCCCACGCCCCTTCGACGATCGCGGTCGAGTCCACCAGGGTCCCGTCCATGTCGAAGAGGACCCCGGACGCCACGATGTCGATCACGAGCCCGACCCTACCTGCCACAGACCGGTCGGCAGCCGGGGAGGCACTCCCCGAGGCGGGTCAGCGATGTGTACGGCTGCGTGCACGGACCGCGACGACGAGTGCGGCGACGAGAAGGACGAGTGCGCTCGCCCAGACTGCGACCGGAGCACTCCGGAGACCCGGCATGACCTGACCGAGCGCCATCACGACCCCGGCGGCGAGACAGAGCACCGCCGCGGAGCGGCTGCCGTTCCCTCGAGCACTCATCGTCATCCTCCCGCTCTGCGGTCAGACTAGCCGATGTGTAACACTTCAGGCAGCGTGCCGGACGTACCGCGTCAGCAGCACATCACCCTCGCCGCGGAGCACGTGCGCGAGCCGCATCCGCCGCAGGTCCGGCGAGGAACCCCGGGCGATCCGGGGTCCGGCACCACCCTCGAGGGACGGGTCGATCGTCAGGCAGAGCTCGTCGACGAGGTCCGCCGCGATCAGGGAGCCGAGGAACGAGGGGCCACCCTCGCAGTGGATCCGTCCGAGGCCGCGCGACACCAGGGCGTCCCGGACCAGTCCGACGTCGACCGAGTCGTCGCCGCAGGACACGACGTCCGCCACGGCCGCCAGTCCCGCGCGGCGGTCGGCGGGCGCGGACGACGAGGTCAGCACGATCGGATGCACCGGCGCTTCCGTGAACACCGGCGACGACGGATCCAACGACAGCGACCCGGACACGATCGCGAACACCGGGTGGTCGGGCATCCCGTGCGCTCGGCGCCACGCGACGGCGGAGCCCCGCACCCGCACCGCCCCGCCCCCCGCGCCGCGGCCGGCCCCCGCCGCGACGAGGACCACATCCGTGACCCGGCGCAACAGGTCGAACACCCGCAGGTCGTCCGGGCCGCCGATGCCCGCCGTCACGCCGCCGGCCGACGCCGACCCGTCCAGGGTGGCAACGAAGTTGACCCGCAGCCACCCGAGGGCCGACGTACCGGACGCAGGCCGAGCCTCCAGGCCGGAACCGGGACGACCGCCGGCCGCAGTGCCGGACGCAGGCCGAGCCTCCAGTCCGTACAGCGCGACCACCTGCTCGTCCGACAGGTCAGCGATCGACGGCGGGAGCACCGCCGGAGGCAGCCCGCTCACGTGTTGTGCCGCGCTTCCACCGGCTCGCGCCAGCCGAGCGTCGCCTCGACCATGCGCATCGCGTCGACGGACTCCGGCACGTCGTGCATCCGGACGATCCGTGCGCCGAGTATCGCACTCACCGTCGCCACCGCGAGCGATCCGGACAGGCGCTCGCCCCGGGGACGGCCGAGCGATTCGCCGACGAAGTCCTTGTTCGAGACCGCGGCCAGCACCGGGTAGCCGAGTGCGACCACCTCGGGCAGCCGACGGGTGAGCTCGAGCGTGTGGACGGTGTTCTTGTTGAGGTCGTGCCCGGGGTCGACGATGATCCGCGACTCCGGGATGCCGGCGGCGAGCGCCCGGTCGACCCGCTCGCGGAGGAACGCGACCACCTCGCCCGCGACGTCGTCGTACCGCGGCGGGGACGCCAGCGCGGTCCGCGGCGCCGCGAGGGAGTGCGTGATGACGATCGTCGCCTCGGAGTCGGCGACGACGGACGCCATCCGCGGGTCCGACAGCCCCGTCGTGTCGTTGACGACGCTCGCGCCGGCGGCGATCGCGGCCTGCGCCACCTCTGGACGGAAGGTGTCCACGCTGATCGTGACGTCGGATTGCTGGACGAGCTGCGCGACGACGGGGACGACGCGATCGATCTCGTCGGCGGCGGGGAGCTCGGGGCCCGGAGCGAACTTCACGCCGCCGATGTCGACCCAGTCGGCGCCCTGTTCGGCGGCACGGACCGCTGCCGCGACGGCGCGGTCGAGCTCGAAGGTGGCACCGCGGTCGTGGAAGGAGTCCGGCGTGCGGTTGACGATCGCCATGACCGCGATGTGGCGGTCGAAGTCGAAGGAGCGTCGGCCGATGGTGCGGACCGGGTGGCGCAGGGTCGGGACCACCCAGCCGGGTCCGGCGGCGGCCTGGAGGCTCGTGGTGCGACCGTCGGCGGTCATCGGTCCGCCTCGGCGTGGGTCCCGAGCTGTGCGGCTTGCGTCCCGATCAGGGCGATCGCCTCGGCACGGCCCGCCGGGTCGGCGAGCGTGCCGGTGGCGGCGACCGTGACCGTCGTGGACGCCGTCTGGCGCTCACCCCTGGTCGTCACGCACTGGTGCTGCGCGTCGAGGACCACGAGGACCCCGCGCGCTGCCAGCCCTTCCTGCACCGCGGCGACGACCTGCTCGCCGAGACGCTCCTGCAACTGTGGACGCGAGGCGAGCGCATCGACGACCCGCGACAGCGTCCCGAGCCCGATGAGCCGCTCGCCGGGGGCGTACGCCAGGTGCGCGACACCCGTGAACGGCAGCAGGTGGTGCTCGCACACCGAGCGGAAGCGGATGTCGCGGACGACGACCAACTGCCCGCGTTCGTCGTCGCCGGCGTGCACCGTGCCGTCCCGCGCGATCGCCACCGCGTCGAGGCCGGCGCCGTGGAAGAACTCGGCGAACGCGTCCGTGACCCGCTGCGGGGTGCGGGCGAGTTCGGGGCGGTCGGGGTCCTCGCCGAAGGCCGTCAGCAGCTCGCGCACTGCGGCCTCGGCGCGGGCACGGTCCATGCGCGACGTCACCCGTCCATCCAACACCAGGCCGCCGACGTTGCCAGCGTCCTTTAAACTTCGTTGGTGAGCGCCCCGCAGACAACCGAAACGCCGTCCCGGAACCGAGTCGCTTCCGGCCTCGACCGCTTCTTCTCCATCACCCAGCGCGGTTCGACCATCCCCCGCGAGGTCCGCGGTGGACTCGTGTCCTTCGTGACGATGGCGTACATCGTCATCCTCAACCCGCTGATCCTCGGTGGGTTCAGCGCCGACCAGGCCGCGAAGGACGTCACCGGCGGGTGGCTCGAGAACGCCCAGGTCGCCGCGGCCACCGGGCTCGTCGCGGGGCTCATGACGATCGCGATGGGCGTGATCGCGAACCTGCCGTTCGGCATCGCGGCCGGGCTCGGGATCAACTCGTTCCTCGCGGTGAGCGTCGTGCACCAGGTGACGTGGGCCGAGGCGATGGGCCTCGTGGTGATCAACGGCATCATCATCGTGATCCTGGCGTTGACCGGGATCCGGACGATGATCTTCACCGCGGTCCCGGCGCAGCTCAAGGCCGCGATCACCGTCGGCATCGGCCTGTTCATCGCGTTCATCGGCCTCGTGGACTCCGGCTTCGTCCGGTCGTCCGGCCTGGCGTCGCCCCCGCTGCAGCTCGGCGAGGACGGCTCCGTCGGTGCGCTGCCGACGATCGTGTTCCTCATCGGCCTGGTCATCATCGGCACGCTGATGGCCCGGAAGGTCAAGGGCGCGCTCCTCATCGGCATCATCGCGACGACGATCATCGCGATCATCCTGCAAGCGATCTTCCACGTGCCCACCTCGGTCGACTCGAAGACCGGCTGGAACCTCAACGCTCCCGGCCTGCCGAGCGCGCTGTTCGCCTTCCCCGACCTGTCGCTCGTCGGGCACTTCGACTTCGGCGCCTTCAGCCGCATCGGGCCGTTGGCCGCGTCGATGCTCGTCTTCACGCTGGTCTTCACGAACTTCTTCGACGCCATGGGCACGATGACCGGTCTGGCGAAGGCCGCTGGTGTCGCGAAGCCCGACGGCACCTTCCCCCGCCTGCGTTCGGCGCTCGTCGTCGAGGGCGCTGGTGCCATCGCGGGCGGTGGCGCGTCGGTGTCGTCGAACACGGTGTTCATCGACTCGGCCGCGGGCATCGGCGAGGGGGCCCGCACCGGGTTCGCCTCGGTCGTCACGGGGCTGCTCTTCCTGGCGTCGATGTTCCTCACGCCGCTGACCCAGGTCGTCCCGCTCGAGGTCGCCGCCGCCGGCCTCGTCGTCGTGGGTGCGCTCATGGTCGCCCAGGTGAAGGACATCGACTGGACCGACTTCGGCTCGGCGCTGCCGGCGTTCCTGACGATCGTCGTGATGCCGCTGACGTACTCGATCGCGAACGGCATCGGCGCGGGCTTCATCAGCTGGGTGCTCATCAAGGCGCTGTCCGGCCGTGGCCGCGAGGTCTCGTGGCTGCTCTACGTCGTCGCCGCCGGCTTCCTGCTGTACTTCGCGCGCGGTCCCCTGGAGAGCGTGCTCGGCGTCGGCTGACGCTGGAGGCCCCCTGGTTCAGTCCGGCACGTCGGCCGGCGTCGCCTCGTGGTGGCGTCGGCCGTGCGTGCGCCGGTCCTCCTTCATGCCCGCCTCGAACAGGTGGCGGCGGCCTCCGACGAGTTCGTCCCGCGCGCTGCGCTCCAGCTCCTTGGCGAGGGCGTAGTACCCGTCGTCGTAGTCCTCGACGACCTGGAACGTCCACCGTCCCGCGATGACGTTCCGACCGACGAGCTCCGTGTCGATCCGGTCCGCCAGGTCGGTGTGCCCGGCCTTCCTGAGCTGTTCGACGGCCTCGCCGAGGTCGAGGTCCGCGCTGCCCGTCAGCCGGTGGAACCCGTAGAGCAGCCCGCGTGCGTGCTCGATCGTCTCGAGCGCTGCCGACAGCGTCCCGAGAGCCTCGACCGTCGCTTCCGACACCCCGTCGGGTACCTGGTGCTGTTCGTCCGGGCGCTGTTCGTCCTCACTCATGCCTTCCCGTGTACACGGGCTCGCCCGCACGGTCGCCGAGACTCGGAGCCGTGCGCTCCATGAGGCGCCAGGAGCCGCCGAGCAGGGGCGCGAGCGTGACCACGGTGTAGATACACGCGACGACGCCGAACGTCGTGGAGACGCCGATGCCGTCCGCCGCGACCCCGGCGAGCAGACCTCCGAGCGGGATCCCCGCCCAGGACCCGGCCCCGAGCAGCCCGAACACCCGCGCCCGCATGTGCACCGGGATCCGCTCGAGTTCGACCGCGCCGAGGATCGGGTTGAGCGCACCGGCCGCGAGCCCGGAGACCGCCGCGGCACCAAGGACCCACGGCAGCCCGAGGCCGAGCGCCGGGGCGAGCAACGACGGTCCACCGGCCAGGACGAAGCAGAGCACGAACGGGATCCGACGAGGCAGCCGGTGCGCCACGTACCCGAAGACCAGGGACCCGAGGAACGCCGCCCCGCCGAACGTCCCCGTGACGAAGCCGAGCGACTGCGCACCGCCGAGCCGTTCGTCCGCGTAGAGCGGCAGCAGGGTCGTGGACCGCGCCGCGTCGAGCAGGTTCGTGACGAGCACCAGCGCGATGATCAGCCGGAAGAAGGGGTCCCGCACGCAGAACCGGAAGCCCTCGGCGATGTCGCGCCAGTAGCCGGCCGACTCCGGTGCCACGGCCGCGACGTCGGCGACCGGTGCCGGGGCCTCCCGCACCACGAGCGCCGTCAGCAGTGCGGCGGCGCCGAACACGAGTGCCGTGCAGGCGAGCGCCGGCATCGGACCGAGTGCCGCGACCAAGACCCCGCCGACCGGTGCACCGACCAGCACGGACAGCCGCGCAGAAGCCTCGAAGTGCCCGACGGCCCGTTCGAGCGACACGCCCGCCGCCGTCGCGAGCCCCGGGAGGAGCACCCGCCGGGCCGACTCCCCCGGCATGTCGAAGAGCCCGCTGACGAACACCAACGCCAGCAGGGCCCAGAACGGCAACCCGACGGTCCACGCGAGCACCGCCATGGCGAGCAGTGTCACGCCGCTGATGACGTCCGACCAGGCGCTCGACCGGACGAACCCCACGCGCTCGACCAGCGCGCCACCGAACGGCCCCCCGAGCACGATCGGCACGGTCGCCATGAACGCGGTGATCCCGACGTCCGTCGCCGACCCACCACGCGCGAGCACGGCGAACGGCACGGCAACCGTGGTGACGACGTTGCCCACGCGCGAGACGACCTGGACCGCGAGGAGCGCCCGGAGCCGTCCGCGCGGGCTCAGGTGCGCGGCCATCGGTACGCCTGCTGCAGCACGAAGACCTGCTCGGACCCGTCGCCGGCCGCGTGCTCGGCGCTCACCGACCGCCAGCGTTCGACGAGCTCGCGCATCTCGGCTCCGAGCCGCTCGAGCTCGGGAGCGGTCAGCCGGAGGACCCGGTCCGCACTCGTCGACGCTGCCACCCACTCGCGGCCGAAGGTGGCCGCCCGGTCGACGAACGCCTCGTAGTTCGCGGCGTAGACCCGCGCGACGGCCCGGTCGAGCGCGCTCGCCGCGAGGGCCCGCTCCGGGTCGTCGAGCGCGTCGGCGAGGTACCAGGACGACGAGTCGTGCGTCGCCCGCCACCACCGCTCACGCCGGTCCGTCCCCTGGTCCGCTGCCGGCTCGATGAGTCCGACGCCGGCGAGCCGGGAGCAGTGGTAACTGATGGTGCCCGGTGCCTCGTCGATGCGGTCGCCGAGCATCGCGGCCGTCTGCGGACCGTCGGCGCGGAGCATGCCGAGGATCCGCAGCCGTGTGGGGTGGGCCAGCGCCCGCATGTGTGCCGGGTCGTCGATCCGTCCGTCGTCCATGCCGCTCAGCGTAGGTCCACAAGATGTGTTGCGCAAGGTTTCTTGTGGATCCGAACGCAGCATCGTCACGACAGGGACCAACCTCGCCTCCGCCCTCGAAACCCTCGACAGCACCGGAGTGCGTTCTTCGATTCAAGACAGGCGCTCGTCGTCTCGAATGGGAACAGCCGGAGAAGCCGATCAGCACGAGCGTGACGGGGTGGCCGTAGCTGCGTGGACACACACCGCAATCGGTGCGGCTACCAACACACCCGATGCTCACGACGTGGGGCGTGGGCATCGGGTGAGAAATTCATGACGCGTGCAAACGTCAATGCCCGGTCGAGATGCCGACCAGCGACGCAATCACAAAATAGAGCCCGATCGCGGTCATGCCACACCCAAGGAACGCGATGAACCAGTTGGAGGGCTTCGGGCGAATGCTTTCGGGTAGTACGCGCCCGCGCTCTATGAATTCAGCGGCTGCTTTCCGAAAGATGACTAGAAAAATCCCAAAGGCAATAGCGATGAGGCCAACTACAAGAAAGATGAGCACTTGAGACATCCTGTGTAAGTGAAGTCGGGGCCGCAGTCCGCTCCCGCTCCGAGTCCGACCCCCGCAGCGTAGTCGGTAGCCAAGTATATCTCAGGGGCACGGAGGGCGTTGCCGGTGACGACCCCGCCATACCCAGCTGTGCGCGAGGAACCTCCTGCCCATTCCTCCGAAATTAGGTGAGTCGAGGGTTTTGCGCTATTGGCACCTCATGGTGAAGGGCAACTGGAGTTCCTCTTGCCACGCTATGCCGTTAACGCAATAAACACCAAAACCAAAACTGCCAAGATGATCGATGAAGCGCCCACCACAATGCCAGCTACGGCCAGCCCGCGACCACGCTCTCCAGACTTCGCTATTTGACTCAGCGCTAGCACACATAAGCAATCCCCACCGCATTGAATGAAAATAATCAAAAGAAACCGCGGATTGCTGATTGATCGTAAGGCGCGAGCTGCCACTGCGAGCTTGTATCACCGCCAGTAGCGGTCTCGGCTCCGTAGCGGTCGTAGGCGACGGTATAGGCGGTCGTGCCGCTGTCGGTGATGGCTGCGGTGGGGTTGCCGATGCCGTTGAGGATCCACATGGTGGTGGTTCCATCGGTGGTCTGCAGGTCGAAAGGCTGCCCGGTGGGCGGGTCATTGACGACCGACGCTGTGCCGGTACCGACTACTTCCCGCGAGGTGTTGCCGGTGCCGTAGGTGTACCGGAACGTCGGTCCGCTGTCGGTGCTTTGGGACAGGAGTCGGTTCATGTCGGCGCCGGCGTAGGCGTAGGCGTAGGTGGTTTTCTTCCCGTCCTTCGTGGAGGAGGTGAGCTGTTGTGCGCGGTTGTCGGTGAACGTCGCGCCGAGCGCGGCCGTGCCGCGGCATTCCGGAAAACGATCAGCACGGCGCCAAGCGCCACATCCATGAACCCAATGATGAGAAAGATCATCCGAAGAGGTTTCCTGTGTGCGCGAAGTCGACTCCGCTCCTTTGCAATTCAGGTGATCACGGTCAGGATGAAGAAAGCTCCCACCATAGCGACGATTATCCCGAATACCCGCACGGGGCGGTCGGAGTAAACATCAGCGAACTTCTTACCAACCAGTGGTTCAACGAAATCTTTCATCAGCTTGGATATGGGACGAGGAACCAGTGCGCAGAAAACACCGCCGATCATTGCGGCTATGCCGACAGTGATAATGAATTGAGGCATGATTCCTCAGAACGTTTGAGCGACACCGACGGAGCACCCTACGCCAACTCCATACGCAAGTCCGAAACCTCCGCTGGTTGGGACAGGACTGTCGAGCGCGCTGGATGCATCCAAACTAAGCCCAAGGCCCCAGGCCGCAGGCCCCAGGCCCCAGGCCCCAGGCCCCAGGCCCCAGGCCCCAGAGCATCCGATGCCGCCATCGAATCCTTGGCTAGGGTCGCCGGCCTGCCCCAGAACGAGGGGCAGACGTACGACCTCAGTCGCAGCTCGAGACGTCGCGAGCGCCACGCCGTGCTGTTGCATGTCGCCATGACGCGACCTAGCATTCGAACACACGTTCGAACGAGGGAGGACCCGATGATCGTCATCGATGCGGCCACGACGGTCTGGTGGGCGGACGGTGCGCCGGTCCGTCTCGTCTGGCAAGGACGCCGCTGGCGGGTGACCGATCACCCGACACGGCTCACGGTGACACCGGCAGCGCTGCCGACCGCCATCACGCACGCACCCGAGCGCACCGTGGGGTGGCGCTTCCAGGTCACGGCGGAGGACGGCGAGACACTCGTCGTCGACATCGTGCCCGACGGCTCCGCCTGGACCGTCGCCCGGACCTGGAACTGACCGCCGCCTCCGGGTACGGTCACGACATGAGCAGGTGGATCGCGCTGCTGCGCGGCGTGAACGTCAACGGGATCACCATCCGATCTGCCGAACTGCGGTCCCTGTTCGAGTCGCGCGGGTACCGGGACGTCCGCACCGTGCTCGCCTCGGGCAACGTCGTGTTCGACGCGGACGCCGGTGCCGCCGACCTCAAGCGGGACGTCGAGCAGGCGCTCCGTGACCGGTTCGGCTACGACGCGTGGATCGTGCTCGTCCCGCACGACGGGCTGGCTGCCGTGGTCGAGGGGTTCCCGTTCGAGAGCGCCGCGGACCGGCACGACTACGTCGTGTTCGGCTCCGACGACGCCGCACTCGACGACCTGCTCGCGGACCTCGAACTGGACCCCGCGGTCGAGCGGGCCGCACGCGGGGACGGCGTCGTCTACTGGTCTTGCCCGAAGGGGTCGAGCACGGACACGCCCTTCGCGAAGCGAGCAGGGGCAGCCCGGTTCAAGCGCACGACGACGACCCGGAACGTGAACACGCTCCGGAAGCTGCTCTGAGCGCTACTTCTTCCCGCCGCCGAGCAGCCCGCCGAGGCCACCGAGCAGGTCACCGATCCCACCGCCGGACTTCGCTCCGCCAGCAGCCGCACCACCGCCACCGCCACTGCCACCGCCGAGCAGTCCGCCCAGCAGGTCGCCGATGCCGTCGGAGCCCTGCGCCGCCTGCGCACCGCCGCTCTTCTGCTTGGCGAGGAAGCTCATCACGATCGGAGCGAGCACGGGGAGCGCCTTCCCGATGACGCCGATGCCGCCGCCAGCACCACCACCAGCACCACCGCCGGTCGAGCCGAGCGCGGCCGCCACCTGGTTCTCCGACGACCCGAAGACGTTCTTCACGATCTTGCTGCCGTCGTCGGTGTCGACGTCGTCGAGGTCCACGCCGCCGTCGACCAGCGCGGCGGAGTGCTTGTCGACCGCCCGCTCGAGGGACTGATCGCCACCCTGCTCGGCGTTCGCGCGCATCCCACCGAGCAGCGCCGGCAGGGCCTTCTGCACCGCCTGGTTCGCGGTGGCCTCGTCAACGCCCCGAACACTCCGCACGAGGCCAGCAGCAGTCCGGGGTCAGGCGGTCGTCTCGTCCACCTCGTAGTCGCGCTCGAGCGAGATCGTCGGGATCGACGCCGTGATCACGGAGCCGTCGGCGCGCAGGGTGCCCTGGATGTCGCTGGTGGTCGGGGCGTGCCCGTCCATCCGCGGCCCCTGGTGCGGCAACGGCACGACCGTCGGTGCGTCCGCCGTGACGTCGAACGGCTGGTTGTGCACCCAGGCGGTGAAGCCGTCGCCGGTCTCGACCGTGAAGGTCATGCGGTCCTGTTCGAGGTCCACACGGACCCGGGAGCCCCGGACGGTGATCCGGTAGGTCAGGCGCTCCCACGACTTCGGCAGCCGCGGGTTGAACGTCATCTTCCCGCCGTGGTCGCGCATGCCGCCGAACCCGTTCACGAGCCCGCCCCAGATGCCGCCCGTCGACGCGATGTGCACGCCGTCGGTCGTGTTGCCGTGCAGGTCGGCCAGGTCGACGTAGAGCGCCGTGTTGAAGTACTGCTCGGCGAGCTCGTGGTACCCGACCTCGGCCGCCATGATCGACTGCACGACGGCCGACAGGGTGGAGTCGCCCGTCGTCAGCGCGTCGTAGTAGTCGAAGTCGCGGCGCTTCTCGGCCGGGGTGAACTCGTGGCCCTGCAGGAACAGCGCGAGGACGACGTCCGCTTGCTTGAGCACCTGGAAGCGGTAGATGACCAGCGGGTGGTAGTGCAGCAGGAGCGGGCGCTTGGACTCCGGCGTGTTCTCGAGGTCCCAGAGCTCCTTGTCGAGGAACTGCGCGTCCTGCGGGTGGATCCCCCGGTGCGGGTCGAACGGGATCTCCATCGACTCGGCGGCGCGCTCCCAGTCCACGATCTCGGACTCGTCGAGCCCGGTCCGCCGGACCATGCGGGCGTACTCCTCGGGGTCGTCGACCGCGAGCTCACGGCACGCGTTGACCGCGAACCACAGGTTCGCCCTGGCCATCACGTTCGTGTACATGTTGTCGTCGACGACGGTCGTGTACTCGTCCGGGCCGGTGACCCCGTCGATGTGGAACTTCTGGTCGCCGTTCGAGCGCCAGAACCCCAGGTCCTCCCACAGACGAGCGGTCTCGACGAGGATGTCGATCGCGCCGCGCTTCAGGAACTCCCGGTCGCCGGACGCCCGCACGTACTGCATGAGGGCATGCGCGATGTCGGCGTCGATGTGGTACTGCGCGGTGCCGGCGGCGTAGTACGCACTGGACTCCTCGCCGTTGATCGTCCGCCACGGGAAGAGCGCGCCGTGCTGGTTCAGCTCGCGGGCCCGGGAGCGCGCGGCGTCGAGCATGTTGTAGCGGAACCGGAGTGCGTTCCTGGCGACGATCGGCGCCGTGTACGACAGGAACGGCAGGACGTAGATCTCCATGTCCCAGAAGTAGTGCCCGCCGTACCCGGACCCGGTGACGCCCTTCGCCGCGATGCCGTGCCCGTCGGTGCGAGCGGTGGCCTGCGCGAGCATGAAGAGGTTCCACCGGACCGCCTGCTGGATCTCCGGCTGCCCCGCGATCTCGACGTCGCTGCGCTTCCAGTAGTCGTCCATCCACGTGCGCTGCTTGGCGAACGTCTCCTCGACCGTCTCGGCGTGTGCACGGTCCAGCGTGCGGTCGCACCGATCGGCGAGTTCACGCGCCGGCACCCCGCGGGACGTGTGGTAGACGACGTTCTTCGTCAGACGGATCGGCCTCCCGGCCTTCGCCTGCACCCGGTAGACGTGCTTGGCGAGGTCGTCCTCGATCGACGACGACTCGTCCCAGGTGTTGTCGGTCTCGAGGCGGTGCTCGACACCGACGCAGATCGTCATGCCCGAGCTGGCGGCCTGGTACCCGAGCAATGACCGGGTACCGGAGTTGCGCTTGATCTTCGGCTCGAGGACCCGCTCGGTGAACGCCTCGGCCTTGCGCGGGTCGAACGCGGTCGCCGCCGCGCGCATCCCCGCGTGGTACTCGTCGACGACGTCCTGCCGGTTCAGGATCTGGCTCGACAGCAGCACCGAGGCGTCCGCGTCGAGCATCGTGACCTCGTAGTCGATGACGGCGAGGTGTCGGTCCGTGAAGGAGACGAGCCGACGCGAGCGGATGAGCACGCGCTTGCCGGACGGCGTCGACCACTCCGTCTCGCGCAGCAGGTACCCGCCGCGGAAGTCCAGCCTGCGGGTGTGCCGCAGGATGTCCGCCTCGGCCAGCACCAGCGGCTCGTCGTCGACGTAGAGCCGGATCACCTTGGCGTCCGGCGCGTTGATGATCGTCTGCCCGGTCTTGGCGAAGCCGAACGCGTCCTCGGCGTGCCGGATCGGCCACGTCTCGTGGAACCCGTTGATGTACGTGCCGTACTGCACGCCACCGCGGCCCTCGTCGAGGTTGCCGCGGAGGCCGAGGTAGCCGTTGCCGACCGCGAAGTTCGTCTCCGCGACGCCCTGCTGGTCGGGTGCGTACTCCGTCTCGACGAGCGCCCACTCGTCGACGGGGTAGCGCACACGGTCGAGGGGATCCGAGGTGATGGGGTTCATGGGTGCTCCGTGGGAAGGGAGATGGTCGGGGACGGCCTGGAGGCACGGATCGCGCCGCGCGGGCCGCCTACGTCGTCAACGTGGCCGGCTGGGGCAGCTCGGTGATGAGGTCGGCGAGGTCCGTCACGACGACGTCGGCACCGTTCGCGAGCAGCTCGTCGGCGCCCGCTCCGCGGTCGACACCGATGACGAGCCCGAATGCGCCGTTCCGTCCGGCCGCGACGCCGCTCGTGGCGTCCTCCACCACGACGCACTCGGCCGCCGTCAGCCCGAACCGGCTCGCCGCGTCGAGGTACGTGTCCGGAGCGGGCTTGCCGGGGAGACCGTCCTGCCGGGCGACGAGCCCGTCGACGATGACCGGGAAGCGTTCGAGGATGCCGGCGGTCCGGAGGACCTCCACCGCGTTCGCCGAGCTCGACACCACCGCGACCGAGAGCCCGGCGTCGATGGCCGCGACGAGGAACCGCAGTGAGCCCGGGTAGGGCTCGACGCCGTGCTCGTGCAGTTCCGCCGTGAACTCGGCGTTCTTCCGGTTGCCGAGCCCGCAGACCGTGTCCCGGTCGGGGGCGTCGTCGGGGGTGCCCTGCGGCAGCTCGATGCCGCGGGAGTCGAGCAGCGAGCGGACCCCGTCGTACCGGGGCTTGCCGTCGATGTACGCGAAGTAGTCCTGCTCCGTGTACGGGTCGACGCCGTGCGCGGCGAGGTACGGCGTGAAGAGTCGGCTCCACGCACGCATGTGCACGTCGGCCGTCGGCGTCAGCACCCCGTCGAGGTCGAAGAGGAGGGCTCGCGTGTCAGCGAGGCGCGCAGGGATCCGCCGGTCCGACGACGTCATGGACAACCTTCCAGGGGGTGGTGTCGTACGAGTGCTGCGCCCGAGTCTAGGACCGCTCCAGTCCCCTCGTTCGACCGACCCACCAGGTACGGTCGGGGCATGCCGGGAACACCAGAGGGGATCCGTGTCCGCGCCGTCGCCGTCGCCGTGCGTGACCGCGAGGTGCTCGTCGTCCTCCGCCACCGCGACGACCGGTCGTACGCCGTGCTCCCCGGGGGTGGCGTCGAGGCCGGCGAGACCCCGCAGCAGGCGTGCGTGCGGGAACTCCGCGAGGAGACCGGGCTCGTCGGCGTCACCGAGGCGTTGTTGCCGGTCGGGGTCGACCGCGAGGCCCCCGCGCTGTACTTCCGGGTCAGCGTCGAGGACGGCACCCCTCGGATGCCCGAGACCGCACCGGAGGCCCGGCGCGCGACCGACGAGAACCGGTACGACCCCGCGTGGGTGCCGATCGACGACCTCGACCGCATCGGGCTCCGCCCCGAGCGCGCCCGGCGCGCCGTCGAGCTCGCGCTCAGCGAACCGCGCTGACCGCGGCGTCGAGCTGGTCGAGCACCGCATCGAGGCCCTGGTCGGGACCGCCGACCCACGTGACGTGCGCGGCCCGGGCGGCGTTCCCGGCCGGGCGGAGCTGCAGGTCCCACCCGCCGATCATCGCGCGCAGCACGTCGATGTCGAACGCGACAGGCATCGACGCCGCGTGCCGCTCGGCCCAGGCACGAGCGGTGGTGGACTTCCCGCTCGCCGGGATGCCGTTCAGGTGGACGAGGACCGGCCGCGGCATCAGCTGAGTCCGGCGGACCGGAGCTCCTCGGTCCAGCGTTCGATCGCCGTGCTGATCTGCGCGCGGGCATCGGCACGGGAGATCGTGGCCGTGTCGTCACCCGGTTGCGCGCCGTACGCCCCGAAGTCGGCGTGGTTCGAGCCCTGGATCTCGGTCATCGTCGCGTCGCCCGGGAGCAGGTGCCGCGCGGCGTCGACCTTGGCCGGGGTGGACAGGCCGTCGCGCGAACCCGAGACGCTCAGGACGTCGAGGTCGGTGCGGGACAGGTCGTTCGCGCAGTAGCTGCCGAGCAGCAGGAGACCGGCGACACCCGGGTCATCGGCCAGCTGGCACGCCCGGACCCCGCCGAGGGAGTGCCCGCCGACCGCCCACGTGCGCACCGCCGGTGCGTGCGACTCGAACGCCGACAGGGGCCGGGTGTCGAAGAACGCGAGGTGCAGCGTCGGCTTCGTGATCACGACCGTGGTGCCGCTGGCGACCACCTGCCGGAACGTCGCCATGTACGCGTACGGGTCGACCTTCGCGCCGGGGATGAACACGATCCCGACGCCGTTTGCGCCGCCCGCCGGGGTCATCACGACGGAGTTCCCCGCGTCGCGGACGGTCACCCGGTCGTCGCGCCAGACCTGCAGCGCGGCGGACCGGGTGCCCTGCATGACGATGTTCGCCCACACCAGGAAGACGAGCACGATGACGAGCACCACCGCCACGATCCAGGCGGTCCAGCGCAGTGCTCGGTTCATCGTGTCTCCTCCGGTCGTCGTGCGGTGACGGTCAGCCAGCGTTCCTCGGCTCCCGGCACGGTCGTCTCGCGGACGACGACGTCGGTCCACCCGGTCTCGGACACCACCGACGCGAGTTCGTCCTCGGTCCAGTAGGTGAAGTGCCGGGGGCGGTCGAGCTTCCGCGTGCTCCAGTCGTCACCGTCGCCGCGCTTGACGGTGGCGGCGAGGACCCCACCGGGGACGACGGCCACGAGGGCACGACGGAGCACGCCGGGGAGTTCCTCGCGTCGGACGTGGAGCAGCACCGCGTTCGCGAACACGGCGTCGTACCCGCCGCCGAACACCCCGGTGCGGACGTCGAGCACGCGGGCGACGTGCCCGTCGGCGCGCAACCGCTCGACGAACGAGCGTGCACCGTCGGTGCGGTCGACGCGGAGCCCGGCGGCCTCGAGTGCGAGGGCGTCCCGTCCCGGGCCGGAGCCGAGTTCGAGGACCCGCGCACCGGGCGTCACCAGCACAAGCAGGTCGTCGACGAGGCCGGCGCGGTGCCCGTCGGTCCGCTCGGCGTACAGTCCGGCCGCCCGCTCGTACGTGTCGAGCGTGCGGTCGGCGGTGAGGTCCCGGCGCATGACGACCTCGTGCCGGCCGTCGGGGAGCCGGTCGCCGAGGACGTCGGCGACCGTGAAGCCGTTGCGCTCGTAGGCGCGGCGGGCGGTGTCGTTGTCGGGCATCACCGAGAGCTCCAGCTCGGTCGTGCCCGCCGCAGCGGCCCATCGCGCGATCGCCTCGATGAGCAGTCCGGCGACACCCCGGCCGCGGACGGCGGGGTCGACCCACATCGAGATGAGCTCGGCGCGGTCCTCGTCGGTCGGCGCACCGCTGGCCATTCCGACGGCGTGGTCGCCCTCGACGGCGAGCAGGTCGAGCGCTCCGGGGATTGACAGGCGTGTGCGCCACCGATCCTCTGGCGCGTCCGCCCAGTCGGCGAGGCGCGACCCGAACGCGTCCGGCGCATCGGCGAGCGCCGCCAGCCGGACGGGCCGCCAGTCCCGCCAGTCGTCGGCGGTCACCGCGCGGAGCTCGATCGTCACGCCCCGACGCTACCGCTCCGCGCGGCTGCGCTCACGTCCGTTCCGGCCCCGTCGTCGTGTCGTCCCGTCGTCGCGTCGCGCCGCCGTCGCACCCCGACACGAACATCGCGCCCCGTCAGGACGGGGCGCGATGTTCGAACGGGGGCGCGACGCAGCACGCGTGCCTGGCGCCCGGCGTGGCGCGAGCCTAAGCGAGCACTACGCGGTGATGGCGGCGCGGATCTCGGCGGCGGCTGCGCCGACGTCGGACGCGCTGTAGATCGCGCTGCCGGCGACGGCGACCGTCGCACCGGATGCCTGGACGTCCGCGACGGATGCCGCGGTGACACCACCCGCGACCGAGAACGGGACGCCGGAGGCCTTGCCGTCGTCGAGGAGCGTGGAGAACGTGAAGCCCTCCTCGGCCTGCTCGTCGAGGCCGGCGTGCATCTCGACGAACTCGGCGCCGAGGGCGATGACCTCGCGGGCACGTGCTGCCTTGTCGGCGACACCGATGAGGTCGACGACGACGCCCTTGCCGTGCTGCTTCGCCGCGGTGACGGCGCCGGCGATCGTGCTGTCCCCGGCGACGCCGAGCACGGTCACCAGGTCGGCACCGGCTTCGAAGGCGATCCCGGCCTCGAGCTCGCCCGCGTCCATCGTCTTGAGGTCGGCGAACACGGTCTTGTCCGGGTGCGCCTGCTTGATCGCGGTGATCGCGGAGAGGCCGGCGCTCTTGATGAGCGGGGTGCCGAGCTCGAGGATGTCGACGTGCGGGGCGGCCGCACCGGCGAGCTCGAGGGCGGCTTCGGTGGTCAGGGTGTCCATGGCGAACTGGAGCTGCATGGTGGTGGTGCCTTTCATTCGAGGTTGGCGTGTCGGGGCCAGAGGTCGTCGGCGGACTGCCCGCCGCGGGCCCAGAGCGTGTGGAAGAGCGCGTCGCCGAGGAGGGCGACGGCCTGTTCGAACAAGCCGCCGGCGTACTGCGCGGACGCGGTGCCGGAGCGGTCGGTCTTCGTCGCGGCGGGGAGCACGACGGTCGTCGTCGCGACGGACGACAGCGGGGAGTCCGAGGTCGTGGAGACCGCGACGACCGATGCGCCGACGGACGCTGCGGTACGTGCCGCCTGCACGATGCCGGCCGTCGTGCCGGAGCCGCTCGCGACGACGAGCACGTCGCCGGAGCCGATCGCCGGGGTGGTCACCTCGCCGACGACGTGGACGTCGAGCCCGAGGTGCATCAGGCGCATCGCGGTCATCCGGAGTGCGAGCCCCGATCGGCCGGCGCCGTGCACGAACACCCGTCGGGCGTCCTCGACGAGCGTGACGAACTGCGCGGTCGTCTCGGGGTCGATCCGCGGCGCGAGGTCGTCGAGCTCTCGGAGGACGAGCCCGAACGACTCGGGGACGGTGGGTTCCTGCATGCGGACGAGCCTGTCGTGCGGCGCCCGATCCCACCGCTCCCCGACACGGCGGGAGTCCCACCCGATCGGGTGGCCCCGTCCGCTCGGGTGGGACCGGTAGGTTCGGCAACGTGGACGAGGCGGATCAGGACGGCACGGATCAGGACGGCACGGAGGCTCGGCTCGGCCCCGCCAGTCGGCGCGCGGCAGCAGAGCACGCCAGGACGGTCGCGGAGCAGGCCGATCGGCACGCACTCACGCTGGAGTCCGTGCTCGCGGTGCTCCGGTCCCCGCGGGTGGGCGACGCCGCTGCCCGGTCGGAGGCGGTCGAGATCGCCTCGGCCGCGCTGGTCGAGCTCCGGACGCTGACGGACCGGCAGCGGAGCACCCTGCTCGAGCCCGTCACGGGGGCGTTCTCCCGGCTGCGGGCGGACCTGCGTCCCCTCGTCCGGTTCGGGGACCTCGACGTGCAGTTCGTCGAACCGCCGGCGACCGGCCGCGCCCTGCCCGGCGACGTCGCCCACGCGGCCCGGGCCATCGTCCGCACCGCCGTGCTCGCGCTCGTCGACGCCGGTGAGGCCCACCGCGTCCGGATCCAGTGGGACTGCGACGGCCGGAACCTCCTCATGCAGCTCCGCGACGACGGCGCCGGCACCCTGGACGCACACGACGACACCATGCGGCCGATCGCCGAACGGGTCGTGGCGCTCGACGGGCGGCTCGCGGTCGAGTCGACGCCGGCGTGGGGATCCGTCCTGGACATCTCGCTCCCGCTCGACCCGGCACCCGGCACGGTCGACGTCGCCGACGACACCGGCCTCACCCCGCGCGAGCTCGACGTGCTGCGGCTCGTCGCGACGGGGGTCGGCAACCAGGAGATCGCCGACGGTCTCGGGATCAGCGTGAACACGGTGAAGTACCACGTCGCGAACCTGCTCAGGAAGCACGGCGCGAGGACCAGGGCGGAGCTGGCGGCAGCCAGGTCGTTCACGGGGTGAAGCGGTACCCCATGCCCGACTCGGTGACGATGTAGCGCGGGGACGACGGGTCCGGCTCGAGCTTCCGTCGCAGCTGCGCGACGTAGAGCCGGAGGTACCCGGAGTCGTTGCCGTGCGACGGTCCCCACACCTCGGTGAGCAGCATCTCCCGTGTCATCAGGCGGTCCGGGTTGGCGATCAGGACCTCGAGCAACCGCCACTCGGTCGGGGTCAGGCGGATCGCCGGGCCCTCCGGCGGCAGGACCTGCTTCGCGACGAGGTCCACGACGAGGCTCCCGATCCGCACCGTCGGACTCGAGTCCGTCGCCGCGGCGGCCGCCGCCTGCCGACGCCCGAGCGCGCGCAGCCTGGCGAGCAGCTCGTCCATCTGGAACGGCTTCGTCACGTAGTCGTCCGCACCGGCGTCGAGCGCGTCGACCTTGTCGGCGGAGTCCGTCCGCCCCGAGAGCACCAGCACCGGCACCTGCGACCACGAGCGGATGCCCTCGAGCACACCGATCCCGTCGAGCCGCGGCATGCCGAGGTCGAGCATCACGAGGTCCGGCCGCTCGGTGATCACCGCGTCGATCGCGGCTCGGCCGTCCCGGGCGGTGACGACGTCGTACCCGCGCGCCGTGAGCGTGACGCCGAGTGCACGGACGAGCTGCGGGTCGTCGTCCGCGACGAGGACCTTCATCGTGCCTCCACCCCGACGTGCCCGGCGATCGGGAGCCGCACCACCATCGTCAGGCCGCCGCCGGGGGTGTCGTCGGCCTCGATCGTGCCACCCATCCCCTCGGTGAACCCCCGCGCCAGGGCGAGCCCGAGGCCGAGCCCCGTGTCGTTGTCCGTGTCCCCGAGCCGCTGGAACGGCTGGAACACGTCGTCGCGCTGCGCCTCGGGGATCCCGGGGCCGTGGTCGGCGACGCGGAGCTCCACCGACCCGCTGAACGCACTCGCCGCGACCCGCACCGTCGTCCCCGCCGGGCTGTGCCGCACCGCGTTCGCGAGCAGGTTCACGACGACGCGCTGCAGCAGCACCGGGTCGGCGAGCACCGGTGGCAGGTCGCCGGGCAGGTCGAGGTCGACGTCGTCCGGCCCGAGCTCCAACTCGTCGAGTGCCGGCGCGACCACGGTCTCCAACGGGAGGGCGACGGGGGTGACCGCGAGCACACCCGCTTGCACCCGCGAGACGTCGAGCAGGTCGCCCAACAGCACCGCGAGCTGACCGAGGCTCTCGTCGGCGGTGGCGAGCAGTGCCTCCCGGTCGGCCTCGGAGAGCCGGATGTCGCTGGCACGGAGCGTCTGCACGCTCGCGCTGGCGGCCGCGATCGGCCGACGGACGTCGTGGCCGACGGCCGCGAGGATCGCGCTCCTGACCCGGTCCGCCGCAGCGATGCGTTCCGCGTCGACCGCGGTCCTGGTCAGCTCGCGGTGCTCCAGCGCCGCGTCGATCTGCTGCTCCACCACCCGCAGCAACCGGCGCTGGGTCGGGTCGTCCGGTGCGCCCGCGAACTCCAGGACCGCACCGGACGGGAGGCTCGTGGTGGCGTCCGGCACGTCGCCGAACGTCCCCGACGTGGCCGGCACCAGGTCCCCCTGCCGGACGCGCAGTCCGGTGTAGCCGAACGCCTCGCGCGTTCGCTCGACGAGGGCCTGGAGCGCGTCGTCACCGCGGAGCACGCTGCCGGCGATGCCGATGAGCAGCCCCGACTCGGCGGCGGCACGGCGGGCGGTCCGCGAGCGTCGGGCCGAGCGGTCGACGACGAAGCTGACGAGCACGGCGCTGATCACGTACATCACGAGGGCGACGAGGTGCCACGGCTGCTGCACGGTGACGCGGTACAGCGGCTGGACGAAGAAGTAGTCGAGGCTCAGCCCGGACAACACCGCGGCGAACACGGCGGGCCACATCCCGCCGACGAGTGCCACGACGAGCACGAGCAGCTGGTACGCGAGGACGTCGACGGTGATCGCGTCGGGGGTCTTGCCGAACGACAGCAGCCAGGTCAGCAGCGGACCGACGACGAGGGCGAGGCCGAACGCGCTGAGCACCCGACCACGGGACAGGCTGCCCCCGAGCCGCGGGAGGGCGAAGCCGCCGCCGGCCTTCTCGTGCGTGACCACGTGCACGTCGATGTCGCCGGACTCGCGGATGACGGTGTTGCCGATGCCGGGGCCGGTGAGTGCGGCGGCCGCCCGCGTGCGGCGGCTGACCCCGATGACGATCTGCGTGGCGTCGATCGAGCGAGCGAAGCGGACCAGCGTGCTCGGCACGTCGTCCCCGACGACCTGGTGGTACGTCCCACCGAGCTGCTCGAGGAGCGCCCGCTGCGCGCCGAGGGCACCGGGGTGCCGTTCGCGCAGCCCGTCGTTCGTCGTGACGTGCACGGCCGCGAGCTCCCCGCCGGAGGACCTGGCGGCGATCCGGGCCCCGCGGCGGAGGAGCGTCTCGCCCTCCGGACCGCCGGTGAGGGCGACGAGGACCCGCTCCCTGGCCTCCCACCGGTGCTCGATGCCGTGCTCGGCCCGGTAGCGCTTCAGGGCGTCGTCGACCTCGTCCGCGAGCCACAGCAGGGCGATCTCGCGGAGGGCGGTGAGGTTGCCGAGGCGGAAGTAGTTCGACAGTGCGGCGTCGATCCTGGCGGCCGGGTACACGAGCCCCTCGGAGAGCCGCTCGCGGAGGGCCTGCGGCGACAGGTCGACGACCTCGATCTGGTCCGCTGCCCGGACCACCGCGTCGGGGACGGTCTCGCGCTGGACGGTCCCGGTGATCTCGTGCACGACGTCCCCGAGGGACTGCATGTGCTGGACGTTCACCGTCGAGACCACGTCGATGCCCGCCGCCAGCAGGGCTTCGACGTCCTGCCAGCGTTTGTCGTGCCGGCCACCGGGTGCGTTCGTGTGCGCGAGCTCGTCGACCAGCGCGACGTCGGGGTGACGGGCGATCACGGCGTCGAGGTCCATCTCGTCCAGCTCGACGTCCCGGTGCCGTTCGACCCGTCGGGGGACGACCTCGAGCCCCTCGACGAGGGCGGCCGTGGCGGCGCGGCCGTGGGTCTCCACGACGGCGACGACCACGTCCCGACCCTCGTCGCGGAGCCGACGTCCCTCTTCGAGCATCGTGAAGGTCTTCCCGACGCCGGGTGCGGCCCCGAGCAGCACCCGCAGCTTGCCTCGCTTCACGCGCTCATCCTCGCATCAGCCGAGCTTCGCGAGGGCGAGGTTCAGCTGCAGGACGTCGACCACCGGCGCACCGAGGACGCCGAGCTCGCGGGACTCGGTGTGCTCGTCGACGAGCTTCCGCACGTCGTCGTCGCTGAGTCCACGCGCCGATGCCACGCGCTGCACCTGCTGGAGCGCGTACTCCGGGCTGATGTCCGGGTCGAGGCCGGAGCCCGACGCCGTCACCGCGTCGGCGGGCACGTCCGAAGCGGGCACGCCGTCCGCCTTCGCCACGGCGGCACGACGCGACTCGATCGCCTTGCGCAGGTCGGGGTTCGACGGCCCGAGGTTCGACCCGGACGAGGCGTTCGCGTCGTACCCCTTCTCGCCGGCGGCGGACGGGCGGGACTGGAACCAGCGGTCGGCCTGCTTCCCGGTGAAGGACTGGCCGATGAGGGAGGACCCGACGGGCTTGCCGTCCTGGGACACGATCGAGCCGTTCGCCTGGTCGTGGAACGCGGCCTGGCCGACGCCCCAGACGGCGAGCGGGTAGGCGATGCCGAGCACCACGGTCGCGAGAAGCGTGAGCCGGACGGCGACGCCGAGCGAGCGGAGGGATGAGCGAGATGTGGTTGCCATGACTAGAACCCCGGGAGGAGACCGACGACGAGGTCGATCAGTTTGATGCCGATGAAGGGGACGATCACGCCGCCGACCCCGTAGAGGAGCAGGTTGCGGCCGAGGATCGACGACGCCGATGCCGCGCGGTACTTGACGCCGCGCAGGGACAGCGGGATGAGCGCCACGATGACGAGCGCGTTGAAGATGACGGCCGACAGGATCGCGGACGACGGGCTGTGCAGGCCCATGATGTTGAGCGCCGCGAGCCCGGGGAACGCCAGCTGGAACATCGCCGGGATGATCGCGAAGTACTTCGCGACGTCGTTGGCGATCGAGAACGTGGTGAGCGCCCCACGGGTGATGAGCAGCTGCTTCCCGATCCGGACGACGTCGATGAGCTTCGTCGGGTCCGAGTCGACGTCGACCATGTTGCCGGCCTCCTTCGCCGCGGTCGTCCCGGTGTTCATCGCGACGCCGACGTCCGCCTGCGCCAGGGCAGGGGCGTCGTTCGTGCCGTCGCCCGTCATCGCGACGAGGTTCCCGCCGTCCTGCTCCCGCTTGATGAGCGCGAGCTTGTCCTCCGGCGTGGCCTCGGCGAGGAAGTCGTCCACACCGGCCTCGGCCGCGATGGCCTTCGCCGTCCGCGGGTTGTCGCCCGTGATCATCACGGTGCGGATGCCCATGCTCCGCAGCTCGCCGAACCGCTCGCTGAGCCCGTCCTTGACGACGTCCTTCAGGTGCACGACACCGAGCAGCGACACGACACCGTCGGCCGAGCGACGCCCGACGACGAGCGGCGTCCCGCCCTGGTCGGAGATCTCTGCGACCGTCGCGTCGATCGCCGCCACGACACTCCCAACCGGCACGGCCGGCTCGCCGCTGGCGCGTCGATCCGGAACCGGCGGTCGGGGCCCAGCATCGGGGGTTCCGGCCCAGCCGAGGACTGCTGCAGCGGCCCCCTTCCGGATCGACGACCCGTCGGGCAGGTCCATGCCGGACATGCGGGTCTGCGCGGTGAACGGCACCTCCACGGCCCCGTCCGACGCGTCCACGACGACCCGGGCCTGCGCGGCGAGCTCCACGATCGAGCGGCCCTCGGGCGTCCCGTCGGCGGCACTCGAGAGCGCGGCGGCCTCCATCAGTTCCGCCTCGGTGACGCCGGGCACCGGGACGACCCGCGACGCCCGACGGTTGCCGTACGTGATCGTGCCGGTCTTGTCGAGGAGCAGCGTCGTGATGTCCCCTGCGGCCTCGACCGCACGGCCGGACATCGCGAGGACGTTGTGCTGCACGAGCCGGTCCATGCCCGCGATGCCGATCGCCGAGAGCAGTGCGCCAATCGTCGTCGGGATGAGGCACACGAGCAGGGCGATGAGCACCGGGACACTGACGTCGGCTCCGACGAGGCCCGCGATGGGCTGCATCGTCAGGCAGACGATGACGAAGACGATCGACAGCGATGCGAGCAGGATGTTCAGCGCGATCTCGTTCGGGGTCTTCTGGCGGGCGGCACCCTCGACCAACCGGATCATCCGGTCGATGAAGGTCTCACCCGGCGTCGAGGTGATGCGCACGACGATCCGGTCGGACAGCACCGTGGTGCCACCGGTGACGGCACTGCGGTCGCCACCGGACTCCCGGATCACCGGGGCGGACTCACCCGTGACGGCCGACTCGTCGACCGACGCGATCCCGTCGACCACGTCCCCGTCGCCGGGGATCACCTCGCCCGCGACCACGACGACGACGTCTCCCTTCGCCAGGTCGACGGACGCGATCTCCTCCGTGCCCGCGGCGAGCGCCGACGGGTCGGTCGTGTCGTAGCCGAGGACGCGGCGGGCCGTGGTGGTCGAGCGCGTCTTCCGCAGCGCCTCCGCCTGCGCCTTGCCGCGGCCCTCGGCGACGGACTCCGCCAGGTTCGCGAACACGACGGTCAGCCAGAGCCAGACCGCGATGGCGATCGTGAACGCGGAGGGCTCGACGACGGCCGCAGCCGTGGTGAGGGCTGCGCCCACCTCCACGATGAACATCACGGGGTTCCGCCACATGAGGCGCGGATCGAGCTTCCGGAGTGCGCCCGGGAGGCCCGACACCAGTTGCCGGGGTCCGAATGCGGACCGGCGCGTGGCCGGTTCCACTGCGGTCTGTGGCTCCTGTTCGGAGGTCACGATGGTCATGACAGTCCTTCTGCGAGGGGACCCAGTGCGAGCACCGGGAAGTAGGTGAGTGCGGTGACGATGACGGCGACGCCGCCGAGCAGGCCGATGAAGAGCGGCCGGTGGGTGGGGAGCGTGCCGGCGGTCGCCGGGACCTTCTCCTGGGACGCGAGCGAGCCGGCGAGCGCCAGGACGAAGGCGATCGGCACGAAGCGGCCGAGCAGCATCGCGACGCCGAGGGCAGTGTTCATCCAGGTGGTGTTCGCGGTGAGCCCGCCGAACGCCGAGCCGTTGTTGTTGCCGGCGCTCGTGAACGCGTAGAGCAGCTCGGACAGCCCGTGGTTGCCGGGGTTGAACAGCGAGGTGCCGATCGTCTGTTCGCGGACGCCGGGGATCACGAGCGACAGCCCGGTCCCGAGGAGCACGACCGTCGGCGTGACGAGGATGTACAGCGCGGCGTAGGTCATCTCGCGGGCGCGGATCTTCTTGCCGAGGTACTCCGGCGTCCGCCCGACGAGCAGGCCGCCGATGAACACCGTGATCACGGCGAGGACGAGCATGCCGTACAGGCCGGACCCGACCCCGCCGGGGCTGATCTCGCCGAGCATCATGTTGAGGAGCGCCATCAGCCCGCCGATCGGGGTGAAGCTGTCGAACATGCCGTTCACCGCGCCGGTCGAGGTGGCCGTCGACGTCGTGCCGAAGAGCGTCGTGCCGAGGATGCCGAACCGGACCTCCTTGCCTTCCATCGCAGCGCCTGCCGCCTGCGTGGCCGATCCGCCGCCCGCGAGCTCGGCGATGGACATCACCGAGAGCGAGACGAGGAACAGGACGCCCATCACGACGAGGATCGCGCGGCCCTGGCGGCGGTCGCCGACCATCGTGCCGAAGGTCCTCGGCAGCGAGAACGGGATCGCGAGCATCAGGAAGACCTCGACGAGGTTGGTCCACGCGTTCGGGTTCTCGAACGGGTGCGCCGAGTTCGCGTTGAAGTAGCCGCCGCCGTTCGTCCCGAGGAGCTTGATCGCCTCCTGCGACGCGACGAACCCGTCCGGGATGTGCTGTGTCCCGCCGACGAGCGTCGTGACGTCGGTGCCGCTCCCCCACGACTGGATGACACCACCCGCGACCAGGACGATCGCGAACACGAAGGACAGCGGCAGGAGCAGCCGGCCGGTCCCGCGGACGATGTCCACCCACACGTTGCCGATCGTTCCCGAGCGTCGGCGGGCGAACCCGCGGACGAGGGCGACCGCGACGGCGAGCCCGACGGCTGCCGACAGGAAGTTCTGCACCGCGAGGCCGGCCATCTGGACCGAGTAGCCGAGCGTGGCCTCCGGCGAGTACGACTGCCAGTTCGTGTTCGTGACGAACGACACCGCGGTGTTGAACGACAGCGCCCAGCCGACGTTCGGCAGGCCGAGCGACCCCGGCAGCACCGACTGGATGCGCTGCAGGACGATGATGACGACGATCCCGACGGTGCTGAAGAGCAGTACGCCGCGCAGGTAGGCGCGAGAGGACTGCTCGGCGTCCGGGTCGACCCCGATCACCCGGTACACGAGTCGCTCGATGCGCCCGTGGTGCGCCGAGGTGTAGACCCGCGCCATCCAGTCGCCGAGCGGGCGGTGGACGACGGCGAGCAGCAGGACGAGCACGGCGACCTGGGCGATGCCGGCCCAGGTCGTGGCCGCGCTGCCCATCAGAACTGCTCTGGACGCACGAGCGCCCAGACGAGGTAGACGACCGCGGCGATGCCGAGGACGGCGGCGGCGATGGTGATGCCGAGCACGAGGACTCCTGGAGATCTGGAGGTCCGCGACCGGTGCCGTGGACCGCACCGTGTGTGGTGCCGGATCCGATGCTGGATCCGGAACCGGGCCTCCAGGCCGTTCCTAACGCGCTCCTAACGCCCCGCGGCGCGACGCATGCGCCCCGCTAACGTCCGCGCTGCGCCCAGGAGCGCTGGCGGGCCCTCGACGGAGAAGTCGGCGTCGAAGCCGGCGAACCGCGCGGCGAGCGCCGTCCAGGACCACGAGCCGATCGTCAGCCGGCACCGGTCGTCATCGAGTTCCTCGAGTACCGCGTCCGCGTCGAGGTAGGGCGCGATCGACCTCGCCGACACCGCGAGGACAGCGGTCCCGGTGCACGGCCACTCGTCCGCCCCGGTGGACCCCTTCGACCGCGCCGCGAGGAACGCCGCCGCGTCCCCGCCCGGGACCGTTCGCGGCGTGAACCGGACGCCCGTCGGTGCGCGCGGGTGCATCCGGTCGATGCGGTAGGTGCGCCAGTCATCCCGGTCGGCCGCCCACGCGAGCAGGTACCACCGGCCGTTCCGGGCGACCACCGCGTGCGGCTCGACCCGTCGCGGCGGGCCGTCGTGGTGGTCGCCGCTCCACGCGGAGTCGTAGTCGAAGCGGAGCACCTGCCGAGTCCGCACGGCGTCGGAGACCGCGACGAGCACCTCGGGGTCGACCGTCGTCGCGCCGGGGGTCGTCACCACGTCCACGGCGTCGATCCGGTGCCGCAGCCGCGAGGGCATCACCTGCCGGACGGCGCCCAGTGCCCGCGCTGCCGCCTCGGCGATGTCGGCGCCGGACGCCGGTGCGACGGCGAGCGCGAGGGCGATCGCCACGGCCTGCTCGTCGTCGAAGAGCAGCGGCGGGAGTTCCGACCCGGCGGACAGCCGGTAGCCGCCGGCCGGTCCGCGGAGCGCCTCGACCCGGTAGCCGAGCTCGCGGAGCCGATCGACGTCACGACGGACGGTCCGCGGGCTGACCTCGAGCCGTTCGGCCAGGACGTCACCCGGCCAGTCCCGGTGCACCTGCAGCAGGGAGAGGAGCGCGAGCATGCGCGAGGACGGGCCGGACACGGATCCAGTATCCGTCGAGAAGCGGACACTATCTGACCGCATTGCCGAGGAGACTCGCTCCCATGACGATCACAACCACTCCCCACCTCAACTTCGACGGCAACGCCCGCGAGGCGCTCGAGTTCTACGCGAAGGCCCTCGGCACCGAGCCGGCGACCATGACCTACGGCGCGATGGGCGCCACCGACGACCCGGCATGGGCCGACCGCATCGTGTGGGGTCAGGTCCAGACGGCGAGCGGCATCCGCGTGATGGCGTTCGACGTGTGGCCCGGGCAGCCCTACGACCAGGGCACGAACGCGTTCTACGTGTACCTGAGCGGCACGGACGCCGACGAGATCACCGCCGCGTGGGAGGGGCTCTCCGACGGCGCCGAGATCCGGCAGCCGTTCGGTCCCGCCGCGTGGTCACCCCTCGCCGGGCAGCTCCGCGACAAGTTCGGCGTGATCTGGGCCCTCGACGTGACCCCGGAGTCCACCGACCACTGAGCGACGCCTGCGTCGGCATACTGGGCGGATGGGGGACACGACCACCGCTGCCCAGCGAGCCAGGAAACGGAAGCTCCGGAAACGACGACAGCTCCGGAAGAACCTGGGGCAGCAGTTGGACTGGCGCGGTCGCCCCGTTCCACCGCTCGGTTGGTACATCGCCGTGCTGGCCGTCGCGTGCGGCATCGCCTACGGCGTCCTGCACGACCGCGGCGACGCTGATCCATCGGGGATCGGCGTCGTCGTGGCCGGTGCTGCCGTCGGGGTGGTCTGGGGCGCGGTCGTCGTCGCGGTCGCACCGCCGATCATCGCCGTCCCGGTCATCGTGGCCGGGATCTTCGTGTTCGGGCCGGTCCTCGGTCCCGCGTACCCGAGCGCACTCTCCGCGTGGATCACGAGCACGGTCGCCGGCTGGTTCGTCGGCATCGAGATCCGGTACCGGACCGTCGGGCGCCGTCGACCGCCGGCGGCGCAGCAGCTCGTCGATCGCACCCGTCCTCGCCGGAAGGCCCCGATCGGCACGTCGGAGCGGAGCAGCCTGGTGTCGTCGGCGATCGCGGGCGTCGGGCTCCTCGCGCTTCCGGTGCTGCTGTTCGTCGTCCCCGACCCCCGGCTCTTCACCGGGTGGCTGCTGCTGGCCACGCTGGCGCTCGCGTGGGCGGTCCCCATCGGCTGGTGGAGCGCGAGGGCGCAGAGTCGCCACACGACCGGCGATGCGCCGTTCCTCGCAGCGACCTGGGGCGTCTTCTTCAACGCCCTGGGAGCCGCCGGGGTGCACGGCATGCCGATCGCACTCACCGCCGGGCTGGGCGGCGTCGCCATCGGCTTCGTCCTGCGCCGGCTCTGGGAGGCCCGGGTCGGCCGCTACCCCCGGCAGTGACCGGATTCGTCAACTCGCGGAACGGGAACCTGTCTCCGGCGCCCAGGTCGACACCGTCACAGCGGCGGTGACCGTCGTCGGGGCGAAGACCGCGTCGGGAGCGACGTGGTGGTGGCTCGGGCCCATGTGCACGACGTCGTGGACGTCCTCGGCGGACAGGTCCATCGTCCAGGTCAGGTCCTCGGACGACCGGAGCACGAACGACGGCGTGAGGGAGTCGTGCAGGCGCCGCTCCTTCTCGGGGTCGACGCTGATCGTGGCCTCGGCGAGTTCGGCCAGGTGCCCGGTTCGTGGCGTGACGACGACGAGCACGCCGTCCTCGTGCAGCACCCGGGCGTACTCGCGCTGGTTCCGCGGGGCGAACACGTCGAGGACGACCGCCGCAGCCCCGTCGACGATCGGCAGCCGCTCCGTGACGTCACCGACCACCGCCCCGGCCGCCACGTCCCCGCGAGCCGCCCGTCGGATCGCGACGGCTGACAAGTCCAACGCCACCCCGAGCCTCCCGTCCGCCGCGCGCAGCGCGTGTGCCAGGTAGGTCCCCGGACCGGAACCGACGTCGAGCACGATGCCGGGTGCCGTGGCGGACGCGACCACCGCGGCGAGCGCCCGCTCGACGGGTGCGTAGTGCCCGCGACCCAGGAACCGGATGCGTGCGTCGACCATCTCCGGGGTGTCCGCGGTGAGCGCGCGACGCTTCGTCGGCAGGAGCGTCAGGTGGCCCTGCTTCGCCTCGTCGAAACGGTGCCCGTTCGTGCACCCGGCCTGGCCCGCGCCGGTCCGCGACAGCGGCTCGGTGCACACGGGGCAGGCGAGCACGGGGAGCAGGTCGTCACGCACGCCGTCCAGCGTACGGGCGTCGGTAGCCTGGCCGGATGTCGCTGCAGCAGCTCTTCGGTCTCGACGGACGCACCGCACTCGTCACCGGCGGCAGCTCGGGCATCGGGCGGGCGATCGCCGGGGCGCTGGCCGACGCCGGAGCCCACGTGCTCGTCGCTGCCCGGACCGCGACCACGATCGACGAGGCCGTCGCGGAGGTGCGCGCTGCAGGAGGCGCTGCGGACGGCGTCGTCGCGGACCTGTCGACCCGTGCCGGAGCTCACGCGCTCGCCGATGCCGTCGGGGACGTGGACGTCCTGGTCAACTCCGCGGGGATCAACCTGCGGCCGCCGATGCCCGACCTCGACGAAGACACGTGGGACACCACGATGGCCGTGAACCTCGACGCCCCGTTCGTCCTCGGGCAGCGCCTCGCGCCCGGCATGGCGGCGCGCGGGTACGGCCGGATCATCGGCATCAGCTCGCAGCAGGCCCACCGCCCCTTCGCGGCAAGCGGCGCGTACGGGGTCTCCAAGGCCGGACTGGAGGCACTGGCCAGGTCCCAGGCGGAAGCCTGGTCCGGGCAGGGGGTCACCTCGAACGTCCTCGTGCCGGGTTTCGTGCAGACGCCGCTGAACCGACGGCTCAGCTCGGATCCGGCGACCGTCGAGCGGCTGGCGGCGCGGACGCTCGTCGGACGGAACGGCCTGGCGTCGGACTTCGCGGCGGCTGCAGTGTTCCTCGCCGGGCCCGGATCCGCCTACGTCACGGGGCAGTCGATCGCGGTCGACGGCGGCTTCTCCGTCCACTAGGGGCGTGTCCACTAGATTCGGCGCATGGCCGTCATCCACAACGCCGAACTCCGTCCGTCGAAGACCGAGGCGATCGGCGGGTGGCTGCCCGACCAGCCGTGGAGCGGGGTCGAACCGGGCGCCGAGGTCGTCGTCGACGGGCGCTTCCGCTTCGACGACCCGGACGGCGAGGTCGGCGTCGAGACGTACCTCGTGCACGTCGGGGACGGCCCGGTCCTGCACGTGCCGCTGACCTACCGCGGCGCTCCGCTGGCCGGCGCTGCCGACTTCCTGATCACCGAGATGGACCACTCCGTGCTCGGTCGGCGCTGGGTGTACGACGCCGTGGGCGACCCCGTGTACGCGGACGTCCTCCGTCGTGCGATCGCCACCGGCGGGCACGAGGCCCGTCTGGAGGCAGCCGTCGCGTCGGACGCCCCGCCGCCGTCGCTCGGGTCGGCGGTCGGCAGTGGCTCCGCGTCGTCGTCGCCCACGGTGCACGCGGTCGAGCCGACGACCGACGGCGCACTGACCACGATCGGGGACCTCGTCATCATGCGGGTCGTCGGGACGCCCCTGCCCGACGGTGAGACGCTCACGGCGACCTGGGCCGGCTCCGAGCCCACCGTCGTGGCGACCCTGCGCGTCTGAGAGGTACGGCCAGGACCTCGTTGTCCGCGCCCGGCCCTGGCAGGATCGGGGACGTGAAGACACTGGAGTTGCCACAGACGGACCTCACCGCATCCGACGTCATCGTCGGCCTGATGCGGATCAACGACATGAGCGACGAGGACATCCGTTCGCTCTACACGGCCTCGCGCGACGCGGGCGTGACGATGTTCGACCACGCCGCGGTCTACGGCGGGTGGCACGGCTGCGAGGAGCGCTTCGGTGCCGCGGTCACACTGTCGTCGTCCGAGCGTGCGGCCATCCAGCTGCAGACGAAGGTCGGCATCCGCCCGACGGACCACGGCGCGTACTTCGACTTCTCGTACGAGCACATCCTCTCGTCCGTGGAGGAGTCGCTCGCCGCCCTGCGCACCGACTACATCGACGTCCTGCTCCTGCACCGCCCCGACGCCCTCGTCGAGCCGGAAGAGGTCGCGAAGGCCTTCGACGAGCTGCACGCCGCCGGCAAGGTCCACCACTTCGGCGTCTCGAACCACACCCCCGGGCAGGTCGAGCTCCTGAAGAAGTTCGTCACGCGGCCGCTCGCCTTCAACCAGGTGCAGCTGAGCATCACGCACGCGAACGTCATCACGCAGGGCCTCGCCGCGAACATGGGCGGCCTGGACCAGTCGATCGACCGCGACAACGACATCCTCAACTACTCGCGGCTGCACGACATGACGCCGCAGGCCTGGTCGCCGTTCCAGAAGGGCTTCTTCGACGGCGTCTTCCTGGGCGACCGCGAGCAGTACGCGGAGCTCAACGACGTGCTCGAGGAGCTCGCCGCGGCGCACGGGGTCACCCCGACGGGCATCGCCGTCGCGTGGATCACCCGGCACCCCGCGCACTTCCAGGTCGTCCTCGGCACGACGAACCCACAGCGTGTGCGGGACTCGGCCGCCGGCTCGGACGTCGAGCTCTCCCGCGAGGAGTGGTACCGCGTCCTGACGGCCGCCGGGCACACCGTTCCCTGAACCACCTGTTCCCTGAACCACCAGCGGTCGGGCAGGGTGGGATCGTGCTCCACGATCTCACCCTGCCCGTTCCGCTGTCCGCCCGCGCCGGCTCGTTCACGCTGCGCTCCGCGGTGCCCGACGACCTCGACGCGCTGATGGCGCTGCTGTCCGACGACCCCATCAGCGCCGCGCGCGGGGACGTCGCCGCTGCCGGCGACCGGGACGCCTACGCGGCGGCGCTCGACGCGATCGTCGAGGACCCCGCGAACGCGCTGCTGGTCGTGGTCGACGCGGCGGACTCGGTCGTGGCCACGATGCAGCTCACCCGGATCCCCGGCATGGCACGGCGGGGATCGACCCGGCTGCTCGTCGAGGCCGTGCGCGTCTCGTCCGCCCTCCGGTCGAGTGGCATCGGAAGCGCGATGATGCGCTGGGTGACCGACGTCGCCGCACCCGCGCTCGGCGTGACGCTCGTCCAGCTGACCTCCGACGCCGCGCGGACGGACGCGCACCGGTTCTACGAACGCCTCGGGTTCGTCGGGTCGCACAAGGGGTTCAAGTACCGGGTGGGGTGACTCAGCGGCCCGCGGCGAAGTGGTTCGCGACCTGCGTGGGCGTGAGCACCGAGTTGTAGACCGCCGCGAAGCGCATCGAGCCCGTGAAGTAGTAGTTGCTCGGCGATCCGGGCCACCCCGTGACGGTGTCGTAGCCGACGCGCCAGTACCCGGTCGCGTTCTCCGGCGCCGTGTACGCGCTGTTCGACGCGACGAGGCTGCCGTCGACGTAGAGCCGCATGCCCGTGCTGGCAGACATCGTCGACACGACGTGGTGCCACGCGCCGTCCGTGTAGGCCTTCGGCGACGTCACGACCTGCGTGGTGCCGCTGTAGGCCCCGAAGACGAGCTGCCCGGCGGTGTTGACGTAGGTCTGTCGGTCGTGCTGCCCGGACGTGCCGGACTGGCTGCCGCCGAAGCCGATGAGCATCCCGCCGGCGACGGTCGTGCGGAACCAGACCTCCTCGCTGAAGGTCGTCGGGTTGCGGACGGCGCTCGGCGTGGAGACGAAGCTCGACGAGCCGTTCAGCACGTACGCGCTGCCGGTGTCCCGCGGGCAGGCGATCGGTGACGGCGTCGCGGCCACCATGGAGCCCTGGTACGTGCCGTTCGCACCGGCCCCGGAGGAGTCGGCGGCGGTGCGGGAGCCGCTCGGCTCACCGAGGCGGTAGACGAACGCGGCCCCGGTGTCGTCGGCGTCGATGGCGGCCGCGCACGTGAAGTACGGTGCGGTCGCGGCGGTGTTGCCGCCGTTCGCGACCGTCGCACTGAACGCCGATCGGGTGGGGGCGATCTGGGCGGCGAGCACGACCACGGCGAGGGCCACGACGAGCAGCAGGGCGATGAGTCGGCCGTCGCGCAGTCGGACCGGGATCACGAGGGACGCACCGTGTGCACGCGCCCGACGATCAGGCAGAGGACCAGGGGGACGAGGCAGGCGCAGACGAGCAGGACCCAGCCGGCCGGGTCGAGGTCGATGTTCGACGTGAGCTGGTAGTGCCCGTGCCGGTTGAGCTCGTCGATGACCACGCGGCCGACCTCGCCGTCCACCAGGTGGACGCTGTTCCCGCCGTGCGCCTGCACGCGGACGGGGAAGACCCCGGAGGACACGACCGTCGCGACGACCGAGTCCGGGTTCGCGGTGTTCGTGATCGTCGTGACGTTCACGAACGGGCGGAGGACCCAGGCCGCGTAGGAGACGGTGAGCGCGCTGCCGGCGATGCGGAGTGAGCTGCGGGTGATCCGGTCCGCGAACGGGCTGGTGAGCACCGAGATGATGAGCGTGCCGATGAGCAGGATCGGGGCGGCGCGGAACAGCCAGCCCAGGTGCGGGACGAGGAGCGCCGGTGCACCGACCAGGTTCTCCTGCGTGAGCGTCCACGGGTCGGTCGCCCCGTTGACGTCGCCGCGGGTGTGGATCCCACCGTCGGCGTCGATGCCGATGATGCGGTGGGTGTAGATCGTGTCCGGGGCGGCGCTGACACGGAACGAGACGATGTCGCCGACGTGGAGCGTCGATGCCTGCACGGGGAGGTCGAGGACCAGGGTCCCGACGGGAGCGGCCTCGCCCATCGACGGGGTCTCGACGACGAACATCCGCCCGCCGCTCGTCAGGAACAGGGCGGCGGCTGCGAGGAGCACCGCGGCGACGCCGGCGACGGTCCAGGCGAGGACGACCTCGAACCGGCTGGCGGTGTGGCCTCCGACGAGCGGGCGCGAGAGGGTGCCGGTCAGGGGGACGGCTGCGATCTGGCTCATGGTCGTCCTCTCTCGGGCGGGCGGTGCGGGTGGAGCGGGTGGGGATCCGGCGACACCTCGGCCGTCTCGGGACCGGTCGAGGTGTCGCCCGGGGGGGGGGAGGGGACGATCAGGCGGTGAAGGT
>JASCOI010000120.1 GCA_029959665.1 Microbacteriaceae bacterium PS02333
GGGGGGGGGGGTGGGGCCGCCCCCCCCCCCCCCCGGGGCCCCGCCCCGGGTCGGGCCGGGCCCCGCTGTGGTCCGGGCGGTTGTCACCGGTCGCCGCGATGATGGTCGCGTGCCACGTTCTCGCCGCTCCGTCCGCCGTGTCGAGGAGTACCCCGCCGACCCGATGCCCCGCGGCGCATGGCCCGCGACGCTCGCTCCGGTTCGGCAGCTGCTCGACGACGGACTCGACCTCGACACCGTCACGGTCTTCGTCGGGGAGAACGGCGCCGGCAAGTCGACCCTGGTGGAGGCGATCGCCCTCGCCTTCGGCATGAGTCCGGAAGGTGGATCGACGAAGTCCGGCCACAGCACGCGGCCGAGCGAATCCGATCTGTGGGAACACATCGCGCTGCACCGGGAGCCCGGGGGACCGAAGGGCGGGTTCTTCCTGCGGGCCGAGACCATGCACGGGTTCTTCACCTACCTCGAAGAACACCCGGGGCCCCGGCCGGAGCCGGTGTTCCACGAGCGCAGCCACGGTGAGTCGTTCCTCGACTTCGTGATCGACCGGTCGCAGTGGCCGGGGTTGTGGATCCTCGACGAACCCGAGTCGGCGCTGTCGTTCCAGGGGTGTCTGGCGCTCATCGGGCTGTTGCAGGCGATCGTCGACGACGGCCTCGGGCAGGTGGTCCTCTCGACGCACTCGCCCGTGCTCGCGGCGTTCCCCGGTGCGACCATCCACGAGGTCGGGGAGTGGGGTCTCCGGCGCAGCGCCTGGGCCGACCTCGACCTGGTGCGGAACCAGCGGGCGTTCCTCGAGTCGCCGGAGCGGTACCTGCGACACCTCGCGTGAGCTAGGCGGTGACCTTCGTCATCTGCAGCAGGCCGTCACCGGCGGGGGAGAGCGAGCTGATCACGGCGCCGGAGGTCGACACCTCGGTGAGCAGCAGCCGGAAGTCGGTCGTCGCGCGGTCCCGCTTCACCGGGTCGGCGACCCGCCCGCGCCACAGTGCGTGCGGCACCAGGACGGTCCCGCCGAGTCGCGCGAGCCGCAGCCCGTGCTCGACGTACTCGATGACGTGCTCGGGGTCGGCGTCGACCAGGACGACGTCGTAGGACGCCTCGTTCATGCGGGGGAGCACCTGGTTGGCGCGCCCGGGGATCAGCCGGACGCGTGACGGCGCGGTCCCGGCGGCGATGTAGGCGTCACGGGCGTACTGCTGGTGGTCGACCTCGATGTCGATCGTGGTCAGGGTCGCCTTCGGTGCGCCGCCGAGGAGGTACAGGCCGGAGACCCCCAGGCCGGTGCCGATCTCGATGATGCCGGTCGCGCGGGATGCTGCGGCGATGACGCTCATCTGCGCGCCGATCGACGGAGCGACTGCTTCGACACCGAGCTCGAGCGAGTGCTCGCGGGCACGGGCGATCACCTCGGACTCGGAGACGATGTCCTCCGCGAACTTCCAGTTCGACTCTTTCTCTGACACGCACACTCCTCGAACGACAACTCTAGGGTGCAGTTCGGCCGGTTCGGGTTAGGCTCGCTCGTGTGAACATCCCGCTCGACAAGATCCTGATCATCGGGATCATTGCCGTGCTCTTGCTCGGGCCGCAGCGCCTGCCGATGTACGCGCAGAAGCTCGCCGAGTTCGTCAAGGCGGTCCGACGGTTCGCGGACACCGCCAAGGACCGCATGCGCGAGGAGATGGGGCCGGACTTCGACGACGTCGACTGGCAGAAGCTCGACCCGCGGCAGTACGACCCGCGCCGCATCATCCGCGACGCGCTCCTCGACTCCGGCACCGGCGCTGCCGCCGACGCGCCGCAGGTGACCGCCACGAAGGTGCGTGCGCCGGCACCGATCGTGCCGCTCGCCGCCGGCGAGAAGGCGCCGTACGACGGCGAAGCGACCTGACGTCCGTCACCTGACCACGTGACGGACGGGAGGCACGGTGCCAGCTGGCACCCCTCCCTCGCAGGCTCGGTCGGCGCGCCCCGCGCAACGCTTCGCGTTGCCGCTGAGCGGGACGCGCCCGTCCGTCGTGTGGTGCGTTCCGACCCATCCCGCCCGCAATGGAAAGCCGAATCGCGCGTAGGTGGCCAGAAAAACTGGCTTCCTACGCGCGATTCGGCTTCCTACGCGCGATTCCGCTTCCTACGCACGATTCCGCTTCCTACGCGCGGATCGACCCGCTACTTCAGGTCGGCCAGGAACCGGTCGGTCCAGGCGAGGGCCGCCGTCCCCGAGACGGAGCTGCACGTCGCGGACGCGGTGCTCGTCGGCGTCGCGCAGGGGGTGTCGCGGTCGAGGGACCAGGTGTGCACCCCGGCGAGCCCGTGCGACTTCGCGTACGAGGACACCGTGTCGACGTCGGCGAGCGTGAAGACCTCGTCCGAGGCGTCGTTCACCCCGAGCATCGGCGTGACCTCGATCTTCGACGATGCGATCCCGTACGTGTGCTGCAGGTTCGTCACGGCCTGGATGGTGGACTGCCCCATCTCGCAGGTCGACCCGACGATGACGCAGTTCGCCGAGGTGGCCCGGCCGAAGTCCATCGTCATGAGGTTGACCGTGTAGTTCGTCAGGCTGGACGCCTTGATCGCCTTCACGGTGGCGTCACCCGTGCTGTTCAGCCCGCCGTACGACCCGTCGGACGCGGCCAGTGTCGCGAGGGTGAACGAGAAGCGCAGGCCCGGGTACTTCGTCTGTGCGAGCGCCGCGGCGTTCACGAGGTTCTGCACGTCGGCTGCCGACTGCCCGCTCTCGATGTCGAAGTCGACACCGATCATGTGCGGGGACGCGTACCGGGCGATGAAGCTCTGGAGCGCGGTGCCCGAACACTTGAACGACCCGGCCGCTCCGCCGGTGCTGACGATGTAGTTCACGCCGGCGGCGTCGAGCTTCGGGATGTTGGCGCTCGCGAACGCGTCGGCGGCGACCCCGCCCCAGTTCTCGCTGCCGCAGGTGCCGGTCGCGAAGGCGAGGGTGATCGCCTTGAGACCGGGCTCCCTGGTCGAGACCAGGCTGTTCGAGCTCCCGACGACCGGGATGCGCGTGCCGGTGACCGCGGTGTTCATCACGTTCGTGTTCCAGTCGAGGTTCACGGTGACGTCCTTGTACGGGCTGAAGACCAGCCCGCTGGCGGTCCCGGTGCTGCCGTTCCCGGGGTTCGTGGTCCCGCCGCCCCCCGTGCCGCCGCCGGGCGTGGTGCTCCCGCCCGTGCAGGCGCCCGCCGAGGTCCACGGCTGCCCGCTCCCCGTCGCGCCCGAGTGCGTCGCGGGGTCGTCGCCCTGCGTCCACCAGTTCGCGGTGTAGTTCGTGCCGTTCTCGCTGACCGTCTGCCCGCCGTTGTAGGCGGTGCCGGCTGCCCACGCGGTCGCGCAGGTCGTCGCGGCGGTGGCGGCCGTCGCCGGTACGGCTGCGAGCGTTCCCCCTGCGAGCGCTGCTGCCACGGCGCCGATGACGCCGATCCGGATCCTGGTGGTCCTGTTCACCTGGGTTCTCCAATGCTTCGGCCGACGTCGTCGTCGGCACGGTGGAGCTCCTGCACCCTGAATACGCAGGAGCATTGTGGAATACCCCTGCATATTGCTCTCAGCAACAGGGGTGCGTCCATGAGGAGACGTACAGGAAGCGTGAACCGGAGCGTAGCGCCGGTCAGGAGAGGGAGAGACCGAGCTTCCGGCCGGAGAGTCCACGGCCCATCGTGGCGACCCGGTCCGCGATCGCGGTCAGTGCGGCCGCGGCGACGTCGTCCGGCGCGCCGAGGACCACCGGTGTGCCGGCGTCGCCGCCCTCGCGGAGCGGGACGGAGAGCGGCACGCTGCCGAGCACCGGCACGGGGGAGTCCTGCCCGCGGGACAGGCGGGCGGCGGTCTCGGCGCCACCGCCCTCGCCGAACAGGTGCAGCACGGAGCCGTCGGGCTGGACGAGGCCCGCCATGTTCTCGACGACGCCGATGACCCGCTGGCCGGTCTGTCGCGCCACGATGCCGCTGCGCTCGGCGACGTCCGCCGCGGCTGCCTGGGGCGTGGTGACGACGAGGACCTCGGCGTGGGGGAGCAGTTGACCGACCGAGATCGCGACGTCCCCGGTGCCGGGCGGCATGTCGAGCAGGAGCACGTCGAGGTCGCCGAACCACACGTCGGACAGGAACTGGTTCACCGTGCGGTGCAGCATCGGCCCGCGCCAGGACACCGCGGTGGAGGGGTCGTCGACGAACATGCCGATCGAGATCACCTTCACGTCGTGGGCGACCGGCGGCAGGATCATGCTGTCGACCCGGGTCGGACGGGGCGCGACACCGCGCTCGTCCGTGAGGCCCATCAGCCCCGGGACGCTGAACCCGTGCACGTCGACGTCGACGATGCCCACCCGGAGGCCGCGACGGGCGAGTGCGACCGCGAGGTTCACCGTGACGGTGGACTTCCCGACGCCGCCCTTGCCGCTCGTCACGGCGATGACCCGCGTCAGCGAGTCCGCCGTGAACTGCACGCCCTGTGGACGACCTTCACGAAGCCGCTCGGTGAGCGCCTTCCGGACCGCTGGGTCCATCACCGAGACGTCCACGTCGACGGCGTGCACGCCGGCGACGGAACCGGCGGCCGACCGGACGTCGCGCTCGATCGTGTCGGCGGCCGGGCACCCGACGATCGTGAGCTGCAGGTCGACGCGCACCGAGCCTCCCGGCTGGACGTCGACACCACGGATCATGTCGAGCTCCGTGACGGGGCGGCGGATCTCGGGGTCGATGACGCGGCCGAGCGCAGCGAGGACGGCGGCGCCGAGCTGCTCGTCGGTGCCCTCAGCCACGGGTGGTGCTGCCGGGCTCGTCGGCGAAGCCGGCGTCGTCCGCGTCACGCCGGTCGAGTTCCTCGAGCAGCGATCGGAGCTCGGCCCGGATGAAGTCCTTCGACGCCATGTCCCGCATCGCCAGGCGGAGGGCGACGACCTCGCGGGCGAGGTACTCGGTGTCGGCGAGGTTCCGCTCCGCGCGCTGCCGGTCCTGTTCGAACTGGACGCGGTCGCGGTCGTCCTGCCGGTTCTGCGCGAGCAGGATCAGCGGTGCCGCGTAGGACGCCTGCAGGGACAGCACCAGGGTCAGCGCCGTGAACCCGATCGCCGCGGAGTCGAACTGCCACGGCTTCGGCGTGAGCGTGTTCCACCCCATCCACACGACGCAGAAGAGCGTCAGGCCGACGAGGAACCAGGGGGTGCCCATCGCGCGTGCGATGCCCTCGGTCGCACGGCCGAACGCGTCTCCGCGGCCGGAGCGGCGGCGGGTCGGCAGGACACTCGTCCGCATGCCCTTCGGGGAGTCGAGGCGGCTGTCCGGACGCTGCTCGCGTCGGTTCTCATCCGTTCGTGCCACGTGCGGTCCTCCTTCCGGTGCTCACGGGGGGCCTGCGGGTCTTCGTCCGGGGCCGGGCGGGTTCGCCGTCCCCTTGACTCCGCCAGTCGTCCGGCAGGACGTGGTCGAGCACGTCGTCGATCGTCACCACCCCGACCAGGCGGTGGGCGTCGTCGACCACGGGGACGGACACGAGGTTGTAGGTCGCCATCACGCGCGTCACCTCGGCGGCGCTGGCGTCGACCCGGACCGGCTCGGTCTGCTGGTCGATCAGCGTGCCGAGTCGCTCGTTCGGCGGGTAGCGCAGCATCCGCTGGAAGTGCACGAGCCCGAGGAACCGGCCGGTCGGCGGTTCGTACGGCGGCAGGGTCACGCAGACGCTCGCGCCGAGGGCCGGCGCGAGCTCGTGTCGGCGGATGAGCGCGAGTCCCTCGGCCACGGTGGCGTCGGCGGAGACGATGACGGGCTCGGTGGTCATCAGCCCGCCGGCGGTGTCCGGCTCGTACTCGAGGAGCATGCGGACGTCCTGCGCCTCCTCCGGCTCCATGAGCTGCAGGAGTGCCTCACTCCGTTCGTCGGAGAGCTCGGCGAGGAGGTCGGCGGCGTCGTCCGGCTGCATCTGGTCGAGGACGTCGGCGGCGCGCGCGTCCTGGAGTGAGGACAGGATCTCGACCCGTTCCTGGTCGGGCATCTCCTCGAGCACGTCGGCGAGACGGTCGTCGGGCAGCTCCTCGGCGACCTCGAGGCGCCGCTCGACGGGGAGGTCGAGGAGCGTCGACGCCAAGTCGGCGGGCACGAGGTCGGAGTACGCGGCGATGACGTGCTCGGCGGACTGCGACTCACCGGGGAGTTCGTCCTCGGTGACCTCGTTCCACGTGGCGAACGTCGTCGGCCCCTTGCCGAACGGGGAGGGTGTGGTCTTCGGCTTGCGGAGGAAGAGCTGCGACACCTCCCAGTCGCCCTGACCCCGGTCCTCGATCGCGATGTCCTCGATCGTGGCTCGGATGCGGTCCTTCGTGATGAGGACCTTGCGACCGAGCATCTCGGCGATCACCCGGACCTCACCGCCGCGCTGCTCGAAGCGGCGCATGTTCACGAGGCCCGTCGTGATGACCTGCCCGGCACCGATCGACGTGATGCGGCCGACCGACACGAAGATGCGACGCTTGCCGGGGACCTCGACGATCAACCCGACGACGTGCGGGGGGTCGGCCCGGCGGTAGACCACCAGGACGTCACGGACCTTGCCGACGCGATCGCCGGCGGGGTCGAAGACGGAGCACCCGGCGAGGCGGGCGACGAAAACCTTCGAGGCGCTCACCCAGCCAGCGTAGCCGGTCCCCCCTCCGTTCCCTGGCCGTCCGTCCTGGTCGTTCCCTGGTGGTTCTCGTGCGATTGCAAGGACGACGGTGGAAGATGACTGTGTGAGCACTCAGAGCCCCTTCCGCGGTCGTACGGCGCAGGCCTTCCCCACGCTGCCCCGCGGGGACGTCCTCGGCACCTTCGACAGCTACCCGGACGCACAGGCGGTGGTCGCGAAGCTCGCCGAGTCGGAGTTCCCGGTGAACAAGCTCTCGATCGTCGGCAACGACCTCAAGACCGTCGAGCGGGTCACCGGCAAGATGACCTACGGGCGTGCGGCGCTCGCGGGTGCGTTGTCCGGTCTGTGGCTCGGCTTCTTCTTCGGCATCGTGCTGACGCTGTTCTCGCCGACCGCCGGCGGCCTGATCTTCGCCGCCGCGATCATCGGCGCCGCGTTCGGGATGCTCTACGGCATCGTCTCGTTCGCCATCACGAAGCGGCAGCGGGACTTCACGAGCGTGCACCAGGTGCTCGCCACGAACTACCAGATCATCGTCGACCCGCAGCTCGTCGGGCAGGCGCAGCGCATTCTCGGGCAGTCCGGCGCGACGCCGCACGCCGCGTGGAACCCCGGGCAGCCGGGGGCCGGTCCAGGAGCGCCCTTCCAGGGGCAGCAGCCGCAGCAGCCCCGCCAAGAGCCGTGGCGTCCCGGTCCGCCGACGGGGTCGCCCTACGGAGGGCAGTCCACGCCGCACAGCCAGCCTGGAGGCCCGGGGCAGCCCGGCGCGTCGGCCCCCGTCCCCGGCGGGCAGCCGCGCTACGGCACCAACGACGGTCCGCGGTACGGCGAGACAGCGGAAACGGCTCCGCAGCAACCGGCTGCGCCGTCCGCCGCTCCGGCACCTCGTGCGGATGAGCCGCCGCGGTATGGGGAGCGCGTCCCCGGTGCGACGCCGCCCGCGTCCGCCCAGCCCGACGCTCCCGCTGCTGCCGAGCCCCCGAAGGACGACGAGCGCTAGACACCCGCACGCCGGACACCTGCGTACGGGGTCCCCGTCCGTCGGGGCGTCCGGGCGTGCCCGGTCGAGGTTCCACGACTCGCCGCTCACGTCCGTCGAGGTTCCACGACGCACCCGCGGCGCACGTCGAGATGCCGTAATTGTGGAACCTCGACGGGGCGGGGAGCGCGGGGCGGAGAGCGCGGGGCGGGGCGGGCAGCGCGCCTACAAGACCTTGGAGTAGCAGGCGGACAGCGGCGCGCCGACGTACGGGCCGAAATTCGCGATGCGGCTGAAGCCCTCGCGCTCGTAGAACCGGATCGCGCGCTTCTGCTCCGTGCCCGTCTCCAGCACGAGTGCGGGGGAGCCGAGGTCGAGCGCTGCCTCTTCGAGGCGTCGGAGGATCCCCGTCGCGGCCCCGGTCCCGCGGGACTCGCGGCGGACGTACATGCGCTTGATCTCGGTCACCCCGTCGTCAACGAGCCGGAGCCCGCCACACCCGATCGGTGTGCCGTCCCCGTCGCGCGCCACGAAGAACACCGCGATCGACTCGGCAGTGGGCTTGTCACCGGGCTCGGTGTCACCGCCGTACGTGCTGTCGATCTCGATGCGTTGGGCAGCACGCAGTCGCTGGGCGTCGGGCGAGTCGAAGTGCTCGACGTCGATCGTGATGCTCTGCGAGGAAGCTTCGGGTGTCGTCACCCGCTCAGGCTAGCGCCCGGTGCGGGCGATCCACCCCTCCACTTCCGAGGGGGTCCTGGGGATGCCGACCGACAGGTTCTCGGCTCCGTCGGCAGTCACGAGGATGTCGTCCTCGATGCGGACGCCGATGCCGCGGAACTCCTCCGGCACCGTCAGGTCGTCCTGCTGGAAGTACAGGCCGGGCTCGATCGTGAACACCATGCCGGGCTCGATGATGCCGTCGATGTACATCTCACGACGAGCCTTCGCGCAGTCGTGCACGTCGAGGCCGAGGTGGTGGCTGGTGCCGTGCACCATGTAGCGGCGGTGGAACTGGTTGTCCGGCTGCAGTGATTCCTCTGCCGAGACGGGCAGGAAGCCCCATTCGGCGGTCTTGCGGGCGATGACCTCCATCGCCGTCGCGTGCACCTGCCGGAACGTGATGCCGGGCTTCACGATGGCGAACGCGGCGTCGGCGGCTTCGAGCACGGCTTCGTAGACCAGCCGCTGCACGGCCGAGAACGTGCCGCTGACCGGCAGCGTGCGCGTGATGTCCGCGGTGTAGAACGAGTCCACCTCGACGCCGGCGTCGATGAGGATGAGGTCACCGGGCTGCACGGCGCCGTCGTTGCGGGTCCAGTGCAGGATGCAGGCGTGGTGGCCGGACGCCGCGATGGTGTCGTACCCGACCGTGTTGCCGTCGGCGCGGGCACGGCGGTTGAACGTGCCCTCGACGATGCGCTCGCCCCTGGGGTGTGCGAGGACCGCGTCGAGGTCGGCGATCACGTCGGCGAACCCGCGCTGGGTGGCGTCGACGGCCTTGCGGAGCTCGTTGACCTCGTACGGGTCCTTGACGAGGCGCAGCTCGGACAGGTCTCGGGCGAGCACGTCGTCCGTCGCCGCGACGTCGTCGGTCGCGGCAGCGCCACCGACCGCGGAGCCGAGGCGCTCGTCGAGGGAGCGCGTGAACTCGGTGTCGGCGTCGCGGACGACGAGCACCGAGGCGTCGAAGGCGTCCTGCACCCCGGAGAACTCGCCGAGGTCGGCGGTGGCGATGCCCAGGTCGGCGGCGACCTCGTCCAGCGAGGGGCGCGGACCGACCCAGAACTCGCCGATCTCCGGGTTCGCGTAGAACTCCTCGGAGTCGCGTCCGGCGGTCGAGCGGAAGTAGAGCGTGGCGTCGTGCCCGGCACCGTTCGGCGTCATCACGAGGACGGAGCCGACGACGGTGTCGGTACCCCAGCCGGTGAGGTGTGCGAACGCGGAGTGCGGGCGGAACGGGTAGTCGCAGTCGTTCGAGCGGACCTTCGCGGTGCCGGCGGGGACCACGATCGTCCGACCCGGGTGGAGCTCGGAGATACGCGCCCGACGGGCGGCGGCGAACGCAGCCTGCTCACGTGCTGCGGGCACGGGGCGGTCGCGCTCGGCCCACTGGGACCCGATGAAGTCCTTGAAGGTCGAGGAGCCGGGTGTGGTGGAGCGGTTGCTCGTTGCGCGGGGAGTCGTGTCGGCCATGCCCCCATCATCGCACCGCGCTCGACGCCGGGTCTGTGTGCCTGCTCACCTGTGGATACGATTGGCGCGTGCCCGACCCGTTCATCGACCTGCACGCGCACTCGAGTGTCTCCGACGGCACCGAGCCGCCCGCCGACCTCGTCCGGGCAGCGGCGGCCGCCGGACTGGACGCCGTCGCGCTGACCGACCACGACACCACCGCCGGGTGGGCCGACGCCGCAGCCGCCGCACGGGAGCTCCCGCTGACGCTGGTCCCGGGCCTCGAGCTGAGCACGCGTGTCGGCTACCGGAGCGTGCACGTCCTCGGCTACCTCGTCGACCCGGACGACGCCGCCCTGTCCGCCGAGACGGAGCGCATCCGCGAGGGCCGCCTGTCCCGCGCGCACCGCATGGTCGACCGCATCGGTGCGGACCACCCGATCACCTGGCAGGACGTCCTCGCGCAGGCGAGCCCCGGCGCGACGATCGGCCGGCCGCACATCGCCGACGCCCTCGTCGCGCGCGGACTCGAACCCGACCGCAGCGCGGCGTTCCGCGGCATCCTGCACCCGGCGTCCGGCTACTACGAACCGCACGATGCCCCGACACCGCTCCGAGGCGTCGAACTCATCCGTGCCGCCGGGGGCGTCCCCGTGATCGCGCACCCGGCGGCGACCTCACGCGGGATCGTCATCGACGAGGCGGGCCTGCGCGAGCTCGTCGACGCGGGGCTCGGTGGGCTCGAGGTCGACCACCGCGAGAACCTCGCCCACGGCAAGCGCACCCTGCTCGAGTGGGCGGACCGCTACGGCCTGTTCGTCACCGGCTCGAGCGACTACCACGGCACCGGGAAGCCGAACCGTCTCGGCGAGCACCGCACGTCCCGCGGTGCCTTCGACGAGATCCTGACGCAGGCGACGGGTTCGGCCCCCGTGGTCGGCCCCGGCTCGCGCCTGGCCTGACCAGACGCCGAAGGGGCCCCCCCCGGCGCCGCCGGGGCCGCGCCCACGGGGGCGCACTCCCCC
>JASCOI010000121.1 GCA_029959665.1 Microbacteriaceae bacterium PS02333
CTCCGACTCGGAACGACGAAGTCGCTGTCGTACGACGACGACGCTGTCGTTCCGAGTCGGCCCCCGGCAGGTCCTACGAGACCCGCACGTCGAAGTACGCGCCCGCGGCGATGTCCTCGGCGAGGGTCGGGCCCGTCGGGGTCCAGCCGAAGCGCTCCTGCGTCTCGGTCGACGTCGCCGACATCTCGAACCCGAAGAACCGCCCGATGAACCCGAAGTGCGACTCCGCGTCCGCCGGGTCGATCGAGGTCACCGGCAGCCCGAGCCCCTCGCCGATGGCCTCGGCGATCGAGCGCGTGGAGACGACGGGCTCCGCGACGGCGTGCAGTCTGGTGCCGGCCGGGGCGCTCTCGAGCCCGAGGCGCACGAGTCGGGCCGCGTCGGAGCGGTGCACGGCCGACCAGTTGTTCGTCCCGTCGCCGATGTAGCCCGAGACACCCTGCTGCTTCGCGGCAGCGACGATCGCCGCGATGAACCCGTGGTCGCCGATGCCGTGCACGGTGGGCGCGAAGCGGGCGGCGACGGTGCGGACTCCCTGGCCGACGAAGTCGAAGCCGCGGTTCTCGCTCCCGCCGCGCATCGAGTCCGGGCCGACGAACGGGTTCGGGTCCGCCTCGGTCGCCGGGCGGTCGGACGCGAGCCCCGCGATGCCGGATGCCACGATGAACGGACGGTCGCTGCCGGCGAGCGCCGTACCGATGGTCTCGACGACGGCACGCTCGGCGGCGTTCGTCGCGACCGGGTTCGCCCAGTCGTGCTTGTTGGCGAGGTGGACGACGCCCTCCGACTCGGAGGCGCCGCGGCGGATGGCGTCGAGGTCGTCGAGGTCGCCGCGGAGTGCGGTGGCGCCGGCCGCCTCGACACGGGCGACGGAGGCGTCGGACCGGGCGAGGCCGACGACCTGGTGGCCGGCGGCGACGAGCTCGTCGACGGTGGCGGAGCCGATCCAACCGGAGGCTCCGGTGACGAATACGCGCATGGTGTGTCCTTCCAGAACAGTGATGTCATTGACTGACATCAGAAACCGTACACCTCGATGTCATGCGCTGTCATCAGTAGACTCGCAACCATGGCTCGATGGCAACCCGGAACGCGTGAACGGCTGCAGGCGACGGCACTCCGTCTGTTCCAGGAGCAGGGGTACGACCGGACCACGGTCGCGGAGATCGCCGCGGCCGCCGACGTCACCGAGCGCACGTTCTTCCGGCACTTCGCGGACAAGCGCGAGGTGATCTTCGCCGGGCAGGACGACTTCCTCGCGATGTTCATCGACCCGATCGCCGACGCCCCTGCCGATGCGCCGCCGTTCGCCCTGATCGCCCGGTCGCTCGACTCGGCCGGGCACTTCTTCCCCGAGGAGCGCCGTCCGTTCTCGCGGATCCGGCAGACGATCATCGACTCCGAACCGTCGCTGGGCGAACGCGAGCTCGCCAAGCTGGCGACGCTCAAGGTCCGGCTCGGCGAGGTCCTGCGCGACCGCGGGATCGGCGAACCTGCCGCGACGCTCGCCGCGGAGACCGGTGTGACGGTGTTCCACCTGTCGTTCCAGCAGTGGATCGCCGGCGACGAGGTCCGTCCGTTCGCCGACATCGCGCGGGAACGGCTCGACGCCCTGACGAGCATGGTGACCGCCACCGCGCTCTGAGGTCGTTCTTGGCGGAGCGGGGCATCCTGACACGGGTCAGCGAACCCGATCCTGTCGAGGAGGCGATGTGTCGACCACCACGCTCGAGCGGAGCACCACCCCCGCAGCCGCGCGTCCCGACGGCCGCCGGACACCGGACACCCACGGCCCACTCACACACCGCGCCACCGCACTCGACGGCCTCCGCACGGTCGCGATCCTGGCCGTGATGCTCTACCACCTGCACGTCCCCGGGTTCGAGGGCGGCTTCATCGGCGTCACCGTCTTCTTCGTGCTCTCCGGCTTCCTCATCACGACGCTGCTCCTCGGCGAGCACCGCCGCACCGGGCGCATCCGGCTCGGCACGTTCTGGCTGAAGCGGATGCTGCGGCTCTACCCGGCCCTCCTGGTGCTCGTCGCCGCAGGCCTCGCACTCTGGTCGTGGGTCGGTGACTACAAGGGCGCGTCGTTCTCCGCCGGCGAGGCCGCCGTGATCGCCCTGACGTACACGGGCAACCTCTTCCGGGCGTTCTGGAACACGACGCAGGGCGTGTTCGCGCACACCTGGAGCCTGTCGATGGAGGAGCAGTTCTACGTGGTGTGGCCGGTGGTGCTGGTCGCGCTCTTCGCCCTCCGTGCACGCCGTCGCCTCCTGCTGGTCGGGCTCGGTGGCGTGATCGCGGGCGGAGCGACGGCATCGTGGCTGAGCTACCGGACCCCGAGCGGCGGCTCGACGCCGGACGTGTACTTCTCCCCCGTGCTCGGGCTCGTCCCGCTGGCGACCGGCTGCCTGCTGGCGCTCCTGCTCGACGACGAACGGGTCCGTGCATGGGCTCGAGGACTCGCCGGGCACCTCGGCACCTGGGTCGGGATCGCGCTGCTCGCCGGAGTGCAGTACTGGATCGACGACGACTGGACGCAGCACGCGTGGACGTTCGGCCTGCTCCTGCCGGCGACCGGCGTCGTGTCCGCCGTCCTGATCGGCGGCCTCGTGTCGGTCAGGAGCCCCCTGTCGATCGCGCTGTCGTTGACCCCGGTGGCCTGGTTCGGTCGGCGCGTCTCGTACTCCGCCTACCTCTGGCACCCGCTCGTGATCGCCCTGCTCGGGACCGTCGCGGCGAGCGCCTTCGGGGCCTTCGACTGGATCTGGCTGATGGCCGGCGCGATCCTGGTCGCCGTCGGTGCGGCCTACGCCGTCGAGGTGCCGGTCGAGCGGCTCCGCCGCCGCTTCCGGGAGGCTCGGCGCCTGTTGGCAGCGGAGCGCTCCGCTGCACAGACGGGCGGCTGAGCCCCCGGTCACGCGCCGCTCCGTAGGCTCGGCCCGTGACCGCCCCGCGAACCGGAGTCCTGGTGGCCGGCGGCGGGCCCGTCGGACTCTTCCTCGGCGCACTCCTGGCCCACGCGGGTGTCGACGTGCAGGTGTGGGAGGCACGGTCCTCGGCGCCGGCGGGCTCACGGGCGATCGGCATCCACCCGCCGTCGCTCGACGCGCTCGACACGATCGGCGCCGCGCGTCCGGTGCTCGACGAGGCTTGCCTGGTCCGGACCGGTGTCGCCCGGAGTCGCGGGCGGACCCTCGGCACCCTGTCGTTCGCACACGCCTCGGCCACGCACCCGTACGTCGCCACGCTCGACCAGCACCGCACCGAGGCGATCCTCCGCGCGAGACTCGCCGCCGTGGCCCCGGACGCGCTCCGCACCGGCACGCGGCTGACGGCACTGACACGGCACGCCGACCACGTCGACGTGGTCGGCACCTCGGAGGACGGTCCGATCGGGCTCCGTGCGGCGTTCGTCGTCGGGGCGGACGGCGCCAGGAGCACGGTCCGCGGACTCCTGGGGATCGGGACGACCGGTCGCGAGTACCCCGAGCAGTACGTGATGGGCGACTTCGCCGACCCGGAACCGGCCTCGGCGAGGAGCTCCGCGCTCGTCGACGTCGGCCCCGACGGCGTCGTCGAGTCGTTCCCGCTGCCGGGGGCGCGTCGCCGGTACGTCGTGCTCGCCGGGCGGGGTGCGACCACCACCGACGAAGCCCGTGCCGCGACGCTCGTCCGTGCCGTCCGGGAGCGGACGGGCGCCGACGTGGACGCCGACACCTGCTCGATGCTCGGCGAGTTCCGGGTGCGCCGCACCGAGGCGGCGCGGATCGGCGTGGGCCGAGCGCTCCTGATCGGGGACGCCGCGCACGAGATCAGCCCCATCGGCGGCCAGGGCATGAACCTCGGGTGGCTCGACGCCGCCGCACTCGCTCCCCTGCTGACGGAGGCGGTCCGGACCGGCGCAGCCGGACCCTGGCCGGAGTACGCCGCCCGCCGCCAGGCGGTCGCACGGCGTGCCGCGCGCCAAGCGGAGGCGAACATGGCCCTCGGACGGCCGGCGACGGGGCCGACGGCGCTGGCACGCGAGGTCCTGCTGCGGACGGCCCTCGGCCTCCCGTCATCGCACCTGCTCGCCCGCGTCTACGCGATGCGGTGGTCCTGACCGCGTCAGGCGACGAGTCGCGCGCCCGCGAACCCGAGCTCCACGACGAGCACCAGTGACGAGACGATCACCAGTCGGAAGAGCGTCCTGGTCGGTGGGCCGGTGAGGACGAGCCGGATCCCGACCACGGCGAGGACGACGACGACCAGCGTGCCGACGAGCGCGAGGACGACCCCGACGCCGCGCACGGGATCGTCCCCGCCGAGCTGCCCGACGAGCACCAGCACGGCGGCCACGACCAGCGACACGAAGGCGAGCACCCCGGCGGCGTGCAGCCCGAGGCGGTGCGGGAATCCCCTGACCCCGGTCGCCGCGTCGTCGACCAGGTCGGGCAACACGTTCGTGCAGTGGATCGCGATGCCGAACACCGCCCCCGTGGCGATCGCCCACGGTGCCGGGAGCTGTGCCGCGGGACCGGCCGCGACCGCCACGACGGGGAGCAGCCCGAACGCGACGACGAACGGCGCGACCGACCAGACCGACCGCTTCAGACCGGCGTCGTAGGCCCATCCGGCACCGACGAGCACGAGGTGCGCGACCGCGGCGACCGGGCCGAGGAACAGCGAGAGCAGCACGGCGATCCCGGCGGTGACGAACGCCGCGGTCCGGACGGTCGACACGGCGATCAACCCCTGCGCGACGGGCTTGTCCGACCGCCCGACGCTGCGGTCCCGGTCGGCGTCGATCCAGTCGTTGGCGAGGCCGATCGACAGCTGCCCGGCGACGACGGCCGCGGCGACGAGGACGACGAGCCACGCCGGGTGGCCGACGGCGCTCGCGATGACCGCGGCGAGCACCGTGACGGTGAGCGTCGGGCCGGGATGTGACGAGGCGAGGAGCAACCGCGCCGTGGAGGTCATGCCGTCAGCCTAGGTGGGCGGGAGCGCGACGACCCGTTCCCCGTCCCACGGCTCCGTCCAGCCGAGCCGGTCGAACAGCCCGTCGAGCAGCATCGCGGTGAACCCCCACACCACGTGCGTTCCCGAGGCGGTGTCGACGCTGAAGGCCGGCCCACGCCACTCGTGTCCGTCCCGGCGGATCACCGTGACGCCGCGGTGTGCCGGGTCGAGCAGGTCCGCGACCGGGACCCGGAACACCGCTGCCGACTCCCGGGCGTCGACGACCCGGACCGGAGACGGGTCACGCCACCACCCGATGACCGGGGTGACGAGGTGCCGTGAGAAGTCGAGCGGCTGCGCGGGCAGGGTGCCGAGGACCTCGACGCCGGACGGGTCGAGCCCGGTTTCCTCCTGCGCTTCCCGGAGGGCAGCGGCCACGGCGTCGCGGTCACCGGGGTCGACGCGTCCACCGGGGAACGCCACCTGCCCTGGGTGTGCCCGGAGCGTCGTGGCCCTGGCGAGCAGCAGCACGTCGAGGTCGCGCGACACGGCGGCGTCCCGCGGGGTGCTGTCGCTCGGCACCCGGTCGAGGACCCCGAACAGGATGAGCACCGCTGCACGTCGGAACGAGGAGGTGCCGTCCGCGGGCGCCGCGACGACCTCCGGCCGGGCGACCCCTGCGAGTTCGGTCCGCGCGCTCACCCCTGCAGCCTATGCGTGCTGCGGTGTCCGGACCGGCCGCCGCCATCGCACGACCCCGGACGCCAGCGCGATGCCGAGCAGGATGACGACACCACCGACGGGCTCGTTCCACCGGACCCGCTCCCCCAGCACGAGGACGCCGAGCACCACCCCGACCACCGGCGTCAGGTACGTGACCGTGGAGGCCCTGGCGGCGCCCCACGCCTGCACGAGCCCGGTGTTCCACATGTAGGCCAGCCCCGTGCCGACGCAGCCCAGCGCGACCATCGCGGCCACGATCCTCCAGTCCAGCTGCACCGGCGAGAGCGCCGTGAACGGCGCGACCAGCAGCATCAGCCCCGCCCCCAACGTGAGCTGCACGGTCGTGAGGGTGATCGCGTCGTGGCCGCTCCCCGCGACGAACCGGCGCATGTAGGACAGTCCGAACCCGTAGCAGGCGGTCATCCCGAGCAGGGCGATCTGTGCAGGCACCGTCGCGAGGACCGACGGGTCGCCGATGAGGTCCCACGGCCCGACCAGGACGAGCACGCCGACGATCCCGAGCAGCACGCCGACGAGCTGCTTGCCGCGCAGACGCTCGGCCGGCAGCAGCAGCGGCATCGCGAGCAACACCATGATCGGCGTCGTCGCGTTATAGATGCTCGCGAGGCCGCTCGGCACCGTCTGCTCCGCCCACGCCACCAGGGACGACGGGATCGCGTTGAGGAACACCGCGACGACGAGCAGGTGGCCCCAGAGCCGAGGCGACCGCGGCCAGCGACGACGGGTGGCGAGGAGGATCACGACGAGCGTCACGGCACCGAGGAGCACCCGTCCGAGCGCGACCTGCTGCGGGGAGAGCCCCTCGAGCCCGATCTTCATGAAGAGGAAGCTCGATCCCCAGGTGAGTGCGACGAGCACGAACAGGATGCCGTTCATGCCGCTAGTGTCGAGCCAGCCGCCGACATGAAGCAAACGCATCCGGTTCATGGCGGCATGAAGGAAGCACATGAACATCACGCTCGCCCAGCTCCGCGCACTCGTCGCCACGGTCGACCGCGGATCGTTCACCCTCGCCGCCGCGGCCCTCGGGATCGGCCAGTCCGCCGTCTCGCACGCCGTCGCCGGACTGGAGCGCGAGGTCGGCGGCCAGGTCCTCCGTCGCGGCGGTGCCGCCGCCCCGACGCCACTCGGGGAACGACTGATCGGTCACGCCCGGAGCGTGCTCGCCTCCGTCGACGCACTGGAGGCAGTGGTCCGGCCCGGCGCGGCGCGCGGCACCGTGCGACTCGCCGCCGTCCCCACCGTCTGCCAGGGCCTGCTGCCGCGGCTCCGCGAGCTGTGGGCGGTGACCCTGCCGGACGTCGACGTCCAGGTCTACGAGGGCGACGACGACGAGATGCCGGAGTGGCTCGAGGCGGGCACCGTCGACGCTGCCGTGCTCGTCGACCCGGCGTCCGTGCCCGACGGCGCGGTCGTCGTCGCGCGCGACGAGATGGCCGCGGTGATCCGACGCGACCATCCGCTCGCCGACGCAGCGGCCCTGACGCTCGACGACCTGCACGAGGACGGTCTGGTCGCCGGCGGCGGCGGATGCGAGCACCAGATCCAGCGGATGCACGAGATCGCCGGGCAGCCGTTCCGCTACGCCCACCGGGTGCGGGAGATGAGCACGATGTTCGGGATGATCCAGCGCGGCGAGGGGGTGTCCGTCGTCCCGACGCTCGGACGGGTGATGCTGCCGGACGACCTCGTGATGGTGCCGACGACGCCGAGGCTCGAACGGACGCTGGTGTTGAGCGGCCCGTCGTCGCGGCCGTGGCACCCGCTGGCGAGGGCGCTCGTCGACGCGGTCTGAGCGACGTGGTCTGAGTCGTCCTCCGGTCGGCGCTGGAAGGATGGATCGATGGCCGAGACGCACGTGAAGACCTTCACCGATCCGAACGAGGCAGCCGCAGAGGCCGCGGGGCTCGAGTGGCTCGCCGCTGCAGAGGACTCCGGCGGGACCCGCATCGCCCGGGTCCTCGACCGGCCGAGCCCGACCGTGCTCGACCTGGAGCTGATCTCCGACGGCTCCCCGACGAAGGCGCAGGCCGAGCGCTTCGGCCGGTCGCTCGCGCACACGCACGCGTCCGGCGCACCGCACTGGGGAGCGCCGGCGCCGGGGTTCCCGTCCGGGGTGCCGTTGCGGATGGGTCGGTCCCGCACCCCGTTCGTCGCCGCCGCCGATGCCCCGGCCACGTGGGGCGAGTTCTTCGCGGAGTACCGCATCCGCGACTTCGTCCGGCGGATCGTCGACCGGGGCGGGTTCGACCCGGGCGAGGCGGCACTGCTCGAACGGGTCGCGCAACGCGTCCAGGACGGGGACTTCTCGTCGACCCAGCCGGCGCTCGTCGGTGACCGGCCCGCGCGACTGCACGGGGACCTCTGGGCGGGGAACGTGCTCTGGCCGACGGACTCCTCCGAGCCGACGGGGGCCGTGCTCATCGACGCGAACCCGCACGGCGGGCACGCGGAGACGGACCTGGCGCTCCTCGGGCTGTTCGGGCTGCCCCGGCTCGAGACCGTGCTCGCCGGCTACGACGCCGAGTCACGTCTGGCATCGGGGTGGCAGGAGCGCGTCGAGCTCCACCAGCTCGCCCCGCTGCTCCTGCACGTGTTCCTGTTCGGCGGGTCGTACAAATCCGCCACGCTCCGGGCCGCTTCGCGCTACGCCTGACGGGCGAGACAGTCCCAGCACACTTACCCGGCGCACAGGCCACGCATGGGGCCGTTCGGGGAACGCCCCGGATGCTCATGGACATGACCACGTACCCGATCCCCGTGACCGATCGACGCGACCGTGCGCACTCGGGTGCGCAGACCCGTCGGAGAGCCGCTGCCCGCCTCTTCCTCGGCGAGCGTGAGGACGCCCGCTGGCTCCGGCCGGCCTTCTGGGCGCTCCTCGTCGTGACCGCCGTCGTGTACCTCTGGAACCTCAGCGAATCCGGGTACGCGAACTCGTTCTACGCCGCAGCCGTGCAGGCCGGCACGAAGTCGTGGGAGGCGTTCTTCTTCGGCTCGCTCGACTCGTCGAACTTCATCACCGTGGACAAGCCACCGGCGTCGCTGTGGGTGATGGTCCTGTCCGCGAGGCTCTTCGGCTTCTCGTCCTTCAGCCTGCTGCTCCCCCAGGCCCTGATGGCCGTCGGGTCCGTCGCGCTGGTGTGGGGCACGGTCCGACGGCCCCTGACGCGACTGGGATCGACGACCGCGAACGTCGGCGCGCTGCTCGCCGGGTTCGTCGTCGCGGCGACCCCGGCCGCGGCGCTGATGTTCCGGTTCGACAACCCGGACGCGCTCCTCGTGCTGCTCATGACCGCCGGCGCGTACTGCACGGTGCGGGCACTCCCGACGGGCAGCTGGAGGTGGATCGCGCTCGCCGGTGTCGCCCTCGGGTTCGCCTTCCTGACGAAGATGCTGCAGGGGCTCCTCGTCCTGCCGGCGTTCGGGCTCGTGTACCTGATCGCGGCACGCACCACGTGGCCGAGGCGCATCGTCGGCCTCCTCATCGCGGCCGGGTCCCTGGTCGTCGCCGCCGGCTGGTGGGTCGTCGCGGTGTGGCTGTGGCCCGCCGACTCCCGCCCCTACATCGGCGGCTCGACGAACAACACCGTCCTGGACCTGGTGTTCGGGTACAACGGGCTCGGCCGCATCTTCGGCGGCTCCGGCAACGGCGGTGGTGGCGGCGGGATGACCGGCGGGACCGCTGGCTCGTCGTTCGGTGGGTCGACCGGCCTCGACCGGCTGTTCTCGTCCGAGATGGGCCTCGAGATCTCGTGGCTGCTCCCCGCGGCGCTCATCGCACTCGTGCTCGGCCTGGTCGTGGTCGGCCGCCGGACGATCGGCGATCCCGTCCGTGCCGGTCTCGTCCTCTGGGGCGGCTGGCTCATCGTCACCGGACTCGTGTTCTCGTACATGTCCGGCACGATCCACCCGTACTACACGGTGGCGCTCACCCCGGCGATCGCGGGCCTCGTCGGTACCGGCGGCGCGCTGCTCTGGAACGCCAGGAACCGGATGACCGGGCGCCTGGGCCTCGCGGGCATGGTCGGCATCACGGCGTTCTGGGGCTGGTGCCTCCTCAACGAGAACCCCACGTGGCTGCCGTGGCTCCGCTGGGTGATGCTCACCGGTGGGCTGCTGTCGGCCATCGCGATCGTGGTCGGCAGCGTCCCCTCACTCCGCAAGCTGGTCGCCGTCGGTGTCCTCGCCGGGACGCTCTTCGGGCTCACCGGTACCACCGCCTACGCGCTCGCCACCACCACGGTGGCGCACTCCGGCTCGATCCCGAGCGTCGGTCCGTCCGGATCGTCCAGTGGCGGGATGGGCGGTGGGGGCATGCCGGGAGGCACGGGTGGACCAGGCGGGACCACCTCCGGTTCCGAGACGGACGGTTCCGACAGCGCTGGCTCCGAATCGCAAGCGGGTCCCGGCGGCACGCCGCCGGAGATGCCGGACGGGACGTCCGGCGAGATGCCGGGCGGGGCAACGGGCGAGGCACCCGGCGACGGGACCAGCGGATCGGAGTCGGGGACGAGCCTCCCGTCCGGCGGCGCGACCGGTGGCGGAGGCGAGGGCGCATCGACGTCGTCGGCGCTGCAGAAGCTGCTCGAGGCGACGGACACGAAGTGGGCCGCCGCGGTGAACGGATCACAGTCCGCCGCGCAGCTGGAGCTCGACACCGACACCGCGGTGATGGCGATCGGCGGCTGGTCCAGCGACCCGACGCCGACGCTCGCCGAATTCAAGGCGGACGTCGCCGACGGGAAGATCGCCTACTACATCGCCTCCGGGAACGGCGGCGGCATGGGCGGCGGCTCGTCCACCGCCAGCGCCATCCAGGAGTGGGTGGCGGCGAACTACGAGTCCTCCACGGTCGGCGGGCAGACCGTCTACGACCTGACGAGCGGGAAGTAGGCTCGGCCTCGATGGCCGACCGACCGCTGCAGCGTACCGACGGGAGCCCCGTCCGGGCCCTCGTCGTGGACGACGAGCACGCGCTCGCCGATGCCGTCCCCCCCGCGGTGGGGGCGGGCCGGGGGTGCCTGCGCGCGGGGCCCCCCCGCCCCG
>JASCOI010000122.1 GCA_029959665.1 Microbacteriaceae bacterium PS02333
GCCCGCCCGGGGGGGGGGGGGGGGGGGGGGGGGGGGGGCGCGGGGGGGCCCCCCCCCCCCCCCCCCCCCCCGGCCGGCGCCTTGGCGCGTCGGTTCCGAGTCGGACGCGCCGCGCGACGGACCTGCGCCTCACCACACGGGCGGGTGCCGCCGCTGCCAGCGGATGCGCCGCTCGAGCTGCGCGCCGAGCGCCAGGAGCGTGCGCTCCCCACCCGGCCGACCGATGAGCTGCACGCCCATCGGGAGCCCGGCGCCGTCCGGGTGCGTGTCCTCGGTCACCCTGACCGGGAGCGTGATCGCCGGGAGGCCCGCCACGTTCGCCATCGACGTCCACGGCGAGTACGCGCACTGGCGGCGGAAGTCCTCCTCAGGATCTTCGCCGTACCAGCCGAGCGGACGCGGGGTGAGCGCGAGCGTCGGCGTGACCACGGCGTCGAAGCGGTCGAACGCGCCGATGAGCGTCGTCGAGAACAGGTCGAGCGCCGTCATCGCGTCGAGCACCTGCGTCCCGCTCAGCGCACGACCACGCGCGATGAGCCAGGACACCAGCGGCGTGAGCGCCGTCAGGTCGATGCCCGGGACGGACGGCAGCCGCGCCGCAGAGCTCTCCCACGCGACCCGGAACGCCGACGCGTAGGGCACGCGCGGCATCGCGACGTCCTCGATCCCGTGGCCGAGCTCCCCGAGCACCCGGATCGCGGTGTCCACCGCCGCCCGCGCTGCCGGATCGACGACGACGTCGACCGTGTCGTCCCAGGGGGAACCGTCGAGCACCCCGAGGACGAACCGCCCCTCGCCTCGCACGGCCGCCGCGGTGAAGGGCCCGTCGCCGACGTCCGGTGTGACGAGCGCGTACGGCGCGGGCTCGTCGAGGCCCGTCGGTGAGACGAGGGCGTCCAGGTACATGCCCGCGTCGGCGACCGTCCGCGTCAGTGGCCCGGCCACCGAGAGCCCGCCCACGCCCGAGCGCCCGGGCATCGAGGGGACCCGGCCCCGGCTCGGCTTCAGCCCGACGAGGCCCGTCGCCGCCGCGGGGATCCGCACCGATCCCCCGCCGTCGGAGCCGACGGCCGCCGGCAGCAGCCCTGCCGCGACCGCGACCGCGGCACCGCTCGACGACCCTCCAGGAGCCCGGCTCGTGTCGTACGGATTCCGCGTGACACCGCGCGCCGTCTCGGACGACGACGACATCCCGAACTCCGGGCTCGCCGTCTTGCCGAGGCTCACCGCACCGGCGGCGTCGAGCGCCGTCACGAGCGGGTGGTCGGCCGCCGCCGGCCGCTCCGGCAACGACACCGTCCCGGATCCGGTGGGCACGCCGGCGCGGTCGTACAGGTCCTTGTCCCCGGACGGGAGGCCCCACAGCGGCCTCGACGTCGGCACCAGGTGGCCGAGGCGGTCGGCTCGCTCGCGCGCGGCGTCCGCGGTGACCGTCACGAAGGCACCGAGTCCCGGGTCCAGCCGCTCGATGCGGGCGAGGAAGTGCTCGGTCGCTTCGCGGGCCGTCGTGTCGCCGCGGCGGATCCAGTCCCAGAGTTCCTGCGCGGAGAGGTGGTGGAGTTCGAACACGGGACCCGAGCCTATTCGCCCTGGCCCTCGTGCCTGCCTGCCGCTGGGCGGGAACCCGGCGCCGGTACGCTCGACGGGTGAGCCGCCGGTACCCGTCCACGATCGCGGCCACGGTCGAGCACGAGATCGTCATCACGAAGTCGCGGTTCGTCACCACCGTCGTCCCGGTGTCCGACTCGGACGCGGCGGACCGCGCGATCGCCGAGGTCCGGAAGCGGTTCTGGGACGCGCGGCACAACTGCACCGCGATGGTGACCGGCGTCCTCGGTGACCAGGCGCGCTCCTCGGACGACGGCGAACCGTCCGGCACCGCGGGTGTGCCGATGCTCGAGGTCTTGCGACGCCGCGAGCTGACCGACGTCGTGGCGATCGTGACGCGGTACTTCGGCGGCGTGAAGCTCGGTGCCGGCGGACTCGTCCGCGCGTACTCGACCTCCGTGTCCGAGGCGCTCGACCGTGCCGAGACCGTCCGTCGCGAAGCCCTGACGTCGGTGACCGTCGATGTCCAGCACGCGGATGCCGGGCGGGTCGACAACGTGCTCCGCGACTGGGTACGGCACCACGGTTCGACGCTCGCGGCGACCCGGTACGGGACGGCTGCGACCTTCGAGCTGTGGGTCCCCGCTCCGGCGATCCCGACCCTCGTGGCGGACCTCGCTGCCACGTCCGCCGGTACGCTCGCCCCGGTCGTCGGAACCGAGCGGATCGTCGACGTCCCGGCTCCCGGACCCGCGCCGCGCTAGCGTCGGTGTCGTGGTCGTCTGGCTGAACGGTACGCACGGGGTGGGCAAGACCACGACGGCTGCGCTCGTGATGCCGATGACGGTGCTGGTCGAGGCGTCCTGGCGCGAGATCAGCGACGGACTCGCCCGGTACGACGTCCCGATCCGGCACTTCGTCCTGCACGCCGAGCCGGACACGCTCCGGGCGCGGATCGACGGCGACGACACGACCACGACCGCGGCGCCCGAGGTCGCCAGGACGATCGCGGAACGCGTGCGCCGATGACGACGGACCGCGCACAGGCCGAGGCGGCGCTCCGTGACGCGTCGGCCGTGACGGGACGGCGCTGGCACCTCTCGGAACGGCTCGACGGTGGTCGGCAGTCCGGCGCCTGGTCGGTCCGCGCCGCGGACGGCACCGCCGCCGTCCTGAAGACGACCGCCGACCCGGAGTGGGCAGCGCGGATCGTCACCGCCCGACGCGCGGTCGACGTCGCTCGGCACGCGGGCTACCCGACGCCGGCGTGGCTCGCCGCCGGGACGACCAGAGCGGGCATCGGGTACCAGGTCCAGGAGTGGTGCCCGGGGCATTCGTCGGACGACGTGGACACGGGGACGGCGGAGGCGCTCATCGCGGTCGTCGAGTCGCAGGCCGGGATCGACCCGTCGCCGGAGCACTGCTGGACGGACTTCCTGCTGGAGCAGATCGGGGCGGGTCAGGAACGGCTCCGCGCGGAGTCCGGCGCGCCCGCGCCGATGCGCGACGCCTGCGACCGACTCGTCCGGGACGCGGATCGCGCCACGTGGCCGCGCACGGACATGGTGCACGGGGACTTCCGCCCGGCGAACGTCCTGTTCGGCGGAGGCTCGGTCAGTGGCGTGGTCGACATCGAGGCGATCGGCAGCGGGCCGCGGGCATTCGACCTCGCGACGCTGCTGAGCCATGACCGGATCGACCAGGACGCGCTCGTGCGCATCGTCGCCGCCGGGACCGACGCTGCCGAACCGGTGGTGTTCCGCGCGTGCGTGGCGATCGTGTTCCTCGACCTGCTGCGGTTCAGCCGACGCGACGAGCACTCGACCGCCGACGGTCGCGCGCGGCAGCGTCGCCTGCTCACGGAGCGCGCCGAGTGGATCGAGCTGCTGACCCGGTGATCCCGGCGTCCCGGCGGACGCCTCACGACGCCTGACGTTCGGGGGCGAAGGGCCGCTGGTCGACCTGCCCGTCACGGATGGTCAGGGCCGTGCCCGGCGGGACCTCCCGCCACAGGCCGGGAAGCGCGACGAGCGGCTCGGACACCACGACGCGGGCGTCGTCCGGGAACCGGGCGAGTCGTCCGTGTTCCGGTGCCAGGTCGCGGACCGCACTGACGTCCTCGCTGACGAAGAGCGAGTTGACAGGACCGGAGGTGGCGTAGCGGACCGCGCAGAGGGACTGACCGTCGGTGAGCCCGATGGTCATCTGCAGTGCACTGTCGATGCCCGCGTCCGCTGCGACGGACTCGACGAACCCCGCCATCCTGGCGAGGCCACCGACCGGGTCGTCCTCGAGCCCGAAGGTGATCGCGAGGAAGAACAGCAGCTCAGAGTCCGTCGAACCCAGGATCAGCGGGAAGAGGTCCTCGCGCACCTCGAGCAGCAGTCGGCGGCGCAGCGCGGCGTACCCGGCGATGAACCCGTTGTGCACGAAGAGCCACCGGCCGTACCGGAACGGGTGGCTGTTCGTCTCCTGGACCGCGGTCCCGGTCGCCGCCCGGACGTGCGCGAGGAAGAGGCCACTCGACACCTCCGTGGCGAGCTCCCGCAGGTTCTCGTCGCCCCACGCCGGTGACGCGCTCCGGAACAGCGCCGGTTCCTCCCGGCGGCCGTACCACCCGAGTCCGGTGCCGTCGCCGTTGGGCGCGGGGACCGCCGGAGAGTGGAAGCGGCTCTGTTCGATCAGCGATCGCTCGGTGCCGTAGAGGAGCTCCCGCGGTGCGATCGGCCCGCCGACGTACCCCAGCCATCGACACATCAGCGAGCACCGTCCTCGTCGTCGTCCTCGCGCCGCCCGGCCGTCGCCGATCCCTCGCCCGTCGCCGCCGACTCCGGGATCGTCCCCGGGGCGAATCGCGGCAGCCGCCCGGCAGGCAGGACGGCGAGGGCACTCACGGCCGCCAGGATGAGGAACCCGAACCGGAGGGTCCGCAGCCGGACCTCACTGTTGATGCGGACGGCGGCGCTCACCTGAGCCTCGGTCGCGGATGTCCCGGCCAGCACCTCTCGGAGGTCGTCGTTGCTCGTGAAGTTCACCTGGTCGAGGTCCACCTGCGACTGCAGTTCGGCCCCGAGCAGCGGTTCTCGCGCGATCGCCTGGTTCACGCCGCCGACGAGCAACGTCACCAGCACGACGCCGATGAGTGCTGTCCCGACGGCGGACGCCAGGTTCTGCGCCGTCCCGCGGACCGAACCGACGTCGCCGGCGAGCTCCTTGGGCGACGACGTCACCAGGACGTTGAAGAGGAGCGTGACCAGCGCCCCCTGCCCGATCCCGAACACGATGAGTCCGGCGATCGTCGGGACGGTCTCCCAGTCGTTGGTCACGACGAACGCCAGCCAGAGGAGCGCGACGGTCGACAGGAGGAAGCCGAACCGGGCGATCGTCCTGGCGCTGAACTGCGCGTAGAACCGCACGACGACCAGGGCGGAGACGAACACGGTCAGGTTGAACGGCAACATCGCCAGCGAGGTGTCGAGCGGGGTCCGTCCCTGGACGATCTGGATGTACAGCGGGACGCTGAAGTTGACCGCGGCCTCGATCGCGACGATCACGAACAGCGCCACGATCGCCGACCGCTCCCGGGACGACCCGATCACCGAGAGGTTGATGAGGGGCACGCGGTCCGCGCGGGAACGTGCCCGCGTCCAGAGGAAGAACGCCTGCCCGAGCACGATGCCGACGACGACGAGGAGCGGTGCCGGCGACACGCCCGCGACGTCGAACGGCGCACCGGGTTCCGCGCGGAAGAAGCCCCACCCGGTCATGTTGTTGAAGCCGAGGGTGATGCACACCACCGCGGCACCGACGAGAACGGCCCCGACGAGGTCGACCCGCACGTTCCGGTTGCCGGAGTCCGACCGGAGGCGGAAGCTCAGCACGAACACCACCACGGCGAGCGCGATGAGGATCGCGAACACCGGCCGCCACCCGATGAACGTCCCGAGCAGACCACCGATCACGAACGCGGACACGCCGGAAGCAGCGCGTGCGGACCCGAGCGACCCGACCGCGGTCGCCTGCTGGTCGCCCTCGTAGTTCTCCGCGATGAGCGCGACGAGACTCGGGACGATGATGGCGGCCGATGCTCCGGCGAGCGCCTGCGCGGTGATGACGACGGAGACGCTCGGGGCGATCGTCATGAGGACCATCGCCAGGGTGAACACGACGACGACCGAGCGGAAGACCCGGACCCAGCCGAACCGCTGTCCGAGCTTGGCGCCCGTCATGACCAGCGCGGCGACGACGAGTCCGTAGGTGACGATCGCGGTGCTGACGGCGGTGGGCGGGACCCCGAAGTCCTGCACCATGCCGCCGAGGGAGACCGGCAGGGCGGCCACGTTGAACGACATGAGCACCTGCGCCAGTGCGAGGGCGACCATGGGCGCCCACGATGTGCGGGCGACGCGGGTGTCGGTTCCGTCGGTCATGGGGGCTGCCTCTCACACGTGCGCCGTCGACGCGAACAGGTTCATGCCGAGGGTCCTGGACAGCCACTCGGTCGCGAGCACCCCGCGGACGCTGTTGCCCGCCGGGTCGAGCGGTGGGGAGTACGTCGCGAGTCCGCCCTTCCCCGGGGCGATCGTGACGATGCCCCCGCTGACGCCGCTCTTCCCCGGGAGTCCCACCTCGTACAGCCACTCGCCGGTGCGCTCGTAGAGGCCGGACGCCGCCATCGCGGCGAGGACGTGCTGGCAGACCTCGGCGCCGACGACGCGGTCCCCGGTGACCGGGTTCACGCCGCCGTCCGCGAGCGTCGCCCCCATGACGGCGAGGTCCTCCGTGGTCACCGCGATCGAGCACGAGCGGGTGTAGACGTCGGTGGTCTCCGCCGGGTCCCAGGACAGCCGACCGTAGCTGCCCAGGAGGCTGGCGATGCTCCGGTTCCGGAGGTTCGTGGCGGTCTCGGACTCGTACACAACGGTGTCGATCTGCAGTGGTCGGCCGGCGAACGCGGACAGCCCGTCGAGCAGGGTGCGCCACTTGTCGGCTGCGGTCTCCCCCGGGACGAGCGCCGTCGTCGCCAGCGCGCCCGCGTTGACCATCGGGTTCATCGGGGCGCCGCTGTTGAGCTCGATCGCGGTGACCGAGTCGAACGGCAGGCCGGAGTTGTTCACCCCGACGAGCCGTGCGGCGTCACGGTGGCCGATGGCGTCGCAGACGAGTGCGAAGGTGAACGGCTTGGCGACGGACTGGATGCTGAACGTGACGTCGGCGTCCCCCACGGAGTGCCTGGCCCCGGTGGCCTCGGCGACGCTCAGCGCGAAGTGCTCGGGATCGGCGTCGGCGAGGACGGGGATGTAGTCGGCGACGACACCGTCCGTGGCCGTGCGGAAGAGCCGGTGCGCCTCGGCGAGCAGCTGGTCGATGCGGCGTCCGTCGGGCAGTCTCCCCGTCGAGACGAACTGCGCTCCGACGCGCGGATCGGGCGTCGTCGCAGCGTGCGTGTCGTCAACCACCGCCGAATCACCTCCCGAGCGTCGACCTCACTGGGTACGGAGTACACCCGCCCCCGATCGGTGTCCATCGACGGGTGGAACCTCACCCGGACGGGATGAGACACCGGAACACCCCGCCCAGGAACGGTCCAGCGTCACGCCTCGACGAACAGGTACACGGCCAGCACGAACCCGCAGACGGCGATCGCGATGCGCAGCGGGGTCGGCCGGACGCGACGCGCGACGCTCGGTCCGATCAGACCGCCGACGACCGCCCCGATGCCGAGCGGCCACACCATCGCCCACACCACGGTGCCGGACAGCGCGAACGCCACCGCCGGCAGGATGTCCGCCGCGAGCAGGAGCACGTTCTTCAGCGCGTTCGCCCGGTGCAGGACCGGCTCCCCGTCCAGGAGCATCACGGCGATCATGAGCACGCCGGACCCGGCGCCGAAGTACCCGTTGTAGAGCGACACCGCCGAGACGCTCGTCGTCGCGACCCCGGGCCGCATCGTGGCCGATCCGCGCCGCCGGTCGATCCACGGCTGCGCCAGGAGCAGCACCGACCCGGCCGCCACGAGGAATGGCACGATCCGATCGAACAGGTGCGACGGCGTGAGGAGCAACAGCACTGCGCCCGCTGCGGAGACGATCACCGTGATCGGCATCCACCGTCGCAGGGTCGGGCCGTGTCCGACGAGGTCCGCTCGGGCGCGCAGGGCGGAGCTCGCACCGCTGCCGAGCAGCGCCACCGAGTTCGTGACGTTCGCGGCGAGGGGCGGCACTCCGACGGCGAGGAGTGCCGGGTAGGCGACGAGCGACGTGATGCCGCCAGCGGTGCCGATCACACCGGCGAGGACTCCGGCGACGAGCAGGAACACCGCGGTCAGCACACCGGAGATCCTCCCACGGGGTCAGCCCGGTCCGTCACTCGCGGCGGCGAGGAGCGGCACGAGCACATCGCTGACGGGTGTCGGGATGCCGTGGGCCGCTCCGAGTCGCTGCACCACGCCGTTCCGCACGTCCCACTCGAGCGGGTTCCCCGCGATCCGGTCGGCGAGGATCGAGGTCCCCGTGTCCGGTGGTGATCCCCGAAACATCGCGAGCACCGCGTCCGGCACGTCGTCGTCCAGGTCCGCCCCCTCTGCACGGGCGACGAGCAGACACTCGCGCAGGTAGTCGTGCGCGAGCCGCGCGAGGTCGTCCCGCGCGAACATCCCGGCACGACGCCCGGTGAGGACCATGAGGCCCGCGACGGCGTTCTGCAGGAGCTTCCGCCACGCGACGCTCGTGAAGTCCTGCGCCACGTCGACCTCGACCCGCGTGCCGTCCAGCGCGCGCAGCAGGGCTCCGGTACCCGGCCCGTCCGGCAGGGTCAGCCGCGGCGTCGCACGGAGCCAGACGGTGCCGTCGGACTGGGTCTCGGCCGGGAACCAGACCACGGACGGCACGACGTCGGCACCCGCGACGTGCGGCGCGAGGGAACGGACCTGCTCGACCCCGTTCTGCAGCACGCACACCACGGTGCCCGGTCGACAGAGCGCCGCGAGCCAGGGCGCACACGCCGACACCTGCGTCGCCTTCACGGCGAGGAGCACGACGTCCACGGGGTCCGTCACGGCGCGCGGGTCGGTCTGCACCGGCCCGGGCACGACGATCCGCCCGGCCGCGTCCACGAGCTCCAGGTGGTCCCGAGCCGTACGACCGAACAGCAGCGGCGTCCGACCGGCGTCGTGCAGTGCTGCGGCGACGACGGTCCCGATGGCTCCCGGCCCGACCACGGCCACTGATGCGTCCATGGGACGATTGCACCATGACCGCCACGCTCGTCGCCAAGGGCCTCGCCGGCGGCTACGCCGCACGCACGCTGTTCGAGGGGCTCGACCTCACGGTCGCCCCCGGGGACGTGATCGGCGTCGTCGGCGTGAACGGTGCCGGCAAGTCCACCCTGCTGCGGCTCCTCGCGGGCGTCGACGAACCGCTCGCGGGCACCGTGTCGCTCGCGCCGGCGGACGCGTTCGTCGGCTGGCTGCCCCAGGAACACGAGCGGGTCGTCGGGGAGACGGTGACCGGGTACCTCGGACGACGGACCGGCTGCACCGCGGCGACCGCCGAGATGGACACCGCCGCGGCGGTACTCGGCGACCCGGACGCCCCGGCCGACGCCGCCGACCGGTACTCCACCGCGCTCGACCGGTGGCTCGCGTCGGGTGCGGCCGACCTCGACGAGCGCGTCCCGGCCGTCCTCGCGGACCTCGGCCTGACCGTCGACACGGACGCGCTCATGACGTCGCTGTCCGGCGGCCAGGCCGCACGGGTCGGACTGGCAGCGCTGCTGCTGTCCCGGTTCGACGTCGTCCTGCTCGACGAACCCACCAACGACCTCGACCTCGACGGCCTGGCGAAGCTGGAGGCGTTCGTCACGGGCCTCCGCGGCGGGGTCGTCCTCGTCAGCCACGACCGCGAGTTCCTCGCACGGTCGGTCACCAGCGTCCTCGAACTCGACCTCGCGCAGTCGTCGAACCGGCTCTTCGGCGGTGGCTACGACGCCTACCTGGAAGAACGCGAGATCGCGCGTCAGCACAAGCGGGACGCCTACGACGAGTACGCCTCGACCAAGGCCGATCTGGTGTCACGAGCCCGGACGCAGCGGGAGTGGTCGAGCCAGGGCGTCCGGAACGCGATGAAGAAGGCCCCGGACAACGACAAGATCCGGCGCAAGGCGGCATCGGAGTCGAGCGAGAAGCAGGCGCAGAAGGTCCGCCAGATGGAGTCCCGCATCGCGCGCCTGGACGAGGTCGAGGAGCCGCGCAAGGAGTGGCAGCTCGAGTTCACGATCGGCCAGGCGCCGAGGAGCTCCGCGGTCGTGGCGACCCTGTCGGACGCCACGTTCACGCAGGGCGACTTCACGCTCGGTCCGGTGTCGCTGCAGGTCGACGGCGGCGACCGCATCGGGATCACCGGCCCCAACGGCGCCGGCAAGTCGACGCTGCTCCGCGCCCTGCTCGGCAAGCAGTCGCCGACGACCGGGACGGCGAGCACCGGGTCGAGCGTCGCGATCGGCGAGATCGACCAGGCCCGCGGGTCGTTCACCGGCGCGGAGCCCCTCGCCGCGGTGTTCGAGGGGCTCGTGCCGGAGCTGGCCACCGCCGAGGTGCGGACCCTGCTCGCGAAGTTCGGGCTCAAGGCGGACCACGTGGGCCGCGCGGCCGGCGAGCTCTCCCCCGGCGAACGGACCCGTGCCGGCCTCGCGCTGCTGCAGGCCCGTGGCGTGAACGTACTGGTCCTCGACGAGCCGACGAACCACCTCGACCTGCCCGCGATCGAGCAACTGGAACAGGCACTCGACTCGTACGACGGCACGCTCCTCCTCGTCACGCACGACCGGCGGATGCTGGAGACGGTCCGGCTGGACCGCCAGTGGCGCGTCGAGGCCGGCCGCGTCACGGAACGCTAGGACCGGACAGGAGGCCCGTGGTGCGACAGCGGACGTGGATCGTGGCGAGTGTGGCCGGTGCTGCCCTCGTCGGTACCGTCGTGTGCGTCGGGCTCGCCCTGGTACCGGACCGCGACCAGGCGAGCCCACCGACGACCACCGCCGCCCTGCAGCAG
>JASCOI010000123.1 GCA_029959665.1 Microbacteriaceae bacterium PS02333
AACACCCCCAGCACCACCACCACCAGCACCGGGAACGACACCACCACCCACAACCGCGGCAACCCAGACACCCGCGGCTCCACCAACGCCGACACCCGCCCCTGCAACTGCGCGAGTCGAGAGGGGCGGGTGTCGGCGTTCGAGACGTCGGTCATCGGTTGGCGATGCGGCGCTTCACCTTCGCCGCGACGCTGCGCGGCCCTTCGGTGCGCAGGTAGTGGACGGCACGACCCAGGTCGTACCGCACGCCGTACAGCTTCTGGCGATCCGGGACGCGCACGCGCATCTCGTGGGCGACGGGCAGCGACGCGGCTGCGCGGACGGTCTTGTCGGCGGCACGGATCGGGTTCCGGCAGAACTCGACGAGCGGCGCGAGGACGTTCGACCAGGTGAAGTCCTGCCGGACCCGGGTGACGTTCTCGAGGTAGGTCGCCCGGGCGTCGTCGTCGAACAGGACCTTGTCGAGCGCGTCGGCCAACCCGGTGATGTCGCGCTCGTGCACGACCTCGCCGAGCCGCTCCTCGGCGACGAGCTCGGCGAAGGAGTCCCCGCCGGTCGTGACGATCGGCAGGCTCGCCCAGAGGTAGTCGAGGATCCTGGTGCGGAACGAGAACGTCGTCTCGAGGTGCTCGTAGTGCGTGGAGACGCCGGCGTCGGCCTCGGCGAGGTAGGCGCCGCGTTCCTCGTACGGGATCCACGACTCGTTGAAGAACACGTGCTTGCCGGTGAGCCCGAGGTCGTCGGACTCCTTCCGGACCTTCGCGACGATGTCCATCTCCGGGACGTCCGGGTTCGGGTGCTGGACGCCCATGAAGAACAGGCGGACGTCCGAGTGGCGCTCCGCGAGCTCCCCCATCGCGCGGACGAGCGTGATCGGGTCGAACCAGTCGTAGATGCCACCGCCCCAGACGATGAGCTTGTCGTCCTTGCCGATGCCCGGCACGACGCCCTTGACGACGTTCGTGGTGTGCACCGGCGGCGTCGCGGACAGACCGAACGGCACGACGCCGATCAGGCTGCGGAGCTCGGGGTCCCGCGAGTACGTCCTGGCGTTGATCCGGCCGGAACCGGCGAGCTGACCGAGCCAGAACAGGCGCTGTCGCTCCGAGGCGCAGATGAAGAAGTCGCCGAGCTCGAGCTGGTGGTTCAGCGTGTCGGACGCGTCGAGGATCTGACGGTCCCACTTGTCGACGTCCTCGTCGCGGCCCTGCTCGAGCTGCTCGAGGTGCAGCGGGTCGTACACGTCGACGACGAGGATCTTCGCCGTCGACTCGAGCACCGGGAACAGTCGGAGCGCGTGGCCCTGGACGATGATGACGTCCGCCCAGCCCTCGTGCTCGATCATCTGGCGAGGGTGACGGTGTGGGACGGTGACGACGTCGTAGTCCGAGTCGATCTGCACCGAACGGGTCAGGCTGATGACCCGGACGTCGTGCTCGCCGGACAGCTCCTTCGCCATGTTCGTCGCGCGGATCGCGGGGCCGGCCATCTTCTCGCCGATGGCGTCGCCGGTGACGATGAGGATCCGCCGACGCTGCCCGACCTCGAGCACGCCGAGCGAGTGCACGATCTTGTCGTACCCGGCCAGGTAGGACTCGATCGGGTACGCCGGCTCGTCGCGGTTGCCGAAGAGCCGGAGCAGTTCGCGGTCGCTCCGCACGCGGGTCGCCTGGACCTGCCGCCGCGACTCGGTCATGGACGGGAGTTCCTCGACGAACCGGTCGATGCCGAACACGCCGGCCATCGTCGTCTTCGACACCGGCATCGTCGGGTCGGCGTCGCCACCCGGTCGACGGATGTCGAGCGACTCGGAGTCGAGCTCACCACGACCGACCGCCCGGCGGACCGCCAGCGCGAGGGCGCCGGGCAGCGCGGTGCGCAGCTGCTCGTCGCCGAGGTTCTTGTACAGCGTGAACAGGGCGTTCCGTTCGAGCAGGTACGTCTCGCGGAAGTCGCCGAGCTTGTTCATCGACGCGTGGTGCTTGTGGAACGCCACGGACTTCGGCTGGTAGCGGAAGCGCCATCCGAGCAGGTTGAGACGCCAGCCGAGGTCGACGTCCTCGTAGAACATGAAGTAGCGGTCGTCGAAGCCGTCGAGCTGCTCGAACAGGTCGGCGCGGATGAACATCGCGGCGCCGGTGCCGAAGAGCACGTCCGTCTCGGTCTCCCACTTGCCGGTGTCCGGCGACCCGGCGAAGGGCTTGTAGCCCATGCCGTACCAGGTCATCGCGGCCTCGGTGAAGTCGACGTTGACGCCGTCCCAGTCGAGGACCTTGCTCGCGACCGCGCCGATGTCGCGGCCGGACGCGAAGGTCGCCATCGCCTCGCGGATCCAGCCCGGGTCGGGGCGGGCGTCGTTGTTGAGGAACGCGACGAACTCGCCGGTGGTGTTCGCGACACCGAGGTTGCACCCACCGGTGAACCCGAGGTTGCCACCGGACTCGACGAGCGTGAAGGGGAGGTCGGACGCCTTGAGCCGCCCGACGTGCTCCGCGCCGGAGTCGTTGTCCACGACGACGATCTCCAGCTTGTCGGCGGGCCAGTCCTGCTCGACCAGACCGGCGATGCTCGTGAGGGTGTCGTCGGTGCCCTTGTAGTTCACGAGGACGACCGAGACGACCCCCGTCCTGCGCTCGCTCACTCGAACCCTTTCGTCAGCGCGATACGGACCCGTGCGGGACCGCCACGACCGGCGTCGTGCGGAGAACACCCTACAAGGCCGAACCCGCGGATCCCGGGTGCCCCGCCAGCGCCGACGGCTGCGGCATGATGGAGCGATGCCCGATCACCTCTCTCCCGCGGACGACCAGGCCGCGCTCTACCGATCGATCGCAGCCGGCGAACACCGCAGCGGCGGACGGGGAACCGTCGCCTTCGCGGTCTCCACCGATGACGTGGACGCCGGCGCCGGCGACGTGTACGTCGCGCTCGGCCTGGCGAAGTACCTCGAACGGCTCGGCTGGGGCGTGGTGCTCTGGCCGATCGAGCAGTGGGACACGCACGTGGCCGACGACGTCGACGTCGTCGTCTCGATGATCGAGTCGTTCGTCCCCGGGCTCCTCCCCCAGCACACCGCGCTGGTCGCGTGGGTGCGCAACTGGACCGACGTCTGGGCGGAGCTGCCCTACCTCGACGAGTTCGACTCGATCTGGACGTCGTCCACGCCGGCGCGCGACCGGATCGCCGAGCGCTACGACGGCACCGTGGAGGTCCTGCCGATCGGTGTCGACCTCGAACTGTTCACCGCGGAGCGCACCGGGGCGGACGACATCGACGTCGTCACCACCGTGAACTTCTGGGGTGCCGACCGGGCCGGGATCCCGGCCATCTCCGAGCTCGCCGAGTCGCGCGACGTCGTCTGGTACGGCGCGAACGGCGACCACCTCCACCTCGACGAGCGCATCGACCACCGGGGCAAGGTGCCGTTCTTCGACCTGCCGGTGGTCTACGCGTCCGCGCGGGTCGTCGTCGACGACGTCATCCCGCCGGCCCGCGAGTACGCGACGCACAACTCCCGGCTCTTCGAAGGGCTGGCCTCCGGCGCCCTCGTCGTGACGAACTGCGCGGAGGGGCTCGACGAGCTCGGACTCGCCGGAGTCCCCACCTACGCCGACGGCCCGTCCCTCGTCGCCGCGGCGGCGACGGACGACCCCGACCTGGTCGAACGACTCCGTGCGGTGGTGCTCGAACGCCACTCGTACGGCACCAGGGCCGTGACCGCCGACGAGGACCTCCGCCGCGTCGTCCAGGCGCGCCGGGACCGACCCGGGGTCGACCGCGGGCCGTTCCTGATCTGGGCCGCCCACATGCGGGAACGCCTCCGCCAGGCCGAGCGCGACCGCGACCTGCACCTGTCCGGCGTGCAGGACATCAACGAGCGCCTGATCTCCGCCATCGACGCCGCCGAGACGAACGCCGCGTCGGCCGCTGCCGCGCACGACAGGATCGGCGAGCTGACCGCGGAGCGCGACCGTCTGGCGATCCGTCTCGACGAGGTCACCAGGAGCCGCGCCTACAAGCTCGTCGAGCGCGCCGCCCGGATCGCACGCCGTCGCTGAGCACCCGGCCGGACGCCGGGAGACGCCCCCCGGGGGGCCCCCCCCCGCCGGCGCCCGCGGGGGGGGGGGGGGGGAGACGCCTTGGGGGCCCGGGGTGGGGGGGCCCCGTGGGTCGTGCCGGTGGCGCTACTTGACGGTCACCGTCGAGCACGCGACCGTGTTCGATCCGGCCCCGACGTTGATCGCGTACATGCAGACCTGGTGCTTGCCCGCCGAGAACCCGGTCAGCGTCTGGCTGAACTGGTGGTTCGCGCCGTACCCGGCCCCGAAGCTGTCGACGAGCGACGCCTTCGCGCCGGATGCCTGGATGCTCGACGCTCCGACGTCGTCGACGTAGGTGTCGATGCGCACCGGGTCGGCCGTGTCCGGGTCGATCGCCCAGCCGCGCAGCGTGATCGACCCGGCGGAACGGGATGACGCCTCGTCGACGAAGAACGTCGGCGAGCCGGTCAGCATCGACACGCTCCGGCAGTCCGTCGTGTCGCTGCCGCCGCCGACGTTCTGCACCGTGGTGCAGACCGTGTGCTTGCCCGGCCCGACGTCGGTGATCGTCTTCGTGAACTGGTGGTTCGCTCCGTACCCGGGGAACGCCGTCGCGAGGGACGCCTTGGCCGTCTTCGCGGTGGTGCTGCCTGCCGACTTGCCGTCGATCGTGAACGAGACGTCCACCGGGTCGACGACGTCCGGGTCGATCGCCCAGCCGCGCATCGTCACGGTTCCGAGCGACGTGGCCTTCGCCTGGTCGATCGACATGTTCGGCGCACCGGTGGGCTGCGCCACGGTCCGGCACGTCCAGGTCGCGGGGTGCCCGCCCACCTCGTCGACGGCGGCGATGCACAGTTCGTGCGGCACCGACGGCGCGAGGCCGGTGATCGTCATGCTGAACTGGTGGTTCGCGCCGTACCCGGGGAACGCCGTGGCGAGGGAGGCCTTCGCGATGTCGGCCCGACGACCCTTGACGCGGGTGCCGTCGACGTACGCGTCGACCCGCACGGACTTCGCCGTGTCGGGGTCGATCGCCCAACCGCGCACCGTCAGCATCCCGGGGGACTTCGAGTCCGCCTGGTCGAGGCTCGTCATCGGCGACCCGGTCTGCCGCGTGAACGACTCGCAGCCGAGCTGCTTGTCGGAGCCGCTCCCCGCCTTGTTCACCGCGATGACGCAGAGCTGGTGCGATCCCGGGGAGACGCCGGAGATCGTCCCGGAGAACTTGTGGGCGTCGCCGTACCCGGGCTTCGCGGCGTCGAGGCCCGCCTTGACCTGGTTCGCCGTCCACGTCGCCCTGGTGCTGCCGTCGATCTGCACCCGCACCGACACGGCCGCGGTGGTGTCCGGGTCGATGGCCCAGCCGCGCACCGTCACGGTGTCGATCGCACTGCTCACGGCGTCGATCACGCCGACCGGGCTCCCACCCTCGATCGTGAACGTGGAGCACTGGAACTGCGCGTTCGAGCCTGCTCCGGCGTTGATGCCCCACGCGCACACCTCGTGCGAGCCGGCGCTGAGGCCCGTCAGCTTCGCGGAGAACCCGTGCTTGGTGTTGTTCGCGCCGAGCTGGCCGGCGAGCGACGGGGTGTCGATGTTCGCGGTGACGCTCGCCGCGCCCGTGCCGTCGACGTAGAGATCGGTGCGGATCGGGGAGGTCGTGTCGGGGTCGACGGCCCAGCCGGTCACGACGGCCTGCTTGTATCCGGTCGAGACGCCGGTGATGGCACCCGTCGGCGAGTTCCCGCCGGTGGTCGAACCGAACCAGTCGGTGTACATCCGCCAGAAGTTGCGGTTGCCGTACGCCGAGCAGCTGTCACCGGTGCCGTAGAGGTTGTTCAGCGCCGCCTGGTTGGGCACGTACGGCGTGTAGATGTACAGCGCCGCGGTGGCCTGGTTCTGGATGTAGACCTGCTTCGTGCCGCATGCACCGTTCGGGTTGTACAGGATCGTGTTCGTCCGCCCGGCCTGGTAGCCCCACGAGTTCGGCGATGCCTTGTAGCGCTGGAACTGCAGCCCGGCCGCGTAGACCTGTGCGAAGAAGCCGTTGTACGCCGGGTCGCACGGAGCGGTGTCCGGGCAGGCGAATCCGGTCGCGTGGGTGTACTTGTAGGACGTCGGTGCGCTCGACGTGACGAGCCCCTGCTCCTTCTCGAGCAGGACGAGCAGCACCTTCTGGCTGATGCCGCACGCGCGGGCGACCCCGTCGATGATCTGCGCCGCGGTCATCGAGCCGCCGCCGAGGCCCGCGCAGCGTCCGGCGACGGCGCCGATGGCCCGGGTGTTCTGGGAGTAGTTCCGGAGGCAGGCCGGACCCGACCCCGATCGACACGTCGGGACCTTGCCGTCGAGGAAGTACTGCACCTGGGCGGCGTTCAGCGCGTTCGAGTTGTAGAAGTTCGCGTCGCTGATGATGTTGCCGGGGTCGAACCCGCTCGCGGTCGCCGCGGAGGCCGGCTGCTCGTCGACGACCACCGTGAACGCGCTGAGCGTCGCGGCGAACGCCACGACGGCCGTGATCAGCGCGATCCAGGCGCGCGGGCGGCGGAGCACTGGTCGGCGCGCTTCGGTCTGGGCGTTCACGGGATCTCCACTGTCGTCGTGGCCGAGGTGACGGACTTGCCGCCGAGGGAGTAGCGGAGGGCGACCGTCCAGGTGCCCGAACCGAGCTGCGCGCGAGGGAAGGAGACCTGCGCGCAGTTGATGCTCGTGCTCGCCACCTGGGCCTCGCTCCCCTGCTCGCGGGTGGTGCCGCCCTGCTTCGCGGTGAAGGTGCACTTGCCGCTCGTGTCGGTCGCCCCGCTGACGATGCCGGACGCCTGCAGCGTCTGCGATCCTGCGTCCCACCCGGCGTAGGTCACGAGCGCGGTGGCCGGGAAGTCCGACGGCTGCGCCTCGGACGGGTCGTCGGCCGGGGTCTCGCTCGGGATCGGGACGGTGGTCGGCCCGTCACCGTCAGAGGGACCGGAGCCGGATCCCGCGTCGCCGGATCCGGCCGAGGCGGAGGGCGTGGCCGACGCCGATGCGGACGCCGACGCGCTGCGCGACGGCGTCGGTCGGTCGTCGCCGCCGCCGGTGCAGGCGGCGAGGACGAGCAGCGCCACGGCGGTCAGGCCGAGCGCGGAGACAGTGGATGCGGTGCGATGCACGGGTGCCGATCTTGGTGAGGAGCATGGGACACGGGGCTTCGGGTGTTACCAGTGTGACAAGTGAGAAGGCCCAGGGGAAGATGAAAACCGTCTCAACCCCGGTTTGCCCCCCGCACCGGGGGCACGGCTCGCGGCGGACGCGCACGGCTACACTGTCCAGGTCCTGCCCCCGAACGAAGAGTGTGATGGTCGACAACAACCGCATGCGCCAGCTCGCGGCGGAGCCCCTCGTCGTGGTGGGCGCCCCCTCGAGCGCGATCCGTGGCACCTGGCGGGAACTCCGCGACGTGTTCCACCAGCGCGAGATGCTCGGCATGCTCGTCCGCCGCGACCTCAAGGCCCGCTACAAGGACTCCGCGCTCGGCTTCGTGTGGACGCTCGTGCGCCCGCTCACGCAGCTCCTCATCTACTACTTCGTGATGGGCCAGATCCTGAACGCCGCGCGGGGCATCGACAACTTCGCGATCTACGTCTTCACCGGTCTGACCGCGTACACGCTCTTCAGCGAGATCGTCGCCGGGTCGACCGGGTCGATCGTCGGCAACAGCGGGCTGATCAAGAAGGTCTACGTCCCACGAGAGGTCTTCCCGCTCGCGAGCGTCGGCGCCGCCCTGGTGAACTACGCGATCCAGTTCGTGATCCTCATCGCGGCGACCGCGGTGCTCGGGAAGTTCCCGTGGCACGGCGGCCTGGTGTACCTGATCCCGTCGCTGCTCGTGATCCTGGTCTACGGCTCCGCCATCGGGCTCATCCTGTCGGCGCTCAACGTGTACCTGCGTGATGTCCAGTTCGTCATCGACGTCGGCCTGATGGTCCTGCTCTGGGGATCTCCGATCGTCTACTCGTACTCGATGGTCGTGGACCGGCTCCACATCGGATGGCTGCTCGCGATCTACACGAACAACCCGCTGACGCTCTCGGTGCTCGGGCTGCAGAACGCGATCTGGCTGCACAAGCCGGGCATCGTCGACTACCCGGACCACCTCATGCTGCGCCTGCTCATCGCGTTCGTCATCGGACTGTTCTGCCTCATCGGCGCGCAGCGGGTCTTCTCCCGCCTGCAGGGCAACTTCGCACAGGAGCTCTGAGCACATGGCCATCAGCACCCCCGTCGCGCCCTCGACCGAACAGCGCTCGGACGACCGCCCCGAGGTCATCGTCATCGACCACGTGCGCAAGCGCTTCGTCGTCCGCAAGGACAACACGATCCGCGAACGCATCGTCACGCTCGGCCGCGCCGGCCGGAAGCACCGCCAGGACTTCTGGGCGCTCGACGACGTCACCGTCTCGATCAAGGCCGGGTCGACCGTCGGCCTGATCGGTCAGAACGGCTCCGGGAAGTCGACGCTGCTCAAGGCGATCGGCGGCATCATCCAGCCGACGTCCGGCACCGTGTCGCGCCGTGGCCGACTCGCCGCGCTCCTGGAGCTCGGCGCGGGCTTCCACCCGGACCTGTCCGGCCGCGAGAACGTCTTCCTCAACGCGAGCCTGCTCGGGCTGACCCGCAAGCAGACCGAGGAACGCTTCGACGACATCCTGGCGTTCTCGGGCATCGGCGACTTCATCGACACCCAGGTGAAGTTCTACTCGTCCGGCATGTACGTGCGACTCGCCTTCGCGGTCGCCGTGCACACCGACCCCGACGTCCTGCTCGTCGACGAGGTGCTCGCGGTCGGCGACGAGGCCTTCCAGCGCAAGTGCCTCGACCGCATCCGCACCTTCCAGGAAGCCGGCAAGACGATCATCATCGTCACGCACTCCCTGAGCCAGGTGCAGGAGATGTGCGACCGCGTCGTCCTGCTCAACAAGGGCAAGGTGCTGCACGACGGCGACCCGGTCGCCGCGGTGAGCATGTTCCGCGACGTGCTCGAGGAGCGGCGCCACGGTGAACTGAGCCAGGACGTCGCGGTCGGCCGGGGCACCGTGCTCGGCGCGAGCGTCCACGCCGACGGCAAGGGCCCACGCGACGGGGTCCGCCCGGGCGACGACCTGATCGTCGACATGGAGTTCGAGCACCTCGACGGCGTCACGGACTGGGAGGCGGCGGTGCAGGTGAACAACACCGCCGGGCAGGTCGTGTTCGGCACCACCACCGGCATCATGGGTGTCACGCTCCCGCCGTTGCACGGCCGGAAGAAGCTCCGCATCCGCATCGCCGACACCGCGTTCGGCACCGGCAAGTACTTCATCAACGTGTCGATGATGGACTCCGCCGGACGGCACCTGCACGACCTGCCGGAGTGCGACTCGTTCGAGGTCCCCGCCTTCGGCAACGCGGTCGGCACCGTCTACGCCGAGCCCTCGCTCGAGGACGTCGACTGACCCGCACGGCGGTCGTCGTCGTCAACTGGAACCGCGCCGACCTGACCACCAGGGCCGTCCGGGCGGTCCTCGACGACCCGGACGGTGCTGACGAGGTCGTCGTCGTCGACAACGGTTCAGCCGACGACTCGGTCGCGGTGCTCCGTGCCGGACTCCCCGACGTGACGCTCGTGGTGCGCGACCGCAACGGCGGGTTCGCCGCCGGGGCGAACGCCGGCATCCGCGCGACGAGCGCCGACGTCGTGGTGCTCCTCAACAACGACGCCGTCCCCGCGTCCGGGTTCGTCGGTGCGCTCCGCGACCACCTGGCCGCCGCCCGCCCGGAGGTCGCCGCGGTGACGGGCCGCATCGTGCTCGCGGGACGCTGGACGAGCCTCCCGTCCGGTGCCCTGCCGGATCCCGGCCAGCGCGCCCTGCGCGCGCACGACGGCCGGTCCTGGGTCCCGAGTCAGGACGGCGAGGTCCGTCTCAACTCGACCGGAGTCCAGGTGGACCGCGTCGGCAACGGATCGGACCGCGACTGGCTCGCACCGGTCGACACCCGAGCGTCGACCCGCGTGTTCGGCTTCTCCGGTGGCGCGCGCGCGCGCCGGCGCCGCGCGCGCGCCGCCGTGGGTGTCCTCGCCGCGAGCCGGTTGATGTTCCAGTGTGTTTTAAAAAACGCCTGGCGGCTCGCCCGTCGCGGCTGGCGCGTCGAGTACGCGGCCGACGCGGTGGTCGAGCACGACCACTCCGCGTCGTCCGGTGTGCAGAGCGACCTGTTCGTGTCGAAGAACGCCAGGAACCGGCTGGTCGTCGCACTCTGGCACGCGCCGTGGCCGGTGGTCGGCCGCGCAGCCGTGCGCACCGCGGCCAGGGCGCTGCGGCTCACGATCGCGTCGTCGACGAGACGGGAGGCACGCCTCGTCCTGGCAGCGTTGGCCGACGTCGCGGGGCACCTCCCCCACCACCTCGCTCGCCGACGCACCGAGTCGTGGGGGGGGGGGGGGGGGGGGGGGGGGGGGGGGGGGGGGGGGGGGGGGGGGGGGGGGGGGGGGGCGGGGGCGGCGCGCCCCCGCGGCCCGCGCGCCGCCCCCCCCC
>JASCOI010000124.1 GCA_029959665.1 Microbacteriaceae bacterium PS02333
GCGGGGGCCCGGGCCCCCCCCCCCGGCGCGGCGCGCCCGCGGCGGCCGGGGGGGCCCCCGAGGGCCCTGGACTGTCGTGTGGCGGGCAGGCCGAACTCCTGGAAGGCGATCCGGTCCTCCAGTCCGTGGACGGGGCGCCTCGTGACGGACCGGATGATCGACGCGTTCCGCCACGCCCCCATGCCGAGGTCGGGAGCGGTCAGCCCGTGCGTGTGCTCCTCGGCGTTCTGCACCCAGATCCGACCGCCGATGGTGTCCACGTGGTGGTCGCGGGCGACGGCGAACCGACCGCGCGAGTCGCGTGCGACCAGGTGCTCGACCGGGTCGAGGAACCGCGTCGGGCGGGGTGCGTAGCCGGTCGCGAGGACGAGCCGCTCCACCTCGTGCTCGTACGTCTCGCCGAGCTGCTCGTGGCGGAGCGTCAGCCGGTACGTGCCCCGGTCGGCGAGCCACGAGGCGTCCACGACGCTCGTCTCGGTCCGCAGCGACGTCGGGATCGGACCCCGGGCGCTGATCCGGTACAGCGCGTCGTAGAGGTCGTCGACCAGGCCGGCGCTGATGCCCTTGTACAGCCCGCGCTGTTCGCGTCCCAGGCGGTCGCGGAGGCCTTCGGGCAGGCCGTGGAAGTGGTCCGTGTACTCGGGGCTCGTCATCTCGAGCGTCAGCTTGGTGTCCTCCATCGGGAAGAACCGCGGCGACCGGGTGATCCAGTCGAGCGCGTAGTCGTACCCGCGGATGTCCTCGAGCAGGTCGCGGTAGACCTCCGCGGCGGACTGTCCGCTGCCGATCACCGCGATGCTGCCAGCGCTCCGGAGGGTCTCCCGGTTCGGCACGTACTCGGCGGAGTGGATCACCGGGCCTGGGAGGTCTCGGAGCGCCGCTGGGACGGACGGCTCGGTGCCGATCCCGATGACGACGTGGCGGGCGCGGTACGTCTCCGGGCCGTGGTCGGTGTCGGCGTGCACGGTGAACAGGTCCGTCGCCTCGTCGTGCTCGACGGCCGTGACCGTCCGGCCCCAGCGCAGGGTGTCGAGGTGCTCAGCGGCCCATCGGCAGTACGCGTCGTACTCGCTGCGGAGGGGGTGGAAGTCCTCGCGGATGTAGAAGGGGTAGAGCCGGTTCGTCTCCTTGAGCCACGCCAGGAACGAGAACGGCGACGTCGGGTCGGCCATCGTCACGAGGTCCGCCATGAAGGGCACCTGGATCGTGGCGTCGTCGAGCATCATGCCGTGGTGCCAGGCGAAGCCGTCCGCGGCGTCGAGGAACACCGCGTCGAGGTCGTCGAGCGGGTCGGTCAGGCAGGCGAGGCCGAGGTTGAAGGGGCCGATGCCGATGGCGACGAGGTCGAGGGTGTTCTTGGTCGTGTTCTTGGTCGTGTTCGTGTTCATCGTGCTGCTCCTGCCGTTGCGGCCGTTGCGGCCGTTGCTGCCGTCGCTGCGGTTGCTGCTGCCGTTGCTGCTGCCGTTCGCGCCACGTGGTCGAGGGAGGTCCGCATCTGCTCGGGGGTGGTCTCCGGGTTCAGGAGCGTGAGCTTGTTGCACGGCCGCCCGTCGATCACCGTCTTGGCGACGAGGACCCGCCCCTCGGCGAGGAGCGTTGCTCGGAGCGGTGCCACCAGGGCATCGGCCTCGGCGTCGGACATCCCCGCCGGCTGCCAGCGGAACAACACCGTGCTGAGCTGCGTCGGCGCGACGAGGTGCAGGTCCGGGTGGTCGGCGACGATCGCGTGGGTGGCCTCGGCGAGGTCGATGACCGCGTCGAACGCTCGGCCGATCGCGTCGGCGCCCGTCGCTCGGAGGGTCGCCCAGAGCTTCAACGCGTCGAAGCGCCTCGTCGTCTGCAGGGACTTGTCGACCTGGTTCGGTTCCGCCGCGTCCTCGGGGTTCAGGTAGTCGGCGTGCCAGGCGATCCTGCGGAGGTCGGCGGGGTCGCGGACCAGCAGGGCACTCGAGGAGACCGGCTGGAAGAACGACTTGTGCAGGTCGGTGGTCACGCTGTCGGCCCGCTCGATGCCGTCCAGCAGGTGTCGGCGGGTGGGCGACACGAGCAGGCCGCAGCCGTACGCGGCGTCCACGTGCAGCCAGACGTCCTCGAGGTCGCAGACGTCGGCGATGGGTTCGAGCGGGTCGATCACACCGCGGTCGGTCGTGCCGGCGGTGGCGACGACGGCCGTCGGGGTGCGGCCGGTGGCACGGGTCTCGGCGATGGCCTCGGCCAAGGCAGCGGGGACCATCCGGCCCGCGGCGTCGGTGGGGACGATGCGCACCTCGCTGATCCCCAGCAGGCGTGCGGACTTCGCGATGCTGAAGTGGGTCTCGGCGGTGCTGAAGACGGTGTGCGGGCCGCGCGGTGCTCGCTGCTCTCGCTGCTCTCGCTGCTCTCGCTGCTCGATTCGCTCCCGCGCGATGAGGAGCGCCTGCAGGTTCGATTGCGAGCCGCCCGACGTGAAGATGCCGTCGCCCGCCGCGAAGCCGATCCGGCGTGCCAGCCAGTCGACGACGTGTCGCTCGATCTCGGTGCCGATCCGCGACTGGTCCCAGGTGTCGACGGACGGGTTCACCGCCGCGAGCACGGCCTCCGCAGCGACAGCGGGCAAGGCCACCGGACAGTTCAGGTGTGCGAGGGAACCGGGATGGTGGAACCACACGGCCTCCCGGACGAAGAGCTCGTCGAGCTCCGCGAGTGCCCGATCCGTCCCGAGCGGTACGCCGTCGAGATCGATCCCGGCCACCCGGTCGCGGAGTTCGGCAGCGGAGGTGCTCGTCGTCGGCGTCGTCACCCCGGCGACGCGGTCGGCGAGCCGGTCCACGGTCGATCCGACGAGGTCGCGGTAGCGGGCGGCGGTGGCGTTGGTCAGCATTTCGATCACAGGTGTCACGTTAGGTAAGGCTAACCTCACTTATCGCCTGCTGTCACCCGAACAGGGGCCCGGGCGTGGCGACGGCACGGTGTGGTGCGGCATCATCGTCGGATGAACACCCCCGTGGTCCGTCCGGCGAGCGTCTCGGACGCCGAGCGCATTGCACGCGTGCACGTCCAGGCCTGGCAGGAGGCGTACGCGCACCTGTTGCCGGCGTCCTTCCTGGCGGCACTCGACGTCGATGCGCGAGCGGATCGGTGGCGGACGATCATCACCGACCCGCAGACCGACGTGCTCCTCGTCACGATCGACGACGTCGTCGTGGGCTGGGCCTCAGCGGGACCGGGACGCGACCGCGAGGCTCCACGCGACCGGGAACTCGAGGGCATCTACGTCCTGGCGTCGACGTACGGCTCCGGTACCGGGCAGGCGTTGCTCGACGGAGCCATCGGCGACGCGCCAGCGTACCTGTGGATGGCGGACGACAACCCGCGCGCCGAGGGGTTCTACCGGCGCAACGGGTTCCGGCGTGACGGCGCGTCGAAGCGCGAGCACCTCGGCCCACACCCGCTCGATGCCGTGCGGTTGGTGCGCTGAGCGGTCGGCCGCTGTCGCGGGCTGCGCTACAACTTCTCGATCGGGGCGATCTTGATCAGGAGCTTCTTGCGCCCGGCCGAGTCGAACGCGATCTCCGCGATGCGCTTGGCGCCCTGACCGGTCACCGCGGACACCGTGCCCTCGCCGAAGTCGACGTGCTTGATGCGGTCGCCCGACGCGAGCTCCATGTCGCCGTTGTCACGGACCTGCCCGGAGACACGGTTCGCCCACTCGGTCTTCGGCCGGGTCTTCGCCGCCGCAGCCGCACGGTCGTAGGAGCCGCCACCCCAGCCGCCACCGCCGCGGTACCCGCCGCCGCCTCCGCCACCGAATCCACCGGGTCCGGCGCCGTCACGCTTGGCGTTGAGCGCGCGCGGCTGCGTCCCACCACGGCTGTTCGCCATGCCGGGTGACTGCTTCCACTCGATGAGCCCCTCGGGGATCTCCTGCAGGAAGCGGGACGGCATCGCCACGTTGACGTCGCCGAACTGCGCGCGGGTCATCGCCAGCGACAGGAACAACGACTTCTTCGCGCGGGTGATCCCCACGTAGAACAACCGACGTTCCTCGGACGGGCCGCCGGGTTCGTTCGCGGACATCCGGTGCGGCAACAGGTCTTCCTCGACACCCGTCAGGAACACCGCGTCGTACTCGAGGCCCTTCGCCGTGTGCAGCGTCATGAGCGACACCGTTCCGGAGGAGTCGTCGAGCTCGTCCGCCGCGGCGACCAGGGAGACCTCGGTCAGGAAGTCGCTCAGCGTGCCGTCGGGGTTGTTCTTCTGGAACTCCCGCGTCACTGCGACGAGCTCGTCGATGTTGTCGGCGCGCGCCGAGTCCTGCGCGTCCGGGGACTTCCGGAGCTGCTCGAGCAGTCCGGAGCCGTCCAACAGCTGCGTCAGGGTGTCGACAACCGGCTGGTCCGGCGCCTTGGCGGACACCTCGTCGAGGAGCGCCGCGAACGCCGTGATCGCGTTCCGGACCTTCGGCCCGAACCCGAGCTCGTCCGCGTGCCGGAGCGACTCGCGCATGGTGACGTCGTGGTCGTCGGCGTAGCGCTGCAACGTCGTCTCGGTCACCGCGCCGATGCCCCGTTTCGGGACGTTGAGCACACGGCGGAGCGCCATCGGGTCCGCCGGGTTCGCGACGGTGATCAGGTACGCCATCGCGTCCTTGATCTCGGCACGTTCGTAGAACTTCGTGCCGCCGAGCACCCGGTACGGGATCGCCGCGCGGATGAAGATCTCCTCCAGCGCACGGGTCTGCGAGTTCGTCCGGTAGAACACCGCCATGTCGCGGTAGTCCGTGCCGTCCTCGTGCAGACGCTGGATCTCGTCCGCGACGAACTGGGCTTCGTCGTGCCCGGTGTAGCCCGTGAACCCGACGATCTTGTCGCCGGCGCCGACCTCGGTGAACAGGTTCTTCACCTGGCGGTCGAAGTTGTTCGCGATGACGGCGTTCGCCGCGTCGAGGATGTTCTGCGTCGAGCGGTAGTTCTGTTCGAGCAGGATCACCTTCGAGTTCGGGAAGTCCCGCTCGAACTCGACGATGTTGCGGATGTCGGCACCGCGGAAGGCGTAGATCGACTGGTCGGAGTCGCCGACGACCGTCAGGGACGCGCCGGCGATCGACCCGTCCGCCTCGCGCATCCTGGCGACGTGCTGGCCCTCGTCCTCGAGCCGGTCGACCTGCTCCACCGGAACCGGTCGGGTGAGCTCGCGGATGAGCGAGTACTGCGCGTGGTTCGTGTCCTGGTACTCGTCGACGAGGATGAACCGGAAGCGCCGCTGGTACAGCGCAGCGACCTCCGGGAACGCCCGGAACAGGAACACCGTCTGGCCGATGAGGTCGTCGAAGTCGAACGCGTTGGCGCGGCGGAGGTCGTTCGTGTACCGCCGGAACACCTCGGTGAACATGACTTCCTGCGGGTCGTTCGCGTTGATGTTCCGCGCGTACGAGTCGATGTCCTGCAGTTCGTTCTTGAGCTTCGAGATCTTCGACGCCGCGGCACCGACCGTCAGACCGAGCGTGTCCGCTTCGAGGTCCTTGATGATCCGCTTGAGCAACGCCCGCGAGTCGGCGGAGTCGTAGATGGTGAACGACTGCGGGAACCCGAAGCGCTCGGCTTCACGGCGCAGGATCCGCACGCACGCCGAGTGGAACGTCGAGATCCACATGCCCTCTGACGCCTGGCCGACGAGGGCACGGACGCGCTCCCGCATCTCGGCAGCGGCCTTGTTGGTGAACGTGATCGCGAGGATCTGCGACGGCCAGGCTTCACGGTTCGCGAGCAGCAGGGCGATGCGGCGCGTGAGGACGCTGGTCTTGCCGGAACCGGCGCCGGCCACGATGAGCAGGGACTCGCCGCGGTACTCGACGGCTTCCTTCTGCTGGGGGTTCAGACCGGCGGTGAACGGGTCGTCGTACGGGCGGGCCCCGGCACCCGGCTCGGGCGTCGAGTCGAATGGGTCGAGCACGATCGTCATGTCCGGGACAGTCTAGGCCGGACCCCCGACACCGGCACCCCGCTCCTCGACGAGCGAACGCGCCCGGACCGCGAGGTCGGTGTGGTCCGCGAAGACCCCGTCGACCCCCGTCCGCAGCACCGAGGTGAACCACCGCTCCCAGTCGCCGTGCGCCGCGACGTCCCCACCACGCCGCAGCGGTGCCGGCAGGAAGCGGTTCTCCGGCCGCAGGGTCCACGTGAAGACCGCGAGTCCGGCCGCGTGCGCATGTTCGACGACGTCGGACCGCACCGGACGGGGGTCGTCGAGCGCCACCGGGTCGGTGCCGGCCATGAGCGTCTTCAGGTCGACGCTGATCCCGTCGAGCTCCTCGGCCAAGCGCGCGAGCGCGCCGTCCGTGCGCTCGTCCGCGTAGGTCGGAGCCGATCGTCCGTGGGACGCGACCTCGTCCGCGGCGCTGCCCCGAGCCTCCTGGAGGTACACCAGCCGGCCACCGGCGCCACGCGAGCCGATGTCGTGGAGGACGCCCTTCTCGAAGCACTCGAACGTCAGCCGTTCGTCACCACGCCACCCGGCTCCCCCGATGACGCCGTCGACCAGCTCCCCCATCGGCAGCCCGATCGAGTCGAAGTACGTCGCGTGCTTGACCTCGGCGACGAGCCCGACCGGGCGAGGTGCCGCGTCGAGGACGGCGAGCAGGTCCTCGAGCCGCAGGATCGGGTCCTCGCCGTCGTGCTCCGCGGACCGCGGACGCAGTGCCGGAAGCCGCTCGCGCGTGCGGAGCGTCGTGAGTTCGTTCCAGGTGAAGTCCTCCGTGAACCAGCCGCTGAGGCGGTTCCCGTCGACGACCTTCGTGGTGCGCCTCGCCGCGAACTCCGGGTGGTCGGCGACGTCCGTCGTGCCAGAGATCTCGTTCTCGTGCCGGAGCACGAGCACGCCGTCCTTCGTCGGGACGAGGTCCGGTTCGATGGCGTCGGCACCGAGGTCGATCGCGAGCTCGTAGGCGCTGCGGGAGTGCTCCGGGCGGTACCCGGAGGCACCGCGGTGGGCGATCACGAGGGTCATGCGGCCGACCCTACTGGGCGGGAGTTGCCGGTCCGTGGGCATCGTGCGTACCGCAGGACGCCCGCACGACGAGCTCGGCCGGGAACTCCCGGTGTTCGGTCCCCGGCTCGCCGAGGAGTCGCCCGACGGCGGCAGCGGCCATCGGCACGACCGGTTGCCGGACGGTGGTGAGCGGGGGCCAGGTGTACTCGGCTTCCCAGGATCCGTCGAACGCGACGACCGCGACGTCTTCGGGGACCCGGACGCCGCGCTCGTGGAACGCACGGAGGACTCCGACCGCGGTGCGGTCCGAGGCGGCGAACACCGCATCGGGGCGATCGCCCTCGTCGGCGATCTGCAACCCGGACACGTAACCACCTTCGCGCGTGTACCCACCGTCGTAGACCCGGCCTGGAGGCACGCCCCACCGCTCGCAGGCAACTCGCCATCCACGGTGGCGGGGTTCTCGGGCGTTCGGCTCACCGACGAACGCCACCCGCTGGGCACCGTGGCCGAGCAGGTGCGCCGTCGCCTGCTCGGCACCGGCCTGCAGGTCGGTGCCGACGCTCGCCACACCCGCTCGCGCCGACGAGACGTTCAGTTCCACCCACGGCAGGCCGACCGGGTCGATGGCATCCGGGTCGGCCGCTCCGCTGGAGAGGACGAGCACGCCGTCGACCATGCGCGCCGCGAACTCCTCGAAGCGCGCACGGAGCCGGTCGGGCTCGAAGCTCGTCGCCGTCGTGTAGAGCGCGTACCCGCGCTCCCATGCCGCGGATTCGATCGCCGCCGCGTACTCGGCGAAGAACGGGTTCGCGAACACGGGGTCCTCGCGATCCGGCACCGCCAGCACGAGCGTGCGAGCAGAACCGGATCGGAGGGCCCGCGCCGCCTGGTTCGGCCGGTACCCGAGTTCGGCGACGGCCGCGAGGATCCGCCGCCGAGTCTCGGGAGCGACGGGCGCTCCACCGTTCAGCGCGTAGCTGACGAGCGCATCCGAGACCCCGGCGAGCCGGGCGACGTCCCGCCGCGTGGGCTTCCGGGGGCGCTCGTCGCTCGTTCCGTTCGTCACCGGTCGATCATGACACCCGATCGGCAACGGGCAGCGCCTCGCCGACGGCGACGGGAGCGTCGCCCTGGTCCGGGACCGGCAGCCGTTCCCCGTCCCGCCGGGCGGACTCGAGCGCGATGAGCCCGGGCAACGTGTACCGCGCTGCCTGCCACGCGTTCACCGGGGGCAGCACGCCGTCGTTGACCGCACGGACGAAGTCGTCGACCAGCAGGTGGTGCGATCCTTCGTGCCCGTTCGGCGCGAACGCGAACTCTTCGGGCAACCGGTCCGTCAGCGCGTCGTGCACGGGCGCGTGCCCGGAGATGAACGAACTGCGGAGCGCCGGGGAGACGTCCGCCAGGCGCGGGTCGTCCTCGGACATGGTCGGACGGGTCGCGATCTGGTCGGAGACGTCGGTGACGCCGTCGCGGTCCTGCCAGACGGAGTTCGTCACGAGCTGCTCGAAGCTGCCGTCGGTGCCGAACCACCGGAAGCGGCTCTCGCGGATGTACGACGGGAAGCCGACGCGACGGAACTCGTTGATGCGCATCGAGCCGCCGCCGTCGAGTTCGAACAGCGCCGTCATGTTGGAGTAGTCGTTGTCGAACATGCTGACCTCGGTGTCGAAGACCCCGTCGCCGCGGTCGTCGTGCACCCCGATGCAGCTCACACTGACCGCGTGGCGCGGCATCGCCCCGAGGACACCGCCGATCGCGTGGGTCGGGTACCACATGGGCGGGTAGCTCGCCGTGGCCTTCCACCCGTCGCCGCCGCTGTACTTGTACGCGTCGTAGAAGCCGAGGTCCATGTCGTGGACGTAGTCACCCTCGGCGTAGAACACACGGCCGAACGCACCCTGCTCTGCCTTCTGCCGCGCGAACACCGTCGCCGGGTTGTACTGGCTCGTCTCGCCCATCATGTAGGTGAGCCCGGTCTCCTGCACCGCGGCGATGATCGACTCGATCTCGGTCAGCGCGGTCGCCATCGGGACGGCCGAGTACACGTGCTTGCCCGCACGCAGTGCCTGCAGCACGAGCGGTCCGTGCGTCCAGCGCTGGGTGAAGATCGCGACGGCGTCGACGTCCGGGCTCGCGAGCATCGCCTCGAAGCTCGGGAAGGTCCCGGCGAGGGCGAGCTCGTCGACGAGGTGCTCGGCGCGCTCCGGGATGACGTCCGTGGCGTAGACGTCGGAGATGCCGGGGTGCTTGTCGAACAGGGTCGCGAAGTGGCTGGCGAACTGGCCGGCTCCGACCATGCCGAGGGTGAACGTCATGCTGGCTCCTTGGGTGGGTGTGCGTCGTTGCTCGACCATTGTGGCTGCGCGGGTTTACTCGTGTCAACGCCTTCGTCCCGATGTGCACGCGATGTACCCACGGGCACCGACGAAGACCGTGGCGTGGCTGCTGCTCATGACGATCTCGGTCGCACTCGTCACGTGGCTCTACCCGCCGCGTCGGCTCGCGACGTGCACGGTGAACTCCCGACGCGCACCGACCCATCCCGCAGCCCGCGCCCGTAGAGTGCATGCACGGATGCCCGCACCGGCGTCCGCTCGCCGCGAATCCTCAGCCTTTCGGCGCGACGCACACCTAGGCTGAGAGGACGCGAAGGAACGGTCCATCGTTCCCGCTCGACGACCCGAATTCAGAGGAATCACGAGGACACCATGGCTTTCAAGCCCGGTTTCGACCAGTCCCCCGCCTTCAACGACGCGGGCCGGAACGCTTGGGGCGCCGGCGCCAACTCGCAGCAGGCCGGATGGGGCCAGACCCCGCAGCAGTCGGCGGGCATGACGCCCGAGCAGCTGCAGCACATGTACGACCGTCCGTCGGCGAGCACGGTCGACACCGACCGCATGTCGTACGAAGACACGATCGTCAAGACGCTCATGGCGTTCGGCGTGCTCATCGTCGGTGCGGTCGCCGGGTGGAACCTCCCCCCGATCGTCTGGATCGCCGGCGCGATAATCGGGTTCGTCCTGGCGCTCGTGAACACCTTCAAGAAGAAGCCGTCCGCCGGCCTCGTGCTCGCGTACGCGTTCTTCGAGGGACTCTTCGTCGGTGGCATCTCCGGCTTCTACAGCACCATCTTCGAGGGCATCGTCCCGCAGGCGGTGTTCGGCACCCTCGGCGTGTTCTTCGTGACGCTGCTGCTCTTCCGCTCGGGCAAGGTCCGTGCCACGCCGAAGGCGACCCGGTTCTTCCTCATCGCGATGGTCGGGTACATGGCGTTCTCGCTCGTGAACCTCGTCCTCATGTGGACGGGTGTAACGAACACCGCATTCGGACTCATGGGTGCGCCGAGCTTCCTGTTCGGCATTCCGTGGGGTGTGCTGATCGGCGTCTTCGTGGTCATCATGGCCGCGTACTCGCTCATCCTCGACTTCGACCAGATCAAGACCGGTGTCGAGCGCGGTGCCCCGCGCATCTACGGCTGGACAGCAGCGTTCGGCCTCATCGTGACGCTCGTCTGGCTGTACCTCGAGATCCTGCGCATCCTCGCCATCATCGCGAGCAGCTCCCGCAACTAGCGGCAGCGCACACACGAAGGGCCCCGGCGTTCGCCGGGGC
>JASCOI010000125.1 GCA_029959665.1 Microbacteriaceae bacterium PS02333
GGGGCCCGGGCAACCGGGGCCCCCCCCCCCGGCCGACGCCCGGCTCCGGACCGGAGCGGGGCCTTCCTCTGTCGGGGTGACAGGATTTGAACCTGCGACCTCCTCGTCCCGAACGAGGCGCGCTACCAAGCTGCGCCACACCCCGAGGTGTGCTGGTCACTTCGTGAAGCGACCTGCAGAAGTCTAGCGGATGATCCGGGGTGCTCACGACCACGACGGCAAAACCCGTTGCATCCGGTTGCATGTCACATTCCACATCGGCCAGGATGAGCCCGTGACCCTGAACCGACGCGTACGACTGTTCGCCGTCCTCGTGGTGACCGCCATCGCCACGGTGATACCCCTCATCACCGCCCCGTCCTCGGCCTCCGCGGCACCGGCCGGGTGCGTGTCGAAGGTCCTGCGCGCGGGGATCGACGACGAGTTCTGCGTCGTGCGCCTGCAGTCGCTGCTCAACTACGACCGCTTCCGCTACGGGCAGGCGCCCCTCGTCGTCGACAAACGGTTCGGTGCGCTCACCGAGGGCCGTGTCCGGGTGGTCCAGAGCCGGTCGTGGATCACGATCGACGGGATCGTGGGGCGCGGGACCTGGCGCGTGCTCTGCGCGCCGGGCAGTGGCGGACACACCGCGATGCAGGTCTCCGTGGGCTGCGCGACGCTCTGATCGAGCTGGAGCGGCGGGTCAGACGCGGGCGGTCAGGGTGACGACGACCGCCTCCGGGCGGCACGCGAACCGCACCGGCGCGTAGATCGACGTCCCGATGCCGGCCGAGACCTGCAGCCAGGCCCAATGCGTCCGGTTCTGCCAGCGGTGGAGGCCACTGGCGTACTTGCGGGGAAGGTCGCAGTTCGTGACGAGGGCACCGACGCCGGGGACGGCCACCTGCCCGCCGTGCGTGTGCCCGGCGAAGATCGCGTCGGCACCCTGCCGGACGAACGCGTCGAGTACGCGACGGTACGGCGCGTGCGTGACGCCGATCGACACCGGTGCCGGACCGTCTTCGTCCTCGGACCAGGGCACGTCGCCGCGCATCTCGTCCACGTTCGTCGGGAGGAGGTCGAGGCGGTCCCAGTCGCGGTGTGCGTCGGACGTACCGAAGAGCTCGAAGCGGGAGCCACGGACCTCGATCGCGTGTGCCTTGTCGTTGAGGTCGAGCCAGCCCAGCGACTCGAAGAACGCGGTCTGCCGTTCGATGTCGAGGTCGACCGGTTTCGCGGACGCGTGCATCCGGCTCGGACCGCCGAAGTACTTCAACGGGTTCCGGGGGGAGGGGCCGTAGAAGTCGTTCGAGCCGTAGACGAAGGCACCGGGGACGCCGCGGAACGGCTCGAGCGCGTACTCGACCGCTGCGTTCGCCGTCGGGTGCCCGAGGTTGTCGCCGGTGTTCACGACGAAGTCCGGCTCGACCAGGCTCAGGTCGCGGAGCCACTGCTGCTTGTCCGCCTGCCACGGCGCCATGTGGATGTCGGACAGGTGCAGGACGACGACGTCACGCGATCCCGGCGGCAGGATCGGCATCGTCTCCCAGCGGATCGCGAACCGTCGCCGCTCGACGAGCGTGCCCCACGCCGCCGCGCCGGCGCCGACCGCAGCGCCCGCTGCGAGGACGCCGAGCGCTGCCCGGCCGCGACTCACTTGCAGTCCTTGGGGGCCTTGCCGTCCTTGTTGCCGAACAGGGTGAGGTTGATCGTGGTGTCCTTCGACGCGGCGGTGTTCGCGCCCGGGTCCACCGCGGCGACCTTGCACTGGTTCTTGCCGTCTCCCGGCTGGTACTGGTCGGAGACGTTCACGTTGCCGAACCCGGCGCCGTTCAGTGCCGAGCGGGCGTCACCGACGGACTTGCCCGCCACCTCCGGCACCGTCGACTGGGAACCGTCCGTCGTGTAGACCGTGACGCTCGAGCCCTTCGACAGCGCGGAGCCGGCGGCCGGAGACGTCGTCTGCACCGTCCCGGCCGTGCCCGGACCCGGCTGCGTCCCGCCGTCGACGTACGTGAAACCGGCACCACTGATCGCGGCACGTGCCTCGTCCGTGGTCTTCCCCGCGACGTTGGGCACGGCGATGCTGTTGCCGCGGATCGACGACGCGGACGGCGCCTCGAACTGTCCGCCCGGGTACGCGGCGTTCACGATCGACTGCGCCTGACGCCACAGCGCGGTGCGGACGAGGGAGTAGGTGCCGCGCGGGCCCGCCATCTTGCGGAGGCTGGTCTTGCCCTCGATGTTGCCGAGCCAGGTCGCGGTGGCGACCTTGGTGGTGGCACCGATGAGCCAGATCTGGTCGGCGTCGTCGGTCGTACCGGTCTTGCCGAACTCGTCGAACCCGTCCGGAGTCCGTCCGCCGCCGGCGGTACCGATCGTGAGCACCTTCTTGAGGGCGTAGATCGCCGTCTTCGCGACGGTGGGGTCGATGGCCTGCGTGCATTCCTTCGGCTGGCCACCGAGCGACTTGCCCTCGGCGTTCGTGACGTTGTCGATCGCGATGGGCCGGCAGAACGTGCCGTTGTTCGCGATTCCGGCGTAGGCAGCGGCCATCGTCAGCGGCGCGATGTAGTTCGTGCCGAGGACGGCCGACGCGTTCGTCCGGATGTCGGTGGTCGTCTTCTGCGACATGTCGTCGGCGTACTCGGCGGACGTCGCGCGCGGGGCGGCGAGGTGCACGCCGAGGCTCTCGGCCGTCTTCCGGATGTCGCAGTAGTCGAGCTTCTGCGCCATCTGCACGTAGGAGTTGTTGATCGAGCGGTACGTGGCGTTCTCGACGGTCATGTTGCCGCCCTCGCCCGGCGCGTCGTTCTTCACGGGGTAGTTGACACCCATGCGCTCACCGCACTGGTTGAAGTAGGTGAAGGTCCGCGGGGTCCCGTTCACGATCTCGTTGAGGCCGTGCCCGTTCTGGATCCAGTTCAGCAGCGTGAACGGCTTGAACGTCGAGCCGGTCTGGAACCCTTCGCCACCGCCGTACTTCGAGTCGACGTTGAAGTTGATGCCGGAGTCCGTCGACGGCGCACACGCGTTCGGATCGGCCCCCTGCACGTCGCACCCGGCCAGCTGGTTGTAGTTCTTGTTCTGGACCATCGTCAGCACCCGCCCGGTGTCGGCTTCGACCGAGTCGATCGTGCCGCCGAGCTTGAACCGCGCCTCGGTGTTGGGCGCGTAGCTGTCGATGAGGTCCTTCTGCTGGTTGTTGAGGTCGAGGTTCAGCGTGGTCTGGACCGTGTACCCACCATTGCGCCAGGCCGCGTTCCGCTCCTTCTGCGAGGAGCCCAGCTGCGACATCTCCTTGACGACCTGCACCGCGTAGTCGCAGAAGAACTGCGAACCGTTGCCGGCGGCGGCCTTGCAGCCCTGGGTCGGCGCGGTGAGGTGCACGTAGTCCGCCGGCTTCGACGCGATGGCTGCGTCGAACTGCTCCTTCGTCAGGTGCTTCTGCGCGTACATCGACTTGAGGATGACGTCGCGACGGGCGACGTTGGCGTCGTAGTACTTCGGGTCGGACAGGTTCCTGGTGTTCGGCGACTGGACGATCGCCAGGATGGACGCGGCTTCCTGCGGGGTGAGGTCGGTGGCGTCCTTGTTGAAGTAGTGCTGCGCGGCTGCCTGCACGCCGTAGGTCTGGTCGCCGAAGTACGCGATGTTGAGGTACCCGGTGAGGATCTGCTTGTGGGTGTACTTCTTCGCGAGCCCGATCGCGAGCTTCATCTCCTCGAGCTTGCGGGGGATGGTCTGCTCGACGGCGTCGTTGTACGCCTTCTGCTGCTCTTCCAGCGTCGGGAGCTCGAGGGCCTGCTGCATCTTGATGTTGCGGACGAGCTGCATCGTCAGGGTGGAACCACCACCCGACTCGCCGAGGCCGCCGGCGAGGGAGCCGACACCGGCACGCACGAGCGAGGTCATGTCGACGCCGCCGTGGTCGTAGAAGCGCTTGTCCTCGCCATCGATCGCGGCGTTCTTCAGCTGGTCGCTGATCTGGTCGAACTTCAGTTCCTGACGGTTCTGGTCGTAGACCGTCGCCAGGTGGACCGGCTGGCCGCCCTGGTACGCGAGGACCTCGTTGCGCTGCGGCAGGTCGCCGATCTCGATGTACTCGGGCAGCGACTCGAACACGCCGATGGTCGAGGTCGTGGTGACACCGGCGACGGCGATGGCCGGGGTGACACCGATGGTGACCAGGAGTCCGGCGAGCACACTGAAGCCGACGAATCCGATGAAGGCGCCGACTGCAGAGACGGGCTTGGTCCGCGAGGCAGACGTCTTCTGGGCAGACATAGGATGCAGCCTAAACGACACCTCCGACTCGAAGGCTGGCAAGGAACCGCATGACTCGCTGGGAATACCTCACGACGCCGTTGATCATCCACAACACCACCGCCATCCTCAACAACTTCGGCGACGAGGGCTGGGAGCTGGTCCAGGTCGTCACCGGCCCCGAGGGCGGGCTCGTCGCGTACCTGAGGCGCCCGAAGGCCGACGCATGACCGTCGCGGCACGTCTCGCCGAACTCGGCCTGGAGATCCCGACCGTCGCGGCTCCCGTCGCCGCGTACGTCCCGGCGGTCGTGACCAAGCAGTACGTCTACACGGCAGGGCAGCTGCCCTTCGTCGACGGCGCGCTGCCGGTGACCGGCAAGGTCGGCTCGGACGTCGACGCGGAGACCGCGACGGCCCAGGCGCGGCAGGCGGCGCTCAACGCGCTCGCGGCCGTGCGGTCCGTCGCCGGATCGCTCGAGCACGTCGCCCGCGTCGTCAAGGTCACCGTGTTCGTCGCGTCCGACCCGTCGTTCACGGGCCAGCCGGGCGTCGCCAACGGCGCGTCGACGCTCGTCGGCGAGGTCTTCGGCGACGCCGGCGTGCACGCGCGGAGCGCGGTGGGCGTCGCGGTGCTCCCGCTGGACGCGCCGGTCGAGGTCGAGCTGGTGGTGGAGCTGACCGTCTGACGGCAGCAACCGACGCAGGGAACGCGAGCAGGGCCTCCAGTCAGTACTGGAGGCCCTGCTCGCGTGGACGGGACTACATGAGTTCCGCGATGGTCGCCATGATCGTCGGGTCGGCCAACGTCGTCGTGTCGCCGATGCGGCGGCCCTCCGCCGCGTCGCGGAGGAGCCGGCGCATGATCTTGCCCGACCGGGTCTTCGGCAGTTCCGGCACGATCGTGATCTGCCGCGGCTTCGCGATCGCACCGATGCGCGTGCCGACCCAGGCGCGGAGCTCGGCGGTGACGGCGTCGCGGTCGACGCCCTCGGCCGCTTCGGACGTCAGGATCACGAACGCGACGATCGCCTGACCCGTGGTCTCGTCTGCTGCGCCGACGACGGCCGCCTCGGCCACCCCCTCGTGTCCGACCAGTGCCGACTCGATCTCCGCGGTGGAGAGCCGGTGTCCGGAGACGTTCATGACGTCGTCGACCCGGCCCTGCACCCAGATGTCGCCCTGCCCGTCGAGCCGCGCACCGTCGCCGGCGAAGTACCGGCCGGGGAAGCGGTCCCAGTACGTCTCGACGAACCGGTCCGGGTCACCCCAGATGCCGCGCGCCATCGACGGCCACGGCTCGGTGATGGTGAGGTAGCCGCTCTCACCAGGGTCGGCGCGGTGCCCGTCCTCGTCGACGATCTCGGCGACGATCCCGGGCAGCGGGGTCTGTGCTGCGCCCGGCTTGAGCTTCGTCACACCGGGCAGCGCGGAGATCATGATCGCACCGGTCTCGGTCTGCCACCACGTGTCCACGATCGGCGTGCGGTCGTGCCCGATCACCTGGCGGAACCAGTGCCACGCCTCGGGGTTGATCGGTTCGCCGACGCTGCCGAGGAGTCGCAGGGTGTCGAGACTGCGGGCGTCCGGGACCTGGCGCCCGCCCTTCATGGCGGCGCGGACCGCGGTCGGCGCCGTGTAGAGGACCGTCACGCCGTACGCGTCGACGAGGTCCCACCAGCGGCCGGGCTTCGGCTCATCCGGGGTGCCCTCGTAGAGGACCTGCGTCACGCCGTTCGCGAGCGGGCCGTAGACGACGTACGTGTGCCCGGTGATCCAGCCGATGTCGGCGGTGCACCAGTAGACGTCCTTGCCCGGGTGCATGTCGAACACGTTCTTGTGCGTGTACGCGGCCTGCGTGAGGTAGCCGCCCGAGGTGTGCACGATGCCCTTCGGCTTCCCGGTCGTGCCCGACGTGTAGAGGATGAAGAGCGGGTTCTCCGCGGGGAAGGCCTGCGGCTCGTGGGTCGGGGCCGCCTTGGCGAACTCGTCGTGCCACCAGAGATCGCGGTCGTTCCACGCGATGTCGTTGCCGCCGCGCTTGACGACGACGACGTGCTCGACGCTGTCGGTGCCCTCGCCCTGCAGGGCTTCGTCGACTGCGGGCTTCAGCGGGGCGACGGCCCCGCGTCGCCAGCCGCCGTCCGCGGTGACGACGAGCTTCGCGCCGGCGTCCTCGATGCGGGCGCGGAGGCTCTCGGCGCTGAACCCGCCGAACACGACGGAGTGCACGGCGCCGATGCGGGCGACCGCGAGCATCGTGACGACGGCCTCGGGGATGAGCGGCATGTAGACGACGACGCGATCGCCCTGCTCGACACCGAGGTCCGTCAGCATGTTCGCCGCGCGCTGCACGTCGGCGGTGAGCTCGGCGTAGGTGATGCGCCGGGTGTCGCCGGGAGCGCCCTCGAAGTGGATCGCCACCCGGTCCCCGTTGCCGGCACGGACGTGTCGGTCGAGGCAGTTCTCGGCGACGTTCAGCGTGCCGTCGTCGAACCACTTCGCGAACGGCGCCCCGGACCAGTCGAGGGTCCGCGTGAACGGTGTGCGCCAGTCCAGGAGGCTCGTGGACTGCTCGGCCCAGAACGCTTCGCGGTCGGCCGCGGCGGCGTCGTGCAGACCCTGGTCCGCGACGGCGTCCGCGACGAACTCCGGGGGCGGCGGGAAGGTGTTGCTGTCGTCGTGGTGGCCGTCGTCGTGTCGTTCGTCGACGTTGGTCGGAGTGGACATCGATGTCCTTTCGCGTCGTTGCGTCCGGGGGTGCAAACGGAGACTACCCCTCGGCGTGGGGCCGTCGTGCGTGGGGCTGTCGGGGCGTTCCGGGCCGTGGAACCCGTGATCCGTCGGTGGGTTCTCCTTCCGGTCGGAGGGATTCGGTGAGGACGCGGCGCGTCGGGGTTGCCCGCAGGGGCTCGTCGTGGGGTACAGTAGATCCCGCCGGACTCGTTTCCGGCGGCATCGGATCGGATTCCCCCCAATCCTCCGTTGTCCTGGCGGCACCTGTTCCCCCCAACCGGTGCCGCCTCTTCTTTTCCCCGGACCGGTCCGCCGTGCAGCGTCGCACGACGGACCGGATTCGTCGGGGGCGATCCGCGTCCGTCCGCGGAACGGTGGACAGACCGGTCCATGCTGCTGCATGGACCTCGGTCGGCGGCGGGCGAGCACCGCGGTGCCTCCGGTGGTGCGTGTTCGCGTCGTGCACGTGCTTCCGCGGTGTCGACCGGCCGCCGGGTGCTCCGGGGTACGTGCATTGTGATCGGGGGACAAAACTGTCCACTGGTGTGGATGACGAGCCCGGCCTCCGCGATTCGTGGCGAGCGGCGAGCGCGGCGTCACGGGGACCTAGCGTTCCGCAGATGCACCGCCACCGCGCCGTCCCCTCGCCGTTCCTCCCGGGTGCAGCCGTGCCTCGACGCGCCCGACGGGGAATCGACGCGATCGAGTTCGAAGAACTCGCTCCGCTCGTGGCGGACGACACGGTGACCGACGTGCTGGTCTCCGGCGGTCTGGGCGTGTGGCTCGACCGGGGCGACGGGCTGGTCGACTCCGGGATCGTGCTGGACGAGGAACGGACACGCGAACTCGCGACACGCCTGGTCGCGCTCGGGGGCCGGCACGTCGACGAGAGCACGCCGGTGGCGGACGTCCGGCACGGTGACGGGATCCGGGTGCACGTCGTCCTGGCGCCGGTCTCCGTGCGGGGCACGACGCTGTCCCTCCGCCTGCCCCGTGGTGCACCGCCGACGCTCGACGCGCTCGAGCGGAGCGGGACGTTCGAGCGTGTGCCCCGCGGATTCGTGGAGGACGCCGTCCACCGCCGCCGCAACGTGCTCGTGTCCGGGGCGACCGGCAGCGGGAAGACGACGCTCCTTGCCGCGATGCTGGCCACCGTGCCGCGCGACGAGCGAATCGTGACGGTGGAGGACGTCGCGGAACTCCGGATCGCCCACCCGCACGTGGTGTCGCTCGAATCGCGGCAGGCCAACGCCGAGGGCGCCGGAGCCCTCGGTCTCGACCGGCTCGTCCGCGAGTCCCTCCGGATGCGTCCGGACCGGATCGTGTTGGGGGAGTGCCGTGGGGCAGAGGTCCGCGAGCTCATGTCCGCACTGAACACCGGACACGACGGTGGCGCCGGCACGGTCCACGCGAACGGTCTCGACGACGTCCCGGCCCGCCTCGAGGCGCTCGGCGCGCTCGCCGGGCTCGGGCCGACCGTGCTGTCCCGGCAGGCGGTCAGTGCGTTCGACCTGGTCCTCCACGTGGAGCGTCGGCGGGGTGTGCGTCGGCTCGCAGCGGCCGGGAGGCTCGGGGTCGACCCGGCAGGGCGGCTCACCGTCGAACCCGTGGTCGCCGGCACCGGGCGGTCGGGTCGACGCGGATGACGCGTCCTGCTCGTCGGGGTGGTGCTGATGCGGTGGGAGCGGCTCGCTTGCTCGACCGTGTCGCGACGCTCGTCGCCGCAGGGGTCCCGCCGTCGCGGGCATGGGCGCTCGCGGCAGCGGCCGGCCCGCCCGTGGTCGCCGGTCCCGCCTGGGAGGACGTGCGCGCCGTCACGACGGTCGCCACCAGGACCGGTGCGCCGGTCGCGCCGACGCTCCGCGCCCTGGCGGCGGCCCTCCGGCGGGCAGCGGCAGGAGACCGAGCCGTCCGGGTGGCGCTCGCCGGGCCACGGACGAGCGCGAACGTGGTCCTCGCGTTGCCGGTGCTCGGACTGCTGCTGGGATCGCTGTGGGGGATCGACACGATCGGTGTGCTCACGGGGACGCCGATCGGCTGGGCGTGCTGCACCGGTGCCGCGCTGTTCGTCGGGGTCGGCCGGGCCTGGTCGGCAAGACTCGTCCGCGCAGCGACGCCCACCGGCCGGATCCCCGGCGTGCTGCTGGACGCCTGGGCCGTGGCACTGTCCGGCGGCGGGTCGTGGTCCGGTGCGGGGGACGCCGTGCGCGCGGCCCTGCCGTACGCCGATGACACGACGGAACGACGACGACTCGGCGAGGTGCTCGACCTCGCACGGCGCGCAGGGGTGCCGGCCGCAGCACTCCTGCGCAGCGCGGCCGAGGACCTGCGGGACGACGTCGCGTCGGAGTCGCTCGCGGTGGCGGAGCGGCTCGCGGTGCGGCTCGTGCTGCCGCTCGGGACCTGCGTCCTGCCGGCGTTCGTCCTCGTCGGGGTGGTGCCCGTCGTCGTCGGGATCCTCTCCTCCACCGTGAACGGAACGGGGTGATCGCTCCACGGGTTCGGCGCTCGCCGCCCGGCCCGGACGGATGCTCGCGAGGCTGGGTGCACCAGATCAGAAGGGACCCCATCATGACCGAACGACCGAACCCACCGTCCGCACCAGTCCGCCGGACTTTGGGACTCGCTGCCCGGCTCCGCGACGACCGCGGCTCCGCGACCGCCGAGTACGCCGTCGTCATCCTCGCCGCCGTGGCGTTCGCGGGGGTGCTCGTCGCGGTGATGCGCTCCGGGGAGGTCCAGTCGATCCTGACCGAGCTCGTCCGTGGCGCCCTGTCACTGTGAGCGCTGCTCCGACGACCGCGGGGCGGTCACCGTCGAGTTCGCGGTTGCGCTCCCCGTGTTCGCGGTGGTCGTGTCGCTGGCCATCGGGGGCGTCGTGCTCGTCGACGGGCAGGGACGGCTCCAGTCCGCCGCAGCCACTGCCGCCAGGGCGTACGGCCGTGACGACGACGCTGCGGCTCGAGCGGCGCTCGCCGGGATCGCCCCTGGAGCGACGAGCGCCGTGACGCGGTCAGACGAACTCGTGTGCGTCGTCGCCGAACGCCGGTCTGGACCGGGGCCGCTCGCGGCGATCACCCTTCGTGGTGCGTCGTGCGCGGCGACGGGCGGCCGGTGAACGATCGCGGGTCGGCGACGGTCTTGCTCGTCGCCGTCGTCGCCGCGGTCACGATCGTCGTCGGCGCGGTGCTCACCGCTGCCGGTGGTCGGGTCGCGTCCGTCCGCGCACAGTCGACGGCGGACGCGGCCGCGCTCGCCGGCGCGGCGGCCGCCGTCGGGCTGGTGTCCGGTGCGCCGTGCGACGCCGCGTCGCGGGTGGCCAGGCGCGGCGGCGCGGACCTCGCCGGTTGCTCGACGAGCGGCGCGTTCGTCCGCGTCGTCGTCGAGCTCCGGTCCGGTCCGCTCCGTCTCGGGGCGACCGCGGTCGCCGGTCCCCGGCGGACCCCCGCCGATCGACCGGACCGACATCGTCCGGCGGGCCTCCCCGCCACTGTGTGTATGGTGTGCCTGTCGGCCCGCCGGTCATCGATGTCCCGGTCG
>JASCOI010000126.1 GCA_029959665.1 Microbacteriaceae bacterium PS02333
GGGGGGGGGCCCCCCAACCCTACTCCCACCCCCGGGCGGGGGGCCCCCGCGCCCGGGCGCCCCCCCCGTCCGCGTGGTGCCAGTCCGCGCAGCCACGCGGCCGCGCGGCACGGACCGTTCGGCTAGACCTTGAGGTACCGGCGGATCGCGATCGACGCCGAGACCGCCGCGAGGACCACCCCGATGACGATCACCGCCGGCACGACGACCGCCGCGTCGCTCATCCCGATGAACGCAGTGCCGGAGAACCGCTTCGTCAGGTAGTTGCGGACGAAGAACCAGACCACAGCGGTGATCGCACCACCGGCCAGGACCGCTCCGATGGCCGCCGCGATCACCCCCTCGAGCACGAAGGGTGTCTGGATGAACCGGTTCGACGCACCCACGAGTCGCATGATGCCGAGCTCCCGCCGTCGACTGAACGCCGACAACCGGATCGTCGTCGCGATCAGCAGGACGGCCGCGACGAGCATGAGCGCCGCGATGCCGATGGCCGTGTACGAGGACGCGTTCAACAGGTTGAAGATCGGTTGCAGGTAGCCGCGCTGGTCGACCACGCTCTGCACGCCGGCGACCTTCGACAGGCTCTCCTGCAGGACGTCGGCCTGCGACGGGTTCTTGAGGTTCACCCAGTACGTCTCGTTGAGGTACTCGGGCTTGACGAACTCCGTGGCAGGCGAGTCCTTGAACTGCTGCTTGAAGCGGTCGTACGCCTGCTGCTGGTCCTCGTAGTACGTCTTCTCGATGTACGGCGCGAGCGTCGAGCCCTTGAGCTGCTCCTCGACCTGCTTCCGCTGGTCGTCGGTCGCCTTCGCACCCGTGCAGTTCCCCGTGGTGTCGGTGTCCGTGCAGAGGTACACCGCGACCTGTGCCCGGTCGTACCAGTACCCCTTCATCTGGTTGATCTGCATCTGGAGCAGGATCGCGGTGCCGACGAAGGTCAGCGAGATGAAGGTGACCAGGACGACCGAGACGACCATCGAGGCATTGCGTCGGAGGCCGGAACCGACCTCGGACATGACGAGCCCGAGCCTCATCGGATGAGCCCCGGGATGGTCTGGATGCCGGTGGTGTTCGAGACGCCGGCCTGCTGGATGGTCGGGAGCGCCTGGGTCTGGTACCCGCCGGACTGCTCGTCGCGGAGGACGGTGCCGCCGGAGAGCTCGATGACCCGGCGCTGCATCTGGTTCACGATGCTGGCGTCGTGCGTCGCCATGAGCACGGTGGTGCCTCCCTGGTTGATGCGTTCGAGGAGCGCCATGATGCCCGCCGAGGTCGTCGGGTCGAGGTTGCCGGTCGGCTCGTCCGCGAGGAGCACCGACGGCTTGTTCACGACGGCACGGGCGATCGCAACGCGCTGCTGCTCACCACCGGAGAGCTCGTGCGGCATGCGGGTCGCCTTGCCGTTCAGCCCGACGAGCTTGAGCACGTCGGTCACGGCCTCGCTGATGAAGCCCTTGCTCTTGCCGATGACCTGCAGCGAGAACGCGACGTTGTCGAAGACGGTCTTGTTCGGCAGGAGTCGGAAGTCCTGGAAGACCACGCCGAGGTTCCGTCGGAAGTACGGCACCTTCCGCGAGGACAGGGCGCCGAGGCGTTGGCCGAGCACGTGGATCTGCCCGCGGGACGGCTTCTCCTCCTTGAGCACGAGGCGCAGGAAGCTCGACTTCCCGGAGCCGGACGCGCCGACGAGGAAGACGAACTCGCCCTTGAGGATCTCGAGGGTGATGTTGTCGAGCGCTGGACTCGGGTTGCCCGAGTACACCTTGGTGACCTGGTCGAATTTGATCATGACCGGATCAGGGTAGGTCGCCCCGCTTGGAAAGCAAGCCAGGCGCGCGGCGCGATCGGGCTCAGGACTCCACGGATTGCTTCCGCCAGCGGATGCCGGCGTTGATGAACCCGTCCAGGTCGCCGTCGAACACCGCTGAGGGGTTGTTCACCTCGTGCTCGCTGCGGAGGTCCTTGACCATCTGGTACGGCGCCAGGACGTACGAGCGGATCTGGTCGCCCCAGCTCGCCGTGATGTTGCCGGCGAGCTCCTTCTTCTTCGCGTTCTCCTCCTCCTTCTTCAGGAGGAGCAGGCGCGACTGCAGCACGCGCATGGCCGCAGCACGGTTCTGGATCTGCGACTTCTCGTTCTGCATCGAGACGACGGTGCCGGTCGGGATGTGCGTCAGGCGCACCGCGGAGTCCGTCGTGTTGACCGACTGCCCACCAGGCCCCGACGAGCGGAAGACGTCCACGCGGATGTCGTTCTCCGGGATGTCGATGACGGCGGTCTCCGGCATGAGCGGGATGACCTCGACGGCTGCGAAGGACGTCTGGCGCTTGCCGGCGGCACCGAACGGCGACATCCGGACCAGTCGGTGCGTGCCGGCCTCGACCGACAGCGTGCCGAACGCGTGCGGGGCGTCCACCTCGAACGTCGCCGACTTGATCCCCGCTTCTTCGGCGTAGGACGTGTCCATCACGGTCGTCTTGTAGCCGTGCTGCTCGGCGTACCGCAGGTACATGCGCATGAGCATCTCGGCGAAGTCCGCCGCGTCGACACCACCGGCACCTGCGCGGATCGTGATGACGGCGGGACGGTCGTCGTACTCGCCGTCGAGGAGCGTCTGCACCTCGAGGTCGCCCATCGTCTTGGTGATCGCCTTGAGCTCGGCGGCGGCCTCGTCGGCGGAGTCCTGGTCGTCGGCCTCGTTCGCCATCTCGACCAGCACCTCGAGGTCGTCGATGCGCCGCTCGGTGTCGGTGATCTTCTTGAGCTCCGACTGCCGGTGCGAGAGCGCGCTCGTCACCTGCTGCGCGTGCTCGACGTCGTCCCAGAGGTCCTGGGCACCCGCCTGCTCGCTGAGATCGGCGATGTCACGCTCCAGGCGGTCGACGTCGACCACCGAGCGGATGTTGCCGAAGGTCTCTCGGAGTGCGGAGAGCTGCTCGGTGAAGTCCAGTTCGACCATGGTCACCGATCCTACCGGCGTGCGTCCGACACGGCCGACCGTCCGGACAGGAGGCTCGGTGCGCGTCCGCCCCGCCGGTCCCGATCCCCGCTACGGCTTCTCGTCGACGAGGGCGACGAACCTGCTGCCGATGCCCTCGACCTCGCGACGGGTCAGCCCCGCAGTCGGGTCCGGGGCCTGGTACGTCGCGTGGTAGTCGCACATCAGGTAGTCCCAGTCCGGCCACCACTTCTTCGGCCGGGCGTCCTCCGCGTACCCGCAGACCACGCACTCGAGACTGACCCAGACCTTCTTCTTCCCCGTGCGGTTCGCGCGGGACTGCACGAGCCAGGCGGGCGGGTCCTGCTCGATCGCCTCGAGCTCCGCTTCGCTCAGGCGTGCGGGGATCCCGTGATGGGTCGCCATCTCGAGGGGGATGTCGAGCCGGATGGCCGCTTCGCGTCGGGAGAGCATCCGACAAGCCTAGGGCGCGATCGGGGACGGAGCGCCGAGCAGTCGCGTGGTCCAGTCCGCGAGGGCTGCGGTCGCGGTCCTCGAGATCGCGGCGTCGGGCACCATGCTCGTGAAGCCGTGGAACGCCCCGGGCCAGACGTGCAGCTCTGCGTCGACACCGGATGCCCAGAGGCGACTGGCGTAGGCGACGTCCTCGTCCCGGAACACCTCGGCGCTGCCGCAATCGATGTAGGTCTTCGGGAGCCCGGACAGGTCCGTCGCACGAGCCGGCGCGGCGGAGACGGACACGTCGGCCGTGGCGCGGCGATCCCCGAGGTACGCATCCCAGCCGAAGCGGGTCATCCGACGGTCTGCGACCCCGACGCCGTCGATCTGCATGGTGGACACGGTGTCGTCGCGATCGTCGAGCATCGGGGACACGAGGATCTGTGCCATCAGCTCCGGCCCCTTCCTGTCGCGTGCGAGGAGCGCCGTTCCTGCTGCGAGGCCGCCGCCGGCGCTCTGTCCCGCGATGACGATCCGTGCCGGGTCGATGTCGAGCTCGGCGGCGTGCTCGGCCACCCAGACCAGGCCTGCGTAGCAGTCCTCGACCGGGTAGGGGTCCGGGTGCTCGGGTGCGAGCCGGTAGTCGACGCTGACGAGGACGACGTCGTGGTCGAGGAGCCAGTCGTCGTAGCCGTCGAGGTTCCCGAGGTGGTGCCCGAACACCATGCCCCCGCCGTGGATCGTGTAGACGGCCGCGGTCGTGCCGGTGCGCTCGATGCGGTCGATGATCGCGAGGTCGATCGGGTCACCGAGGTGGCCGGGAACCGTGACGTTCCGCCGTTGGTACCCGCGCGACCGCAGGCGTTCGTCGAGGACCTCCTCGGGCACGTCGAGCTGCCGCATGTGGGGCAGCATCTCCTCGGTGATGGTGAAGGGGCCGCGGGCTTCGAGCGCGGTGAGGAACACGGCGAGTTCGGCATCGAACGGCGGACGGATGACGAGGTCGGACACGGGGGTTTGATCGAGCACGGGCGGACTCCTTCGATGAAGAAGTGGCGACTCCCGTGAGACGCGTGTGCGATCCGATCCGCCGGAGCAGAGCGGGTTTTTTCCCTCTGGTGACGACTGTAGCGCACCGTCCGGGGACTGCTCACGACAGTAGGATCCGGCTGTGCCTGACGAGTGGGACGAAGGAGAAGCCGCGCTGCGGAGCGCCGCTGGTGCACTCAGATGGAGCCTCGGACTGGACGACCGCCTCGGCGCGATCGGCAGCGTTTCGCTTGTCGGCGCAGCGGCTTTGCGGACGATGGTCGCGCACGACCTCGATCTCACGGTGACCGTTGCCGACCTTGGCCCTGAGACCGTGCGGGCCATCTCGAGGTTCGCGGGAGGAATCGCGGCCAACGCTCAGGTGCGTGAAGTGCTCATCCGGAACGACACGGGGCGATGGAACGTCGATCCGCGTTACCCGGATGGCATCTACGTGCGACTCGAGGCTGCGGACGCCGACGACGTCGTCTGGAGCGTCGACGTGTGGTTCATCGACGAGCCCGATCGACAACCCGACTTACTGCACCTCCGCACGCTGCAGCCACGCATCGACCCCGATGTGCAGGCCGCGGTGCTCGAGATCAAACGGGAGCGACGCTGGCTCTGGCGCGATGGCAGTCGGATGCCGAGCGTCGAGGTCTACTTCGCCGTCATCGATCACGACGTGAAGAGCGTCGATCAGTTCCGGACCCACATGGGCGATCGCATCATCTGACGTGTGACGGACCAGCCGGCGGCCGGCGAGGAGGACCGATCTCGCTCCTACCGGGCGCCGTGCGCACCACTGACCCAGGCGTCGCGTATCCGATCGATCTGCTCGTCCACCGTCATGTCCGTGACGTCGATGACGACGTCCACGGCGGGCGGGACCGCGACCATCCGGTGCAGCAGCTCGAACTCCTCGTCGGTGATGTACACCGGGCGGGTGGTCGATCGCGCGCGGGCCTCGTCGACGGTGATCGACAGGTGCACGATGAAGCAGTCCGGGAGCTGCGCGCGGTACACCGGGAGGACATCGGCAGTCACCACATCGGACGCTGTGACGGCGAAACCGTCTGCGAGCAGGTTCCGCGCGAGCGCTGCGGTGTTCCGCACCGCGAGCTGGTGCTGCGCCAGCCCCTCCTGACCCGACCACAGGGTCGCCGCGCCGGCGACGACGAGCTGGCGGATGTCGTCGCCGTCGATGTACGCGGCGCGCTCTCGGGCGACGGCGAGCGCCCGACCGCAGGTCGTCTTCCCGACTGCCGGGCCGCCCGAGAGGATCAGGGGTCGCATCGTCGCCTCCTTCGAACGCCGTCCGAGCTGCCGAGCCTAGCGACCTGCCGTTCAGCGGGATCGGCATCCGGGACGCCCCGCCCCGCGTCCCCGGCCGACCCGGGGATACGCTCGGCTCGTGGACTGCTTCGCGAGCTGGCGTACGCGCGACTGAAGGGACGGCCTCGGCCGTCGCTCTCCTCCACCCCGACAAGCGGGTGTGGAGCCTTCAGACTGCTCAGGAAAGAAGTTCGACCATGCACATCCGCGACTGCACAACACGCGACCTGCCAGCGCTCACCGACTTGACGATCGAGGTCTTCCGGCCACTCCTGACCGGCTCCCTCGTGGAGCTGCGGCCGGACGTCAGCGCCCACGACCACGGGCACTGGGAAGACGACTACCGCCAAGAGGTCCCGTCCTTGCTCGCTCCCGAGCACGGCCGCTTCATCACCCTGGCGGAAGAACACGGCAAGCCGCTCGGCTACGTCGGGTGGAACACCACGGAAGGATCGTCCGGTCGGCTGGAGATGGTCGCCGTCCACCCGGACGCTCGGCGACGAGGAGTCGCACGAGCGCTGTGTGCGAACGTCCTGACTCGGCTCGGTGAGCTCGGCGTCACGGTCGTGCACGTGGGGACCGGCGGGGACGAGTTCCACGCACCGGCACGGCGGCTCTACGAATCACTCGGCTTCATCCCGTACCCCACCGTCGACTACGCCAGGTCGATCTGAGCGGTGAGCGGGTGGTCCGCGAGGACACTCCCGCGAGGACCGGAGAGCGCGACGACCGCGAGGTTCGTGATGCTGATCCGCCGGGCGCCCGCTGACTCGGCTCCAGACACGACCGTTGCGTGGGGCCGGTACGCCGTCCTCCAGAACTCGGCATGGTCGGGGCGGAAGCCTGGCAGCGACTCGACCGATCCGGACAACGATCCGTGCAGTGCGTGGAAGACCGGGTGTTCGGCGAGCAGCACCGGGACCTCGCGGCGCGGACCGAACATCGCGCGTGGCCCCAGGTCCACGCTGAACACCGACACCCGCTCAGCGGTCTCGCGCACGATCGACGTCACGGCAGCGACCGCGTGGTCATCGACGACGAAGTTCGGCAGGACGGTCACGTGCACGGGCCAGTTCGAGCGATCGACGGTTCCGGGCAAGCGCTCGGGCGTTCCCACGACGACCAGCCTGCCCATCCCGCGCCGTCACCGCCCCAGCGAGGGCGCCCGTGACGCCATACCAGCAGCACCCGCCCGCGCCACCGCGTCGGGCAGCGCCGCGAGGAACGCGTCGACGTCGGCGTCGGTCGAGGTGTGTCCGAGCGTGATGCGGAGCGCTCCGCGGGCCTCGTCCTCCGACAGCCCCATCGCGAGCAACACGTGTGACGCCTCGGGGACGCCCGCTTGGCATGCCGACCCGGTCGACACGGCGACCCCTGCCGCGTCGAGGAGGAAGAGCAGCGAGTCGCCCTCGCACCCCGGGAAGGTGAAGTGCGCGTTGCCGGGCAGCCGGTCGACGGGGTCCCCGCGGAGCACGGCGGACGGGACGGCCTCGACGACGCCGGCGATCAGGCGGTCACGGAGCACCCGGACGTCGGCGTGCGGGGCGGACGCAGCGACACCGAACGCGATCGCCGCCGGGGCGTCCTGCGTCCCGCTGCGGACCTGCCGCTGCTGCCCGCCACCGTGGATGAGCGGCTCGACGGTCGCGGTCCGCCCGAGGACGAGCGCCCCGATGCCGACGGGCCCGCCGATCTTGTGCGCGGAGACGCTCAGGGCATCCAACCCGGACGCTCGGAAGGAGACGGGGACCTGCCCGTAGGCGGCCACGGCGTCGGAGTGCACGGGGACGTCGGCGGCGTGCGCCAGCGCGACGATCGAGGTGACCGGCTGGATCGTGCCGACCTCGTTGTTGGCCCAGAGGAACGTGACCAGGGCGACGTCGTCGGCGGAGGCGAGCCGTGCCTCCAGTCCGGCGAGGTCGACGCGACCGTCCGTGTCCAACGGGACCACGTCGACGACCGCTCCGTCGTGGCGTTCGAGCCAGTCGACGGTGTCGACGGTCGCGTGGTGCTCCCCCGCGGCGACCACGATCCGGGGCCGCGGCCGGTCCTGCTGCCTGGCCCAGTAGAGGCCCTTGATCGCGAGGTTGATGCTCTCTGTGCCGCCGGAGGTGAAGACGACCTCCACCGGTTCGGCGTCGAGGGACGCGGCGACGCGTGCTCGGCCGTCCTCGAGCAGCATCTTGGCGCGCTGACCGGCGCTGTGGATCGACGACGGGTTGCCGACGGTCGCGAGCGCGTCCGTGAAGGCGGCGAGCGCCTCCGGCAGCATCGGTGTCGTCGCAGCGTGGTCGAGGTAGACCGGCACGCAGGTACCCCCTTTTTTCGAGCGTTTTCAGGATACCCGTCGGTCCTCGTACCCTTGTCGGGTGCACGAGACCGCGATCGAGACGCCCCAGGGGCTCCTCCTGGGACCCGACGGCACCGCGCGCTTCCGCATGCGCTCGGCGTCCGCGACCTCGGCGACGCTCGTCGTCGACGGCCGCGGATCGGTCGCCCTGGAGCGGGTCGACGGCACCGACCTCTGGACCGGGAGCGTCGACGGGGTCCAGGTCGGTGACACGTACCACCTGCTCGTCGACGGGCCCGAGGGGCCGCGGCACGAGTTCGACGGCACCAAGCCGCTGCTGGACCCGTACGCACGCGGCATCGTGCAGAGCGACGGCGAGCACCGCTGGACGAGCGTCGTCGTGGACGGGTCGTTCGACTGGGGCGACGTCGGCAAGCCCGAGGTGCCGCTCGACCGCGTCGTCGTCTACGAGGCGAACGTCCGGACGCTGACGAGCGGGAACCACGCGGTGCCGGAACACCTCCGTGGGACCTACGCCGGCGTCGCGCACGAGAGCACCATCGCGCACCTGCACCGCATCGGCGTGACGACGCTCGAGCTCCTTCCCGTGCAGGCGTTCGACACCGAGCACTGGCTGCAGGAGGCCGGCCGCGAGAACGCCTGGGGCTACAACACCCTCGGGTTCTTCGCGCCGCACGCGGGGTACGCCTCGGCCGCTGCACGTGAGCAGGGTGCCGACGGGGTGCTCCGCGAGTTCAAGGGCATGGTCAGACTCCTGCACGAGGCCGGCATCCAGGTGGTCCTGGACGTGGTCTACAACCACACCGCGGAGGAGGGCCTCGGCGGTCCGACGTCGTCGCTCCGCGGCATCGACGGCGCGAACCGGTACCGCTGGGCCGCCGACGACACGTACTACGACACCACGGGCTGCGGGAACACGCTCGACACCTCGGTGGAGGCCACCGCCGACCTCGTCGTCGACAGCCTCCGGTACTGGGCGCGTGAGATGCAGGTCGACGGGTTCCGCTTCGACCTGATGGCCGCCCTCGCCCGCGACGCCGACCACGTGTTCGACCCTGATCACCCCCTGCTGGAGCGCATCCGTCACCACGAGGACCTGCAGGACGTGCTCGTCATCGCTGAGCCGTGGGACGTCGGGCCGGACGGCTGGCGGACGGGGCACTTCGGCGAGCGCTCGAGCGAGTGGAACGACGGGTTCCGGAACACCGTCCGGCAGTTCTGGCTGACCGACGTGGCGCAGGAGCGGCGCACGGGCGTGCCCGGTGCCGGGATCGGTCCGCTCGCCGGGGCCCTGACCGGTTCGCGGAGCCTCTTCGGCGTGCCACGGGGGCCACTCGCCGGGATCAACTTCGTCACCGCGCACGACGGCTTCACGCTGCACGACCTGACGGCGTACGACCACAAGCACAACGCGGCGAACGGCGAGGACGACCGCGACGGGACGAACGACAACCGTTCGTTCAACCACGGGGTGGAGGGGCCGACCGAGGACCGCGGCGTCCGGGCCGCGCGCGGTCGCTCGATGCGGAACCTGCTCGGCACGCTCCTGCTCTCCGCCGGCGTGCCCATGCTGACCGCCGGTGACGAGCGGAGCCGCACGCAGCACGGCAACAACAACGCGTACGTGGTGTCCGACGACCTGACGCCGGTGGACTGGTCGACGGACGAGGACGCCGAGTCGATGACCGAGACGGTCGCCGCGCTGACGGCGCTCCGTGCCGCCCACCCGGCGCTCCGACCGTCGCGCTACGGGGTCGACGGGCAGGTCACACCGTCGGCCTCGCGGATGACGTGGTACGGCCCCGACGGCGGTCCGATGACCGGCGAGTGGTGGGACCAGCCGATCCACCGGGCGCTGCAGTACTTCGTCGAGTCGACACCGGAGCACGAGCCGTACGACCGGGTGCTCGTCGTGGTGCACGGCAGCGGGCGGACGCGCGACCTGACGCTGCCGGTGCGGGACGACGTGCTCGCCTACCGCCTGGCGTGGTCGAGTGAGAAGCACCGCGACCACGACCGGCATCGACCGGCCGGCACGGTCTTCACCGCGTACGGCCCGGGCATCCACGTGTTCGAGATCGTCTGACGCGCTGGCGCGCTGTCCCTCCGCGCTGGCGCGCTGGCGCCCGCCCCGGTGGGGGGTCGAATCGCGCGTAGGGGGTCGAATCGCGCGTAGGTGGTCGGAACTTCGGGCCCCCTACGCGCGATTCGGCTTTCCATCCCGACCATGATGGGCAGGAACGTGCGCGGACGGCGGACGGGAGGCTCGGTGCCGGGCCGCCACGAGCC
>JASCOI010000127.1 GCA_029959665.1 Microbacteriaceae bacterium PS02333
CGCCCCGCCCCCCGGCCCCCCCCCACCCCCCCCGCCGGGGGGCCCCCCCGGCCCCCCGCTCCCGCGCGCGACTCCACGGCGGATCCATCCACGACCGGGACCGGCACGGCGTCGCACGTGACGATCAGGTCCTCGCACCTCACCGAGGGCGACCGGATCATCACCCTCGTGTCGACCTTGAGCGACGGCTCGCGGATCAGGCTCACCGCCGGAACCGGCCCCGTCGACGAGGTCCTCGGCGAACTCCGATGGGTGATGCTCGGCGCGTCCGTCGGCTTCATGTTCGTCGCGGCGGTCGGTCTCCTCATCGTGGTGCGGCGGACGATGCGACCGCTCGACGTGATGACGGACGCCGCCCGCTCGATCGCGCACGGCGACCGCGGACGGCGCCTCCGACCGGCCCGGCAGGGAACCGAGATCGGTCGTGTCGCGGTGGCCTTCGACGAGATGCTCGACGCCGTCGAGGGTGCGGAACGACAGGCCGTCTCGGCGGAGGCCCGGATGCGGTCGTTCCTGTCGGACGCCGCGCACGAGCTGCGGACGCCGGTGGCCGGGATCACCGCTGCCGCCGACACGCTGGTGCGTGCCCGGCCCGACGTGGTGGAGCGCGAAGAGCTCGCCGTCCACGTCGTCCGGCAGGCCGGTCGAGCGGCGCGGCTCGTCGACGACCTGTTGCTGATGGCGCGGGTGGACGGCGGCCTCGCGCTCGAGCCGTCGTCCGTCGACCTCGGCGTCGTCGCGAGGAGTGAGGCCGACCGGGCCCGACTCCGCTCGCCGGGCCTCACCGTCCAGGTCCGTGAGCCGGATGGCCCGGTCGTGGTGTCCGCGGACGGCGACCGGATCGGCCAGGTCCTCGCGAACCTCCTGGAGAACGCTGCCAGGGCGACCGACGGCGCCGGGCACGTCGTGGTCGAGATCGACCGGCTGGGCGACGTGGGCCGTGTGCGCGTCGCCGACGACGGACCCGGGATCCCGGCGGTCGACCGTGATCGGGTGTTCGACCGGCTCGTCCGTCTCGACGCTGCGCGGGCGGCGAGCGGCGGGGGAGCAGGGCTCGGCCTGCCGATCGCACGGGGCATCGCTCGGGCGCACGGTGGCGACCTCGTCTGCCCACCGGGCGCCGGCACCGTGTTCGTGCTCACGATCCCGGTAACGACCGACGAGCCGACAGGCCGAACTCAGCAGCAGTCGCAGGTGCTGGCGGGGCGCTCTCCGGTGAGTGCTCCGACGGGCTGCTTGCACGCGTCGCCGCGCCAGGCCTCCAGTCCTTCCCGGACGGCGACGACGACCACGACGAGTCCGGCCACCGGATCGGCCCAGGTCCATCCGAACAGGGTGTTGAGCAGCAGGCCGATCAACACCGCCGCGGAGAGGTAGCTGCACACGAGCGTCTGGTTGGAGTCGGCGATCGCGGACGCGGAGCCGAGTTCCTTCCCGGTGCGTCGTTCGAGGAGGCTGAGGAACGGCATCACCGCGAGGCTCACGGCGGCGAGGGCGACGCCGACCGTGCTGTGCTCTGGCTGCCGGACTCCGGCCAGGGTCAGAACGGCGTCGACGCTCACGTACAGCGCGAGCCCGAAGAACGAGATCGCGATGACCTTCAGGGCCGTCCGCTCTCGTGCCACGGGGTCGCGGTCGGCGAACTGCCACGCGACCGTCGCCGCGGAGAGGACTTCGACGACGGAGTCGAGCCCGAACCCGATGAGCGCCGTCGAGGACGCCACCGAGCCGGCGGTGATCGCGACGACCGCTTCGATGACGTTGTAGGTGATGGTCGCCGCGACGATCCACCGCACGCGCCGCTGCAACACGAGTCGCCTGGCGTCGGTGGCGGGTGCGCCGAGGTGGACGGCGGTCATACTCCGGGTCCGCAGCAGAGCGGGACGTCACAGTCGGCGTCGGTGCAGCCGGTGCCGTCGTCGACTGCGAGGACGACGTCGACCAGCGATTCGAGTGCGCGCGTGAGGTGCGGATCGGCGATCTCGTAGCGTGTGCTCCGTCCTTCCGACGATGCGACGACGATGCCGCATCCGCGGAGGCACGCGAGGTGGTTCGACACGTTCGTGCGGGTCAGTCCGAGCTCCTCGGACAGCCGTGCCGGGTATCCGGGGCCGTCGAGGAGCCGCAGGAGGATGCGGGAGCGGGTCGGGTCGGCCAATGCTCTGCCGAGCCGGCTCATGACGTCGAGGCGCGGCGCAATGGTCAGCATCAACTGACCATACAGCGTCTGCTGACCTGTCGCAGCAATGCGAGCCGTGGGGATGCGGGATCGTGACCTGAGCGATCGTCCAGACTGCTAGTGGAGCGGTGGGGACTCGCTACGGTGTCCGGGTGGGGAACAGCAACGGAACAGGCCGGCGTCGTGGCGGGTTGATCGGCATCATCGTCGTGGCGGCGTACCTCGTGCTGCGGTTCGGCGTCCTGGCGTGGCGAGAGCACGAGGCCGGCATGTCGACGGGAGCGGTCATCGGGACGCTGCTCCTCTACGCCGCTGGGATCTTCGCGATCATCGAGATCGTCCTGGCGGTGCAGAATGCGTCGACCCGGCGGCGGGAGGCGGCACTCGCCCTCGCCCATCCCGGTGCGCACCTCGCTCCGGCGCTCTTCACGAAGGACCTCGCGACCGACGTCCGCCGCACCGCCGCGATGCTCGGCACCGAGCTCGGTTCGGACGTCCCGCGTCGAGGACACGCGACGGTCGTCGCCGACCACAACGGCATCGGGATCTACGTCGGCGGCACGACGCCGCGGCTCGTCCTCGGGATCCCGCGCAACGAGGTGCGCGCGGTCTCGACCGGCGAGACCAAGGCTGCAGGCCGGTACACCTTCGGCACCGTCGACGCCCTCCGGGTCATCGTGGACAACGGGCAGTGGACGACCATCGACCTTCCGCTCTACCGCACCGTGATCGGCTTCGCGAAGCACCTGCACGGCGAGGCGCTCGAGGCCCAGGTGCGCTCGGTCGCGGTCGCCGCCGGGGTGCGCCAGGAGACGCCGATGCCCGGGACGACGCGGTGATCCGCCGGACGGGTGTCGCGGCACTCGGTCTCGCCGCCGTGCTCACGGTGACGGGCTGCGCCACCGCTGGCTCGGCGCACCACACCGCGACGAACGAACGCCCGGCCACGACGAGTCCGACCGCGTCCGCGACCCCGACGGCCGCTGCGGACCCGGCCGGCTCGGCACCGACAGCAGGGACCGTCGTCCTCGACACCGACCTGGCCACCGCGGACGGTCGCGCGTCGATCCACCTGCAGGTGGTCGCCACGGGCAACGACGATTACGTCGTGCAGACCTCGGCGTACCGGTCGACCCTCGGACAGCCGCTCGCGATCTTCTTCCGCCAGTTCGACGAGCGGGTCGGCGACACCATCTCCGACGGGGTCAGCTTCGGCTACGACGCCTGGGGAGCGCCGGGGGAGACGGCGCAGGTGCCCGACCGGCAGTTCGCCCTGCAGGAAGCGGGGGACGACCCGAGTTTCCTCCGGACCGCCGTGTTGGTCGACCGGCCCGAGACCGCTCCGTGGACGGTGCTCGGCGTCTCGCAGTTGGACTGGCACACGCCGGACCGGCACCCGGGCCTCACGGTGCACGACTCCGGTCAGCTCGCCGGGGCGACGGGCTCCGTGGAGAGCGTCGACGGCGTGCCGAGGTGGTACCACGTCGCCGACGGCGACACCCTCGACGCGATCGGACGCCGCTTCGGCGTGACCGTCGACGACCTCCGGTACCTCAGCGCACGGCAGGCGCTCGGTCTGGCGTACGACCTGCGGGCCGGTGAGACACTGAACCTCGACCAAACGGAACGCTGACCGGATTGGTTTCGCCGGACGGTCGACGCTGATCGCCGGCGCGTCACCCGCGTCGTGGCTGTCGCGCGTCGCGGGACAGGCTCGCTGAGTCACCCGACCGGGGCGATCCGCCGCGGTCGCCCCACGGTCAGGCTCGGGATGCCAGCCGACGATCGGCGGCACAGATGACCGCTGAGGAGCACCCATGTCTGCCCTGGAGTCGTGGCGGAACGGCCGCGTGAAGTCCACCATCGAGGCGTTCGTCGAACGAGCCTCCAGAGGATCGTCGGCGCTCGAGGTCGCGGACCGGGTCGCGGTGTTCGACAACGACGGCACCCTGTGGACGGAGAAGCCGGTGCCGACGCAGTTGCAGTGGCTCGTCGCACAGTGGGCGGAGGCGGCGCGTGCCGACCCGTCGCTGTCGGAGGCGCAGCCCTACGCAGCAGCGGCTTCCGGAGACCTCGCGTGGATCGGCGCAGCGGTCGCGAAGCACGCCGCCGGTGACGACGGGGACCTGCGCCTCCTGCTCGCGGCGGTCTCGCGCGTCACCGCTGGCATGAGCGTCGAGGCGTACGCCGACCTCGTGCAGGACTTCTTCGACAGCGCCGTGCACCCGGTGCTCCAGGTCCCGTACGCCGCGACCGTGTACCGGCCGATGGTCGAGCTGATCGCGTTCCTCCGCGACCACGGCTTCACCTGCTACGTCGTCTCCGCAGGCGAACGCGACTTCATGCGACCGATGACGCAGCAGAACTACGCCGTGCCGCCGGAGCACGTGGTGGGTTCTGCGATGGGCCTCGAGTACGTCGACGGTGAAGTCCGCTACGTCGACGCGCTGGCGTTCTTCGACGACGGTCCGGAGAAGCCCGTCCGCATCTGGAGCCGGATCGGCCGGAAGCCGGCGATCGCGGTCGGGAATTCCGACGGCGACCTGCAGATGCTCGAGTACACCCGGCCGGGCGACCAGGGGCTCCGGTTGCTGGTCCACCATGACGACGACACCGGCCGCGGGGACGAGCCGTACGACCGCGGCGCCGAGCGAGTGCTGGCGGAGGCCGCGGACCGCGACGTCACCGTGGTGAGCGTGCGCGACGACTGGGCGGCCGTCTTCCCCACCGTCTGACGGACGGTGGTCGCGAGACGGCGGCGAGCCGGGCCTCCCGTCCGGGTTCAGCGATCCGACGGCCGCTCGTCGGACGGTGCGGCCGCTGGTGTCGCGCGACCGCGGACGCGGCCGGCCTCCTCGAGCCCGCGGAACCAGCGTGTGCGGCGTGCCATGTCCACCGCGGAGGCGGGCATGTCGGCCAGGACGAGCGTCACCCCGCGCTGGTGCAGCTCACGGTCCAGGTCCGCGAGCCCGTCGAGCACGGTCACGGACGTGTCATGCATGCGGGGGAGTTCGAGGACGAAGGTGCGCACGTCGGTCGCCGCGTCGATGGTCCCGAGCAGGGTCCGTTCGTACTCGAGGACGTTCGCGGTGTACACGGCGCCCTCGATGCGCGCGACGAGCGAGGTCCCCGTGGCGATACCGGGGACGATCCGGACACGCTGGAGTTCGCGCAGGACCAGGAAGAACGTCCCGAGCACACCGACGAGCACTGCGGGGAGGAGGCCGGCGGTGAGCCCGACGACGGCGGTCACCACGGCGAGCCAGAAGTCCCGGCGGCTGATTCGCGCGAGCCGGGCGAGCGCACGGACGTCGATGAGCCCGACGACGGCGACGAGCACCAGGGCGGCCAGGGTCGCGGCGGGCATCAGCGCGAGAACGGAGCCCAGGACGAGCGCGACGAGCACGGCGAGCGCTGCGGTGACGACTCCCGCGAGCTGTGACCTGGCACCCGCGCGCTGGTTGACGGCACTCTGCGAGAATCCGCCGGCCGCGGGGAGCGCCTGCGTGAAGCCTGCTGCGAGGTTCGCCGCCGCGGTCGCGAGGAGTTCACGGTCGCTGTCGATCTGGGGCTCGTCGACCTTCCGGATGCCGCGGGACACGGCCGCCGACTCGAGGAAGGCCATCATGGCGATGCCGATCGCGCCGGGGAGGAGCATGGGCACCAAGGTGACGTCGGGGAGGGCCGGGACCGGGAGGCCGAACGGGATGGGCTGGATCGTCTCGACGCCCCGGGCAGCCAGCCCGAGCACGGCAGAGGCGACGATCCCGCCGCCGACGACGACGAGCGGCGCGGGGACCCGGGGAAGGAACCGGCGCAGCACGACGAGGGCGAGCACCGACGCGATCGACAGCACGACGGTGGTGAGGTGTGCCCTCGGGAGCGCCTCCGCCACGGCGACCAGGGACCGGATGAAGCCCTTGCCCGACGGGGAGTCGTCGATGCCGAGCAGCTTCGGGAGCTGCCCGACGGCCACGGTCGCTCCGACGCCGATCTGCACGCCGATCGTCGTCGCCTGGTTGATGTTCTCGACGACGGAACCCAGCCGGAGGAGACGTGCGAGGAGCAGGACGACCCCGACCAGGAGGGCGAGCGTGGCGAGTGCCCGCTCCGGGGCGTCGGACGTGGCGGCGACGCCGGCGGAGACGAAGGTGGTCGCGGTCAAGGTGGCGATCGTCGACGTGGTCGACACGCTCATCGCCCGGGAACCGCCGAGCATCGCGTACACGAGCATCGGCGCAATGCACGTGTACAGGCCGACCTGCACCGGGAGCTCGGCGATGGTCGCGTACGCCATCGCCTGGGGGATGACGACGGCTCCTGCGGCGAGCCCGGCGAGGACGTCGTGGCTCACCCAGGAGCGGTCGTAGCCGCGGAGCGTCGGCGCGAACCACGTGGGTCGGTGCGGTGTCGCCGGCATCGTCGGTCCTCAGGGGTCGATCGGGAACGTCGCGAGCAGGACGGGCCCGGACGACCACCCTGTGCCGGACGGGACGGCGAGCCATCACCTGCACCGGGTGATTGGTCGATCAGAGCGTGCCGAGGCCGTTCCCGATCACGACCGCGCCGATCACGAGCAGCACCACCACCGTGACCGTCCGGCCGTTGGCGGAGATCCAGTGGTCGAACTCCTCGAGCCACGAACGGGCACGCCCTCGGCGGAGGACTCCGACGACGACCGGGACGACCACCGTGCTCGCGCCGATGGCGGTCGCGATCGTCGTGACCACGGCGACCTCGGCACCCGTCGGCTGCGCGCCGGCGAGGACGACCCCGATCGCGCCCGCCACCAGGATCGACTTCGGGCGCAGGTCGAGCGCGATTCCGAGGAGGAGCGCGAACCCGGGTGCGAGCGCGCGGAGCGCCCCGGTGAGCCGGTGCAGGCCGGCGCCGAGTCGTCCGGAGCCCGCAGGTCGTCGGGCCGTGACGATCCCGAGCACCACGACCGCGGTGCCGAGCGCGATCTCCACCAGGCCGTGGATGCCCCGGTCAGAGCCGCCCCCGAGCGGCACCGGCAACGCGGAGCCGAGCATGGCGACGAGCGTGGCCATCCCCGCGGTGTAGCCGAGCGCGAACAGGACCGAGGCAGACCCGCGCGGGTTCCGGAGCAGCAGCGCCAGGCAGGACGCGATGGGCACCGAGCTCAGCGCGAGGGCGAGTGCCAGGGGCAGCACCTGCCCGATCACGATCAGCACGTTGCCCCCTCGGGTGACGGACCTCGATCGAACCTGCCCCGGTGACGGGTCACATCGCCCGATCGGGGTGGTGCCGTGCGCACCACACCGCCGGTAGACCCGTCCCAGCCGCACACTCCGAAGGGAACACGATCATGGACTTCTGGTACACGTTCTGGGCGATCGTCTGGTACAGCCTGCTCGGCTTCGCGTTCGTCGCCGCACTCATGGCGCTCTTCGCCGTCATCGCGGACCTGTTCCGCGACCACCAGCTCAGCGGCTGGTACAAGGCCGTCTGGGCGTTCTTCCTGGTGTTCGTCCCGTTCCTGACGGTGTTCGTCTACCTGATCGCTCGCGGTCGGGGGATGGCGGACCGGAGTGCGGAGGCAGCCGCGCAGCAGAAGCAGGCGGCCGAGGGGTACATCCGGGACGTCGCCGGCAGCTCGCCGTCCGACGAGATCGCGAAGGCGCGGGCGCTGCTCGATGCCGGGACGATCACGCAGGCGGAGTACGAGGCACTGAAGGCGAAGGTGCTCGGCAGCGCGCCGAGCGCCGGCCACGCGGAGGTGTGACGCCCGTGGTGACCTTCGACTTCGGCCCGGCCGAGGTCGTCGTGATCCGGTACCGCGGGCGTCTCCCCGATGCCCGTGTGCTCGGGGCACTGGCAGACCTGATCGCCGCCGAGACCGTCCGGCTGCTCGACATCATCGTCGTCAGCCGCGACGGCGGTGGTGCCGTCGAGGTGATCGAGATCGACGACCTGCCGTCCGGCAGCCCGTTCGCGGCGTTGCAGCTCGAGGCCAGGGGCATCACCGGGAACGAGGACGTCGAGCGGATCGCCGATGACCTGGACCCAGGCACCTCGGCGGCGATCGCCGTGATCGAACAGCTCTGGGCGAAGTCCCTCGCGGAACGGTTCGCGGAGAGCGACGCCGAGCTCCTGGAGACGGTGCGGATCCCCGCACCGGAGCTCAACGCGATCGCGGTCGCGGCGAACATCGAGTGAGGACGGACCATGTTGTTCAGACGATTCGGCCGGCCGGGCTTGCTCGGTATGGCGGCGAGGACCGCGGTCGTGGCGGGGACCGCGACCGCGGTGAGCGGTGCCGTGATGGGCCACCAGCAGCGGGCAGCGCAGGAGCGCGCCGACGCTGACGCGTACGAGCTCGAACAGACGGTACCGGCGCCGCCTCCCGCTCCGCCCGCGGGTGGGAGTGACCTGATGGGGGAGCTCGAACGCTTGGGTGCGCTCCGACAACAGGGACTCCTGACGGACCAGGAGTTCGCCGCCGCGAAGCAGCGACTGCTCGCGTCGTGAACGCCCAGGTGGACGACGAACTCGCCGCACTCAGGGAGGAGAACGAGCGCCTGCGGGCGGCGCTCGACCACGACCGTCCGGCTCGGCGCGGCCCTGCGTGGGTGATCCCGTCGGCCGCCCTGATCGTCATCGGTGCGATCCTCGCGCCCGTCGTCGTCGTCACCACGTGGGCCGGCCGACAGACCTCGTCGACCGCGGCCTTCGTCGAGACGTTCTCGCCGCTCGCTCGGGACCCAGCGGTGCAGAGCTTCATCGCGGCGAAGACCAACGAGGTCGTCGACGAGCACCTGGACGTCCGCGCATTGACCGGCTCGGTGTTCGACGGGCTCGGCCAACTCGACCTCCCGCCGCGCGCTGCGACCGCGTTGTCGGCGTTGGAGGCTCCGGCGAGCGCCGGGCTCGAGGACCTCGTCCACCAGACGGTCCAGCGGTTCGTCGCCTCGGATGCGTTCCGGACACTGTGGGACGGCGCACTGCGCACCGGACACACCCAGCTCGTGAGCTCACTGACGGGGGACGACGACGCGGCGGTGGTGATCGCCGCTGACGGGTCGATCGGGATCCAGCTCGGCCCGATCGTCGCCGAGGTGAAGGAGCGGCTCATCGACCGGGGGCTCGGGTTCGCGTCGCGGATCCCGGCCGTCGACCGGACGGTCGTCATCGCGACGTCGGACGCTGCGGTCCGTGCGCAGACCGCGTACGCGTTCGTCCAGGTGACGGCGACGTGGCTGCCGTGGGTGGCCGTGGCATGCATCGGTATCGGGGTGGTGATGGCGCGGCGGCGCGCACGGGCGTTGGCCCTCGCGGGCGTCGGCGTCGCGATCGCGATGGTCGTCACGATGCTCGGGATCGCGTTCGGGAGGGTCGCGACGGTTCGAGCCCTCGCGCCCGACCTGATGCCCCGGAACGCTGCACGGGTGATCTACGACACCGTCGTCGCGTTCGTCCTGAGCGCATCTGTGGCGTTGACGGTGCTCGCGCTCGGGGTGGCGGTCACCGCGTGGTTCGCCGGGTCCTCCGTGACCGCGCGTCGTCTGCGGGCCGGCTGGCGGGAACTCAACGGCAGTGCGCGGACGGCGGCCGAGCGGCGTGGTGTCACCACGGGGCGGGTCGGCGTCGCGCTCGATCGCCTCCGGGTCCCGCTCCGCGCCCTCGTCGCGGTCGTGGCGGCCGCGGTCATCGCGGTGCACCGGCCGCTGTCGCCAGGGCTGATCGTGTGGACCCTCGTGTTGTCGCTCGTCGCGGTCGGGATCATCGACCTGCTCGCGCGGCCGGCCGGTGCCGCCGGGAACCACGGTCCGGCCGACGACGGCGCCGACGTCTCACCCGATCAGGACGATCAGTTCGCCACGAACCGCGGTTAGCGTCGCCACGCGGCGCCGGCGGCGCCGCGCCGCACCCAGGAGGCACGGCATGCGCCTCGGATGGTTCCGGAGGCGACGGGTGCGCGGTGCCGCACCGAGCCTCCAGTCCGTG
>JASCOI010000128.1 GCA_029959665.1 Microbacteriaceae bacterium PS02333
GCGCGTAGGAGGCCCGAAGTCCTGACCTCCTACGCGCGATTCGACCTCCCATTGCGCGTGTGAGGGGAAGGAACGCGCGCGGAGGTCTCCCATCCGTGGTCCGCGACGATGGAGGCATGACGCCTCGATCCCTGTTCCGTGCCCTCGCGGTCGCCGAACTCGTGACCTGGACGATGCTCCTCGTGGGCATGCTGCTGAAGTACGGCTTCGGGCTGGGGGACCTCCCCGTGCGCATCGGCGGCAGCGTGCACGGCTTCGTGTTCCTCGCCTACCTCGTCGTCACGACGGTGGTCGCGGTGAACCAGCGGTGGTCGTTCGGCACGCTGGCGCTTGGCTGGGCGAGCGCGGTGGTGCCGTACACGACGCTGCCGTTCGAGATCGGTGTCGCTCGCCGGGGCATGCTCGATGGCCCCTGGCGCCGCTCCGCTCCAGCGGGAATGCGGCCCGGGTTCTGGGACCGCCTGCTCTTCTTCGTGGTGCGTCGCCCGGCGGTCGCCGTCGTGGTGGGTGTGGTGCTCGTCGTCCTGGTGTTCGTGGTGCTGCTGACGATCGGCCCGCCGGTGCCGTCCCGCTGACGGCGGTCGGGCTGGCACGTCCTGCCCCGTCTCGTCTCGTCCCGTCGAGGTTCCACGACTCGCCGCTCACTTCTGCGGAGGTTCCACGACACGCCCCTCCGCGCGCTCGAGATGCCGGAATTACGGCATCTCGGACGGGGCCGGGAGGGGCACGCGAACGGACGGGGGGGGCCGGGGGGGCGGGGGGCCCGGGGGCCCCGCGGGGGGGGGGGGGGGGGGGGGGGGGGGGGGGGCCCCCCCCCCCGCCGGGCCCCCCGGGCCCCCGCGCCCCCGGCCCCCCCCGTCAGTGGACTGCCTGCGTTACAGGGCTGCCAGGACCGCGTTCAACGTCGCGGACGGGCGCATGACCGCGCTCGCCTTGGCGTCGTCCGGGCGGTAGTAGCCGCCGATGTCGGCGGGGGAGCCCTGCACGGCGATCAGCTCCTCGACGATCTGCTGCTCCTGCCCGTCGAGCTGCTTCGCGATCTCGGCGAACGCCGCAGCGAGTTCGGTGTCCTCGGTCTGCGCCGCGAGCTCTTCCGCCCAGTACTTCGCGAGGAAGAAGTGGCTGCCGCGGTTGTCGATCGTGCCGAGCTTGCGCCCGGGGGACTTGTCCTGCTCGAGGAAGGTCCCGGTGGCGCGGTCGAGGGTCTCACCGAGGATCTTCGCGCGCTGGTTGCCCGTCACGCCGGCGAGGTGCTCGAGGCTGACCGCCAGCGCCAGGAACTCGCCGAGGCTGTCCCAACGCAGGTAGTTCTGCTGCACGAGCTGCTGGACGTGCTTCGGCGCGGAACCACCGGCACCGGTCTCGAACAGGCCGCCGCCGCCGAGGAGCGGCACGACCGAGAGCATCTTCGCCGAGGTGCCGAGCTCCATGATCGGGAACAGGTCGGTGAGGTAGTCGCGGAGGACGTTGCCCGTGACCGAGATCGTGTCCTCGCCGCGGCGGATGCGCTCCAGCGAGAAGCGCATCGCGTCTTCCGGCGAGAGGACCTCGATCTGCAGGCCGTCGGTGTCGTGCTCGCCGAGGTACCGGTGGACGAGCTCGATGAGTGCGGCGTCGTGCGAGCGGGTCTCGTCGAGCCAGAACACGGCCGGCGTCGCGCTGGCGCGGGACCTGGTGACGGCGAGCTTCACCCAGTCGCGGATGGCCACGTCCTTCGTCTGGCACGCGCGCCAGATGTCGCCCTGCGCGACCTGGTGCTCGATCACGACGTCACCGGCGGCGTTCGTCACGCGGACGGTGCCGTCGGCGGGGACCTCGAAGGTCTTGTCGTGGGAGCCGTACTCCTCGGCCTTCTGCGCCATCAGGCCAACGTTCGGCACCGAGCCCATGGTGGCGGGGTCGAAGGCGCCGTTGGCCCGGCAGTCCTCGATCACGGTCTGGTAGATGCCGGCGTAGCTGGAGTCCGGGATCACGGCGAGGGTGTCGTGCTCGTCGCCGTCCGGGCCCCACATGTGACCCGAGGTGCGGATCATCGCGGGCATCGAGGCGTCGACGATGACGTCGCTCGGGACGTGCAGGTTCGTGATGCCCTTGTCCGAGTCGACCATGGCGAGCTCGGGGCCCGCGGCGATGCCGTCCGTGAACGCCTGCTTGATCTCCGCACCGTTCGGCAGTGCGTCGAGCCCGGTGAGGATCGAGTTCAGCCCGTCGTTCGGGGTGAGACCGGCCGCGGCGAGGTCGGCGCCGTAGCGGTCGAACACGTCGGGGAAGAAGGCACGGATGACGTGTCCGAAGATGATCGGGTCGGAGACCTTCATCATCGTGGCCTTGAGGTGCACCGAGAACAGGATGCCTTCGTCCTGGGCGCGCGTGATCTGCGCGCGCAGGAACTGCTCGAGCGGACCGACGTGCAGGACGGTGCCGTCGATGACCTCTCCGGCGAGGACGGGGATCGACTGCTTGAGGACCTGCTCCTGCCCGTCGGCACCGACGAACGTGATCGTGAGCGTGTCGTCGGCGGGGGCGACCCACGTCTTCTCGTTCGAGCGGAAGTCGTCGACGCCCATCGTCACGACGTTCGTCTTCGACTCGGGGCTCCACGCACCCATGCGGTGCGGGTGCTTCCTGGCGTAGTTCTTGACCGACAGCGGTGCACGGCGGTCCGAGTTGCCCTCGCGCAGGACCGGGTTGACGGCGCTGCCCTTCACCTTGTCGTACCGGGCACGGGCGTCGCGCTCGGCGTCCGTCGACGGCTCGTCCGGGTAGTCCGGCAGGTCGTAGCCCTGGGACTGGAGCTCCTTGATCGCCGTCTTGAGCTGCGGGATCGACGCCGAGATGTTCGGCAGCTTGATGATGTTGGCTTCCGGCGTCTTCGCCAGGTCGCCGAGCTCCGCGAGCGCGTCGTCGAGGCGCTGCTCGTCGGTGAGCCGCTCCGGGAACAGGGCGATGATGCGGCCGGAGAGCGAGATGTCCCGCGTCTCGACGTCCACACCGGCGGTGCCGGCGTACGCCTGGATGACGGGGAGGAAGGAGTGGGTGGCGAGGAACGGTGCCTCGTCCGTGAGCGTGTAGATGATCTTGGCCATGCTGGCGGGTACTCCCTTGTTCGCGCGTCGGTGGTTCCACGCTACTCGTCGTGAGCGATATCTCGACATCAAGATACATGGGCTGTGGAGAGACTGCCGTGGGGATCCAGCTGTGGACAGTCATCGTTCAGACGACACCCAGGCGTTTCACTGCGTTCACATAGGGGCTGGCAGTGCACTGAAAGGGTCGAGAGGAGCACACCATGTCCACTGCACGTCGCACCCCCGAGAACTTCGGGTGGACCGCCGAGGACCTCCGCTCCGCCTACGCCTCGGACGGCAGCGGCCCGTTCCGCTACGCACCGGACGGATCCGGCCCGTTCTCCTACGACGCCGACGGCAGCGGCCCGTGGCTCGTCGGCCCCGAACCCGCCCGCGGTCTCGCGGTGTTCGCCCCGCGGAACCGTGGATCCGCGTCCCGCCTCCGCCGCATCGGCACGGCGTGCGCAGCGGGAGCGCTCGCACTCACGCTCGTCGCCGGGAGCGTCGCGATCGTGGACGTCGTGGCTCCTCCACACCATGCGGTGAACGCCGCCTCCATCCACGAGCCGGGTCACGACGGCGACTGATCCGCCGAACGGTGCCACGCTGGGGGAGTGACAGAACTCCTCGTCGTGGGCGTGATCGCCCTGCTGGTCATCGCGGCCGCCGCCGTGCTCGGCCCGCGCATCGGCATCGCCGCGCCGCTCGTCCTCGTCGCGGTGGGCATCGTCGCGAGCCTGGTGCCGTGGATCCCGAACGCCGAGATCGACCCGGAGTGGATCCTCGCCGGGGTCCTGCCGCCGCTGCTGTACTCGTCGGCGGTGTCCATGCCGACGATGAACTTCCGACGTGAGTTCGGCGCGATCAGCGGCCTGTCGGTCGTGCTCGTCGTCGCGAGCTCGCTCGTGCTCGGACTCTTCTTCGCGTGGGTCATCCCGGGGTTGGGGCTCGCGTGGGGCATCGCCCTCGGCGCGATCGTCAGCCCGACGGACGCCGTCGCCACGTCGATCGTCAAGCAGACCTCGGTGTCCCGTCGTGTCATCGCGATCCTCGACGGCGAATCACTGCTCAACGACGCCACGGCGCTCGTGCTGCTCCGGACCGCGATCGTCGCCGGTGCCGCCTCGTTCTCGTTCTGGGGTGCCGTCGGGGACTTCGCGTTCGCGGTCGCCGTGGCCGTCGCGATCGGTCTGGTTGTCGGCTGGCTGAACCTGCGGGTCCGGTCGCGCATCACGAACCCGACCGTCAACACCGCCCTGTCGTTCGCGGTGCCGTTCGTCGCGTCGATCCCGGCCGAGCACGTCGGTGCGTCCGGACTGGTCGCCGCCGTGGTCGCCGGGTTGGTCACCGGTATCCGGGCGCCACGGGTGCTCCCACCGAACCACCGGCTCTCGGACGCGCAGAACTGGGGCACCGTCGAGTTCGTGCTCGAAGGGGCGGTGTTCCTGGTGATGGGCCTCGAGCTCGCGTCGATCGTCTCCGACGTGCAGTCCGACCACGCCGGCATCGGTCCGGCGCTGCTCATCGCGGTCGGGGCACTCGTGCTCACCGTCCTCGTCCGCACGGCGTACGTCGTCCCGCTGCTGTTCGGGCTGTCCAAGAGCGCCAGACGGGGTGCCCGGATGCAGGAACGCCTGCAGGGGTTCCAGAACGCGGACACGCAGTCCACGACGCAGGCGCTGACCGACCACCGGTTCGGCAACCGCGCACCGTCCGAACGCGACCTCGAGCGCTTCGGCACCCGGGTCCGCCGGATGCTCGCGGACATCCAGTACTTCACGAAGGCGCCGATGGGGTGGCGCGAGGGCACGGCGGTCGTGTGGGCCGGCATGCGCGGTGCGGTCACCGTCGCGGCGGCGCAGACACTGCCGCAGGACACCCCGCAGCGGTCCCTGCTGGTGTTCGTCGCGTTCGCCGTTGCCGGGCTCTCCCTACTGATCCAGGGCGGCACGATCGGCCCGCTGCTGCGGAAGATCAGTCCGCCGACGACGGATGCCTCGAGCGGGGATGCCGAGGAACGCGGCCGTCTGATGACGGTGATGCGGACTGCGGCGGAATCGGTGCGGGCCGACGACACGAAGGAACTCACACCGCGTACGCGCGAAGAACTCGAGGCGACGGACCCCGCCGAGCTCCGCGCGTGGTTCGGACGCGAGAAGGTCCGACGGCTGCAGGTGCTCGATGCGCAGCGGTCCGCATTGCTCGACGCCCGTGACGACGGCGTGTTCGATGCCGAGGTGCTCGAGTCGGTGCTGCGGAACCTCGACGCGGAGCAGATCGCCCTCGAACTCCGGGGCGGGCCGACCGGCTGACCGCGTGTGGGCCGCTCAGTGCCCGATCGTGATGCGGAACACCCGAACGCCGGCCGTCTGCAGCGCGGCGAGCCCCAGGCGCATGCGGAGGTTCCGGAACGGCGCCTTGACGGCGTTCGGCGCCGATGCCGAACCGATCTGGTGGAGCACCTCGGCGGTCAGGGTGCGTTCGAGCTTCGGCGCCAGGCGCGTGAGCCCGGACACCGTGACGACGATGCGGACCGCATTGGGTGCGAGCAGCGGGTCGATGCGCTCGGCCGCCTCCTGCGCCCGGTGGAAGGCCGGGTCGTCGCCAGGACGCCGGATCGCGATGACGGCAAGCTCGGCGTCTCCCGTGCCGTCCGGCTCCGGCAGGTCGTCGACCCCGATCACCCGCATCCGCTGGGCGTCCACCCCCGCACGGACCGCGGCGACCCTGAGCACCGGCAGGAGTTCCTGGGTACCCGCCAGCACGACGTCCGTCGTCCGGAGATCGACTGGTTCGTGCCGCTCTCGCGACGATCGGGCCATGAGGGTCCTTCCGCTCGCTCTCCTCGGACCCTACTGAAGTGCCGACGGACACGCCGCTCGGATCAGTCGTCTCCCAGGCCGGCCCCGACGCTGCTCGGCTCGTCGGACATCGCCGCCCGCAGGACGACCTCGACCGCCGAGACCTGTGCTGCGACGGGCCACGACGCCGGATCGGCCGCGGCGAGCGCCGAGATCCCCTCGACCGCACCGGCGAGTGCTCCCACTCGGGCTGCCGTGTCCGACGCCGACGGCGCTGCCCGCTGGAGGAGCCCGGTGAGCCGTTCCCGGAACGCGGCATTGTGCGCCGCGTGCCGTTCGGCGAGCGTCTGGTCGGCGAGCGCCGCGGCGAGGAAGCCGATCCAGACGCGCGAGTTCGCGAGCCGCTGCTCGTCGACGGGCAGGGCGTCGAGCACGATCGCGCGCAGTGCCTCGGCCGGCCCGGAGGCAGAGCGTTCGCTGGCGTCCATCCGGGTTCGTGTCCGCTCGTGGAGCAGGTCCCTGGCGTGCAGGAGCAACGCGCGTTTGTCCCGGAAGGTGTGCAGCACGAGGCCAGTCGTGCACCCGGCGCGCTCGGCGACCGCGCGGAGGGTCAGACCGGGCGCTCCGCGGTCGGCGAGGACCTGCCAGACCGCCTCGGACAGCTCCCTGCGCTGCGCATCGACGTCCCGGGTTCGCGGCATGTGACAACCGTAACATCTGTTACCGTAACGATCGATACGGATACGACACCGCCAACGGACACGACACCGCCAGGAGACGCCATGTGGACCATCGACCTCGTTCCGTTCGACGACGAGGACGCGGCTGCACTCCGCGCCGCGCAGCGCGTCGAACTCGACGCGCGGTACGGGTCGGACGACCACGAACCAGGGACCGTCCCGAGTGCGGTCGACGTCCCGGTGTTCCTCGTCGCGAGATCAGCGGACACCCCGACGGGCAGCCCGACCGGCAGCCCGACCGGCACCGCGACGGGCACCCCGATCGCCTGCGGCGGCCTGCGCCCCCTCGGACCAGAGCTCTTCGACGGCACCGCGGTCGAGGTCAAGCGGATGTACGTCGCCCCGGCGGCGCGGGGATCCGGTGTCGCCGCCGCCCTGCTCCGGCAACTCGAAAGGCACGCGGCAGGACTCGGCGCCGAACGGGTCGTCCTCGAGACCGGGACGATGCAGCCCGACGCGATGCGGTTCTACGAGCGCGAGGGGTACACCGCGATCCCGCGCTACGGCCACTACACCGACTCCGACCTCTCGGTCTGCTACGAGCGGGTCCTGGAGCTCTAGGCTGGCGCCATGGCGCGGATGCTGCGGACGGAACGGGGCCTCGACCGGCTGGTCAACTTCTCCGACGCGACCGTCGCGATCGCGATCACGCTGCTGCTCCTGCCGCTGGTCGACGTCGCGGGCGAGATCGACGAGAAGTCACTCGGCGACCTGCTGTCGGACAACATCGGCACGGTCATCGCCTTCGTCGTGAGCTTCGTCGTCATCTCGCGCCTGTGGCTGTCGCACCACCGACTGTTCGAGGCGACACAGTCGTACTCGACCCTGGTGCTGCGGGTGAACTTCGTCTGGCTCGCGAGCATCGCCTTCCTGCCGTTCTCGTCGAACCTCATCGCCCACGAGGCCGAGGACGCCGGGGTGAACGCGTTCTACATCGGCACCATCGCGCTGTCGAGCCTGAGCATGTCCGTGATGCAGTGGGCCGTCTGGCGTGACCCCGAACTCATCCGACCCGGCGGTCGGCAGATGCTGCACCCGATCGACGGCACCGTGACGTTCGTCGCGCTGATCGTCGCCCTCGTGGGCGCCACGATCCTGCCGGCTCCCGGTCCGTTCTGGCTCTTCATCCTGGTGCCGGCCGGGTGGGTCTCGACGTGGCTGGAACGGCGGTACAGCGCCCGCCAGAAGACGACACAGCACGACACCTGACGCCGAAGGGGGCTGTACAACCGGACAGGTTCGTGCAGAATGGTCTGCGGCCATGACGACTCTCCGCGACGCAGACCAGCACCCCGGCACCCCGGTGGTGCACACATCTCGTCGCGCTGCCCTCGAGGCCGAGCGCGCCGCCGCCAAGGCAAAGCCCGCGAAGCCCGCGAAGACTGCGACGACCGCGAAGCCGACCTCCCGCTTCACCCGCGTCCCCCGCCGCAGCGTCGCCACCACGAAGTCGCCGCTCACCACGAAGCAGCGCACCAGCCGCCTCACCGTGACGAGCGCCCTCGCCGCCTTCGTGATGTTCGCCGCGTCCGCGATGCCCGCACACGCGAGCCCGACGACGTCGACCGCGACCACCACGCTCGCACCCACGGTCCGCACCCAGGACTTCGCCGTCACCCAGGCCGTCGCCACCGCGACCACGAACCGCGACGGCTTCACCGTCGGCGGCAGCGGTGGTGCGACCGCCGGCGCCGAGGTCACCTTCGGCGGTGACGTCCGTTCCCCGTTCCCGAAGCCGGTCCGGATGAGCTCGGGCTTCGGGTACCGATCTGCCCCGTGCGGCGCGTGCTCGTCGCTCCACCAGGGCCTCGACTTCAACCCCGGCATGGGCGCACCGATCGGCGCGGTCGCAGCGGGGACCGTCCGGGTCTCCGGCACGTACTTCTCGTACGGCAACGCGGTCATCATCGACCACGTGGTCGACGGCCGCGAGGTCTCCACGCTCTACGGCCACATGATCCCGGGGTCGTCGCCACTGAAGGTGGGGGACGAGGTCACCGCCGGACAGTTCGTCGGCTTGGTCGGCTCGTCCGGCGTCTCGACCGGTGCGCACCTGCACCTCGAGGTCCTGATGGACGGCACGCTGCCGGTGGACCCCCGCGCCTGGATCGAGTCCCACACAGGGCGCTCGCTCTAGCGATCCGTCCACATTCGCAGCCCGCTGTGGCGGGAATCCCAGCGGACCTGTGCAAGATCACAGGCATGGATGACTCCCACAGTCCCGGGCCCCGCTGATGGGCGCCGACACCTGGATCGCCTTCGGGCTGGTCGTGCTCTTCGTCCTCGTCGGCGGGGTGTTCGCCGCCGCGGAGATCGCGCTCGTCTCGCTCCGCGAGTCGCAGCTCCAGCAGCTGGAGCACCGCGGCAGCAGGGGCGCCCGGGTCGCAGCACTCGGCCGTGACCCGAACCGCTTCCTCTCCGCGGTGCAGATCGGCGTGACCGTCGCGGGGTTCTTCTCCGCCGCGTACGGCGCGTCCTCGATCGCCCCCGACGTCGCTCCCCTGTTCCAGGGCCTCGGCCTCGCGCAGGGCACCGCCGAGACGGTCGCCCTCGTCGCGATGACCCTCGTGATCGCCTACCTGTCGCTCGTCTTCGGCGAACTCGTCCCGAAACGCCTGGCCCTCCAGCGCGCGGAGGGCTTCTCGATGCTCGTCGCGCCGACGCTCGACCGCTTCGCGACGCTCATGCGCCCGGCGATCTGGGTCCTGTCGAAGAGCACCGACGCCGTGGTGCGGCTGCTCGGCGGCGACCCGAACGCCCGGAGCGAGTCGATGAGCACCGAGGAGCTCCGCGGCCTGGTGTCCGAGCACGACGCCATCGACGAGCAGGGCCGTCGCATCGCCCGCAGTGCGCTCGACGCCCAGGGCCGGATCCTCCGGGAGTCGATGCGCCCGTGGTACGACGTCGCGACGCTCGACGCCGGGCAGAGCATCGCCGAGGCCACCGACCTCGCGCTCGACCTCGGCCACACCCGGTACCTCGTCACCGCGGGCTCGCGTGACGACGTGGCCGGGTTCGTGCACCTCCGCGACCTCCTCCGACCAGCGGACGCGAGCGCCCCGGTGCACACGATCGCGCGCCCGCTCGTCGCGTTCCCCGAGACCAAGTCCCTGTCGAGCACGATCGCCGAACTCCGCACCGGCGGCCAGCAGATCGCGCTGGTCGTCGACGAGTACGGCGGCAGCGCCGGCATGGTCACGCTCGAAGCGCTGCTCGAGGACCTCGTCGGTCGCATCCGCGACGAGTACGACGAACCGGTCTCGGTCAGCGACGGTGTGGAGGGATCGACGGTGCTGGAGGACCTCGCCGCCGACGGTGGCCCGGTCCTGCCCGACGGCGACTACGAGACGGTCGGCGGCCTGGTCCAGGTCCACCTGGACCGCGTCCCGCAGGTGGGCGACGTCGTCGAGGTGGGGGAGCACCGCATCGCGGTGACCGCCATGGACGGTCACCGCG
>JASCOI010000129.1 GCA_029959665.1 Microbacteriaceae bacterium PS02333
GGCCCGGTGCCAGCTGGCACCGTGCCTCCCGTCCGTCATGGGGTCGCGTCAGGCCGAGGTGAGCGTCGCGCCGGCGATGAGCCGGTGCGCGAGGTCGCGGAGGGCCGTGTCGGGATCGGCGTGTTCGCGGTCCACGATCGCGCCCCACTGGATGCCGCGTGCGAGGTGCACGGCCGCCTGTGCCGCACGGTCGGCATCGTGTTCCCCGTACCCGTGTGCTTGGCACCAGTCGGCGATCGACGCGATCTGCGCGCGGTGCACCGATCGCTCGTGGTCGCGGCCGTCGAGTGACTCGACGGCGCCGAGTTCGAAGGTGAGCCGCGCGGCCAGCGATCGCTCCGGATCGTCGAGGCCGCCGAACACCTGCACCAGGTAGGACGTGAGTGCGAGGTCGTCGGCGTTCGGGTCGAGCACGATGTCCGCCGTCGCCGCCGCGAGGTGCTCCACCACCGCGCCGATCAGGGCCTCGCGCGTGCCGAAGTGGTAGACGATCGGGTACGCGCTGGTGCCGAGCACGCGCCCGAGGCTGCGCACGGACACGTCTTCGATCTTGGTGTCCTGCAGGTGCAGCGCGACCTTGCGCACGATGGCGGTTTTCAGGGTCGGGTCTGGCTTGCGCGGCATGTCGTCTCCGGCGATGGTCTCGGCGGGCCGCTGGAATGCGACTCGAAAGTATATTAGCGGCGGAGTCCGACATTGGGCTGAGAGTTCTGATAGCGCGCGCAAGGAAAACGACGACAAAGTGGAGATTTACTCGCCTTCACGTACACTGAGGGTGATGTCATCACCGCCCGAGCCCTCCGGGGCCGCTCCGAGCGCCGCCAAGGCCAGCGGTGGAGGCCGGGTCGGTGGGCGCCGTCGCGGCGTCGGGAAGCGGTTCCTGGTGGTGGGGGACCTGCTCGACGGGGTGCTCGTCCAGACCCGGGCAGCGGCGGTCGGCGACCACGATTCCGCTGCGGTGATCCGACACCGCCCCGCCGGGGCTGCTGGCACGACCGCGACGTGGCTCGGGTGGCTCGGTGCCGAGGTCGACATGGTGGGTCGGGTCGGCGTCGACGACGTCTACCGGCACGAGCGTGCGCTCGAGGACGCCGGCGTCCGACCGCACATCCGGTACGACGCCCGCACGTCGACCGGTGCGCTCGTCTCGGTCCGGGGACAGCGCGGCAGGACGTCGATGACGGACGGGGCCGCGAGCGCCCTGCTCTCCGCCGCCGACGTGCCGATCGAACTCGTCGCGCGCGCCGACATCGTCCACCTCACCGGGGAGGCGATGCTCGGGTCCGGCGGAACGGACCGCCTCGTGGAACTGGTCGCCCGGGCACGCACCGGCGCCGCGCGGGTCTCGCTCGACCCGTCCTCGGTCGCGGCCGTGCGCCTGGTCGGCGGTCCCGCGTTCCTCGCGGCGGTGCGCGGCGTCGACCTCATCGTCCCGAACCGTGCCGAGGCGCTCGAACTCACCGGAGCGGACGAGCCGGAAGACGCCGTGCGCGTGCTCACCCGCCACGTCCCGTTGGTCGTGGTGACGCTCGGTGTCGACGGCGTGCTGGTCGGGCGTCCTGGGCGCACCCCGCAACGGGTCCCGGCGACGCCGGCCACAGTGGTCGACGGGATCGGTGCGGGTGATGCGTTCGCGGCGGGGTTCATCCGTGCGTGGGCGACCGATCCGGTGCGTGTCGGTGCGGCCGCACGTGAGGGTACCCGCGTGGCAGCCCGCGCCGTCGGCTTCGTCGGGGGACGCCCGCCGGTGTGACCGAGGGACTCGGCGGCCGCGGCGCCGTGCTCAGCGTTCGGCGGGCTCCGGCGTGCAGATCAGGGTCTGGACGAGCCCGGCGGCGAGCGGCGCCAGCCGGATCTCCACACGGAGTCGGCCGTTCGTCCCCGGCAGCCACCAGCGGAGGTGCGTCGGCGTGGAGGACTGCTCCGCCACCGGTACGGCCGACAGATCGGCGCCGACCGTGCGGACCGCTTCGGCGATCGCCGCGCGACGGCGATCGTACGGCACGTCCAGCGCGACGTTCGGCGTGCAGATCGCGTCCGCCAGGTCGTCGCGCCACGCGGACAGGAGGCGCGACACGGCTGCCTGCGCGGCTCGCGTCTCCGGGAGCACCGTCACGGGTGACGGGCCGGTCGTGGTCGTCGCCGCGGTCGTGGTCGTCGCCGCGGTCGCGGCGAGCAGCAGGTCGTGCGCGGTCTCGGTCGGGACGGAGACCTTCGCCTGCGTCGCGTTCTCGAAGGCGACGACGCCGAGGCCCGTCTGCACGGACCACCGCATGTGTGCCGAGAAGCCCGGGTAGCCGCCGGAGTGGGAGACGATCGGGCCGTGGACGTCGTCGTGCTCGACGAACAGCCCGAAGCCGTAGCCGATCGGACGCTTCGCGCTCGGGAACGCGCTGGGTGGGATCTGCCGCATCGCCTGCTGCATGAGCCGGCGATCGGCGGGGGAGACCGGCCCGGCTTCGGCGGCAGTGCCGGTGCGGATCGGGGCGAACGCCGACGACAGGTGCCGTGCCCACCGCGACAGGTCGGCGACGGTCGAGAAGAGCCCGCCGATCGGTGAGAACGCACCAGCGCCGGAGATGGGGAGGGGCTCCCACGATTCGTCGTACGGCCGGGCACCGACCACGACGTAGCCGCGGGCGTCGGTGGCGGCGAAGACGGTGTCGTCGAGCCCGAGCGGGTGGAGGACGGCGTCCGAGGCGACCTCGGTGAACGGACGACCGGCCACGACGGCGATCGCGCGGCCGAGCAGGGCGTACCCGAGGTTCGAGTACGCGAAGCCGGTGCCGGGGACGGAGTCGAACAACAGACCCGCGCGGAGCACGGCGTCGAGCTCGTCGTCGGAGATGGGCTCTTGCCGGTCGCCCCACGGATCGTCGGTGGGGAACCCGGCCGACATGGTCAGCAGCATCCGGAGCGTGGGGACGGGGGAGTCCGGTGTCGGCAGCCGCACGTCGGCGAACGCGGGGACGAAGTCGGTGATCGGTGCGTCGAGGGAGACCAGGCCCTCGGCGACCTGGCCGAGGAGCGTCGCGGCCGTGATGCTCTTCGTGCACGACGCGATCCGGTACACGGTGTCGGCGTCCGGCGCAGCACCGTCCCCGCGGTCGCCGTGCCCACCGGAGGACACGAGTCCGTCCGCGTCGAACACGCCCCACACGGAGCTCGGCGCGACACTCCGGTCGACGCGGTCCCGGAACAGCGCGTCGATCTGCTCGATCGTGGCGGAGTCGACCGTCATGCGTGTCGCATCCTGTCATAGGCGTCGAGTGCCCGCTTCCGGGTCTCCTTGAGGTCGACCATCGGCTCGGGACGGTCTTCGTCCGACGGGACCCACCGGCGCACGTACTCCCGGTGCGGGTCGAACCGTTCGAGCTGCCGCTCGGGGTTGAAGACGCGGAAGTAGGGCGCGGCGTCGAACCCGGAGCCGGCGACCCACTGCCAGTTGCCGGGGTTGTTCGCGGCGTCGGCGTCCACCAGGGTGTCCCAGAACCACTGCTCACCGACACGCCAGTCGACGAGGAGGTTCTTCACGAGGAAGCTCGCGGTCACCAGGCGCATCCGGTTGTGCATCGCTCCGGTGTGCCAGAGCTCGCGCATCCCGGCGTCGACGAGGTCGATCCCGGTCCTGCCCTGCTGCCAGCGTTCGAGCTCGGATGCGGACGCGCGTCGCCACGGGAAGGCGTCGAACTCGCGTCGGACGTTGACCGTCGCGATGTCGTCGCAGTGGAAGTACTCGTTCCAGTTGAACTCGCGCCACGCCAGCTGCCGGAGGAACCCCGGCGCCTGCTTGCGCTGGTCGGGCTCGAGCCGCTCGTGCAGTCGGTGCCAGACCTGGTACGGGCTGATCTCGCCCCAGCGCAGGTGCGGGGACAGTCCGCTCGTGGCGTCCATCGACGGCTCGTCGCGCTGGTCGTAGTCCTCGAGTGCGTGGTCGACGAAGTGCTCCAGCCGACGTGCGGCGCCCTGCTCGCCGGGCTCCCACGTGTCGCGGAGCCCGCCGGCCCAGTCGGGCGTGCTCGGCAGGAGGTCCCAGTCGTCGAGGGAATCGCCCGTGGCACGTGCCGGCGTCGGGAGGTCGCGCGGCTTCGGCAGCGGGTGCCGCGGTTCGGGCATCGCCTGCGCCGCGTTCCAGAACGGGGTGAAGACCTTGTACGGCTCGCCCTGCCCGGTGAGCACGGTCCACGGCTCCCAGAGCAGGTTCGCCGCGAAGCTGTGTGCCTCGATCCCGCGGTCGGTCAGCGACGACTTGATGCCGGCATCGACTTCACGCTCGGCCGCACCGTAGCGGCGGTTCCAGAAGACCGCCTCGGCTCCGGTGTCCGCGACGAGCTGGTCGATCGTCTCAGCGGCCGCTCCTCGGCGGAGCACCAGCCGTGATCCGCGGTCGTGCAGCTCGGCGTCGAGCGCGGCGAGGGAGTGGTGCAGCCACCACCGGGCGGCGGCACCGATCGCGCGGACGCCGGGGCTCTCGTCGTCGAGGACGTAGACCACCGTGACGTGTCCGCCGTGGTCGATCCCGGCGCGCAGGGCGGGGTTGTCCGCGAGACGCAGGTCGTCGCGGAGCCAGACGATCGCGCCCGTCACACCGTGGCCGGATCGGTCTGGGGCAGGGCCCGGTCGACGCGTCGGGCAGGTGGTGCGTCCGCCGAGGCGACGCGCAGCTTGGTGCAGAGGTCGGTCAGCGTCCGCTGCTCCGCCTCCGTGAGCCCGGCGCCGACCTGGGCCGCGATGCTCGCCGCGTGCTGGACGGCGACGGCGCGGTAGACGTCGAACCCGAGCGGCGTGAGGGCCACGATCACACCGCGTGCATCGGTCGGGTCCGGCTGCTTCTCGACGATGCCGCGCGCGGTGAGCCGGTCGACGAGACGGCTGACGCTCGGCTGCGTCAGGAGCAGGTGCCCGGTGAGGTCACGCATCCGGCAGCGTCGTCCGGGCTGCGTGGAGAGGTTGAAGCAGACGTCGTACTCGTTGAACGAGATCTCCCCGCCGGGGAACTCGGAGTTGAGGTTCCGCATCACCGTGACCTGGGCGCGGAACAGCGCTTCCCATGCGGCGACGGCGGTCGCCTTGTCGCTGACGCGCGCCTTGTCGTTCACGCTGTCACTCCCTCTGTCCGGTGGTCCTCCAGCCTACCGACGGCATCCGACACCGGGGGCGGACATGCGCTTCCAGACGTGCACGAGGGCCGGCCGCTCATCGAGCGACCGGCCCTCTCCCTTGCACCAAGAGTGTCCTGCAATCACATTCCGCAGACGCTGCCACAGCAAACACCGTCTGCACGAACGACTGTATAACGAAGCGGTAACGGGCGCCAGCAGGAAGTGCCGTCGTTCGCTGCGAGTTCACCAAGAGGGGCACAAGCGTCGGGTGTGCGTGCCCCGATGGCTCAGAAGAGGTCGGGCGACGGGGTCGACGCGTAGCGCACCGCGACGTCCGCGTGGCGGTCGAAGCGGTAGCCGACGCCACGGACCGTCCGGACGATCTCCTCGAACGCGCCGAGCTTCGACCGGAGCCGCCGCACGTGCACGTCGATCGTCCGCTCGTTCGGGGTCTCGTCCTCGCCGTCCGACCAGAGCCCCTCGATGATCGCTGAGCGGTCGACGGTGCGCCCCTCGCGGAGGACGAGGAACTGCAGCAGCTCGAACTCCTTGTAGGTCAGGGGAGCGGCTTCGCCGTCGAGCACAACGCGCTTCCGGGAGATGTCGATGACGACGCCGGTCTCCTCGGGCTCGGGCTTCTCGGCCTGCTTGCGCGCGGCGACGGCCGAGCGGTCCTGCAGTGCGAGGCGGACGACGTCGACGTCGCGTCCGCCGGAGTTCTCGGCGGCGACGGCGACTGCCGCGTAGGTCTCGGCGGTGGGCACCAATTGCGCGGTCAGTGCCTTGAGCTGCTCCACGACCGCAGCGAGCGTGGTCCCGGCGGCTGCGGCCTTCTCCTCGTCGATGCCGACGTAGAGCGCGAAGCCGCGGGCCTCGGTGCCTTCGGGCAGCGCACGGTTGCGCTGCGGGGCGACCACGGGGCTGGTCGGGATGGTCGTGGCCTCCGGCTGGACGGCGCCACGGCGGGGACGGATCGGCGTGACCGTGCCGAGGTCGATGGGTGCCGGGGCGGCGGTGCGGAGCGAGGTGCGCGGCTGGGCGATGGTGAGCGACATGGTGGTTCTCCGGGCGATGAAGGTGTCGAATGCGTCGGCCCGGGTACGGCTGTGTGGATCGACGGAGCGTCGATGCGCCCTGCGGTCCTGCTGCGGACCGGGGCGGACCCGGGGGTGCTGGTGATCGACCTCGCGACGAGCGTGCGCGTCGTCGGTGGTCGTCACCCGGGGATCACTCGCTCGCGACCGGGGTGGTGTCGCGGGGGATCCGGCTGGAACGGGTACCGATCAGGCACACATTCGACAACGCATGACGGCCATCGCCGGCATCATCGTGCCGGCGGTCCCCACTGCCCCTGCGGAGGAGCACGCCTTGGAGAAGACGCGGGTGGACACGGTTGCAGTCATGTCCATGAGTATCGGCGGTATACCAACCCGCTGTCAACCGTCCGACCGGACGGTCCGCCGCGCCCGGCGCTACTCGGCCAGGCCGTAGAGACGGTCGCCGGCGTCGCCGAGTCCGGGGATGATGTAGCCGTTCTCGTCGAGCCGCTCGTCGAGCGCACCGAGCACGATGGTGACGTCGCGGTCGGCGACGGCGTCCTCGACGGCCTTGAGGCCCTCCGGAGCGCCGAGGATGCACACGCACGTGACGGATTCGGCGCCGCGGGCGAAGAGGAAGTCGATGGCGGCGGCGAGGGTGCCACCCGTGGCGAGCATCGGGTCGAGCACGAAGCACTGCCGACCGGTGAGGTCGTCCGGCAGGCGCTCGGCGTAGGTCTGCGGCTCGAGGGTCTCCTCGTTGCGCGCCATGCCGAGGAAGCCGACCTCTGCCGTGGGGACCAGCTTGACCATGCCCTCGAGCATGCCGAGCCCGGCACGCAGGATCGGGACGACCAGCGGGCGGGGCTTGGCGATGGAGACGCCCATCGTCTGTGCCACCGGCGTCGAGATCGGGGTCGCCGTGACCCGGACGTTGCGCGTGGCTTCGTACGCGAGGAGCGTGACGAGCTCCTCGGTGAGTGCCCGGAACGTCGGGGAGGGTGTGGTCCGGTCGCGGAGCACCGAGAGCTTGTGGGTGATGAGCGGGTGGTCGGCGACGTGGACTCGCATAGGGTCGAGCCTACCGTGCCGCCAACCGCCAGGAGGTCCCGTGGAAGAGCCGGCAGCCCGCCCGTACCTCGCCGCGATGGAACACGCGCTCGAGGAGGCCAGGGCGTGTCTGGCGACGGAGGACGTCCCCGTCGGCGCCGTGGTGCTCGACGAGCACGGCGCGGTGGTCGCCACCGGCCGCAACGAGCGCGAGGCAACGCAGGACCCGACGGCGCACGCCGAGGTGCTCGCGCTCCGGGCAGCCGCACGGGCGACGGGGGACTGGCACCTGGAACGGCACACCCTCGTCGTGACGCTCGAGCCGTGTCCGATGTGTGCTGGGGCGATCCTCGCCGCGCGCGTGCCGCGGATCGTCTTCGGCGCGTGGGACCCGAAGGCGGGAGCGTCCGGCAGCGTCTACGACATCGCCAGGGACCGTCGTCTGCCGCACCGGTCCGAGGTCGTCGCCGGTGTGCTCGAGGAGGAGTGCGCGGCGCTGCTCGACGACTTCTTCCAGCAGCGACGCTGACTTCTTCCAGCAGCGACGCTGACGCGCTACTTCCAGAGCACCGCGACGAGCACGTTGACGATCGCGAGCGCACCGGCGGAGTGGAAGAACGGCAGCGCCGCCTTTGCCTTCGCGCTGCCGGCGTCCGCCCGCTCCTGGCGCGCACGGGCGACGAACGCCAGCACGAGCGCCACCGCGGCGATGACGAGCTTGACGCCGAGCTTGGCGTGGTTCGCCCCGCCGTCACTCGTCGCGTCGATGATCCCCATCATCCCGAGGCCGGTCACGAGTTGCGTCACCAGACCGGTGGCGGACCGTCCAACGGCTCCGCCACGAAGGGGAACCTCAGTCGGCGGCCCTGATGACGATCGCCTCGGTCGGCGGACGCGGACCGGTGCGGAGCACGTCCGGCTCGACGTAGATGACCCGTGCGATCGGCACGGCCGCGCGGACCCGCTGTTCGACCGTGTCGATGCCGGCCGCGACGTCACCGAGTCGGCGGTCCCCGTCGACGGCGACCTTCACGCCGACCATCAGCTCGTCCGGGCCGAGGTACAGGGTCTTGATGTGGATGATCGACTCGACCTCGGGGCCGTCGAGCACCGCGGCCTTGATGCGCTGGACGTCGGCCGCGGTCGCGCCCTCGCCGACGAGCAGGCTCTTCGTCTCGACGCCGAGCACGAGCGCCACCGCGATGAGCAGCACCGCGATGAGGACGGTGCCGATCGCGTCGAACACCCCGTTGCCGGTGAGCACCGTCAGCCCGACGCCGAAGAACGCGAACACGAGGCCGCAGAGCGCAGCGGTGTCCTCCAGCATGACGACTGGCAGCTCTGGGGCCTTGGCCCGGCGGACGTACTGGACCCAGGACAGCGCGCCCTTGTGCGGCTTCGCCTCCTTGAGCGCGGTCCGGAGCGAGAAGCCCTCCAGCCCGATCGCGATGACGAGCACCAGGAGCGGCAGCCACCAGTTCTCCAGCGGGTGCGGGTGCCGCAGCTTCTCGATGCCCTCGTACAGGGAGAACACGCCACCGACGGAGAACAGCACGATCGACACGACGAACGCGTACACGTAGCGCTCGCGTCCGTACCCGAACGGGTGTTCCTCGTCCGCAGCACGCCGGGCGCGTCGTCCGCCGAGGAGCAGCAGGAGCTGGTTCGCCGAGTCGGCGAGGGAGTGCACGCCCTCCGCGAGCATCGATGCCGATCCGCTGATCGCCGCGGCGATGAACTTCACGATCGCGATGCCGACGTTCGCGCCGAGTGCGGCGAAGATGGCCCGGTTGCCTCCGGAAGCGCTCACTGTGACCCCTGTCTCCTGATCTGCTGCACGATCCTACGCAGCCGGTCGATCGGTAGGGTCTGGGCATGACGATCGAACTCCCTCGCACCGCCCTCGTCGGCGTCGGATCCATGTCCGGCGCGGTCCTCGACGGGCTCCTCGCCGCCGGACTGTCCCCGGACACCGTGGTCGTGACGACGAAGTCCGAGTCGTCCGCCGCCGCACACCGGGAGCGCGGACTCGACGCCCACGCGAGCGACACCGACGCCGATGCGAACCGCGCGGCCGTCCGCGGTGCGGCACTCGTCGTGCTCGGCGTGAAGCCGTTCGCCATCGTCGACGTCCTCGACGAGATCGCCGGCGACCTCGAGCCGGGTGCCGTGGTCGTGAGCGTCGCCGTCGGCGTGACGACGAGCGCGATGGAGGCGCGGGTCCCCGACACCGTGCGGGTCGTCCGTGCCCTCCCGAACACCCCCATCGGCGTCGGTCACGGCGTCACCGGGATCAGCGGCGGTGCGTCGGCCGACGCGGAAGCCGTCGCGCTCGCCTCGAGCCTCTTCGACGTGTCCGGCTCGGTCATCGAGGTGCCCGAGGACAAGCTCGACGCCCTGTCGGCGGTGTCCGGCTCCGGTCCCGCGTACGTGTTCCTGTTCGTCGAGGAGTGGCAGCGCGCCGCCGAGTCGCTCGGCTTCACGCCCGAGCAGGCGGAGACGATGGTGCAGGGGACGGTCCGCGGCGCGGTCGAGCTGCTCGAACGGTCCGGAAAGGAACCATCGGAGCTCCGCCGCGCGGTGACGAGTCCGAAGGGAACCACCGAACGCGCCGTCGCGGTACTGCAGGAGGCGGACCTGGCGGACACGCTCCGCCGCGCCGCGGACGCGGCGATCGCGCGCGCCGAGGAGCTGTCGAAGCTCTAGACGCAACCAGCAGACGGATGGGAGGCTCGTGGCGGCGCCGCCCCGCGCCGCCCGGCCGGCGCCGCCCGACTCCCGGGGGGGTATACCCCA
>JASCOI010000012.1 GCA_029959665.1 Microbacteriaceae bacterium PS02333
CCCCGGGGGGGGGGGGGGGGGCCCGCCGGGGGGGGGGGGGGCCCCCCGGGCGCCCGTCGGTCTCAGCTGGCCAGCTGCGGCCGGCGGTCCTCGAGCTCGCGGATGTACTCCGCGAGTGCCTCTTCGGAGCCGAGCTCGCGGAGGAAGAGCGCCCGACCCGCTGCCGCGGCTTCGGCGCCGACCTGCGGTGGGCCGTCCCAGGCGTGGTCGAGTGTGCCGTCTGCGATGGCGTCACTGAGGGCTTCGTACTCGTCGTCAATCCACCTGCGGTACTCGGTCTCGGCGAGCAGTGCGTGGACGTCGATTGCCATTCGGGAACCTCTCTCGTAGCCGTCGGTACTTCGGACCGAGCGGCATCACGTGGAACACGACCATCGGAGCGGTGGGTCGTGGTGGGAACTTCAGGAGGACCTCGAGTTCGCGACGGGTCGTCGAGTGCTCGGGGCCGATGAACACCCAGACCGTCCAGCCGTCCGGCTGGGTGCTGAGGTGTCGTTCGTAGGTGGCGTGGACGATGGCGTGGGATGCGTCGGCGCGGGAGACGCCGTGCTTTTCGGTGGAGCCGGTCCAGATCGGGGTCACTTCCGACCTCGGTTCCGCAATGAAAGCGTAGACGACGAACCGGTCCGGTGGCGGATGATGTACAACATGTTGCGACTGTACGGAGCCGGACTCGTCCTCCGCGGGCGCAGCGAGGAACTGTGGACAGGAGCGCTCTCCACAGGCGCTCTCCACAGGCGGACGCGCCACTCGGCGGCCTGGTTGGATGGCGGCATGCAACTCGCCGAAGCGCTCATCGAGCGGGCCGACCTGCAGAAGCGCATCGAGCAGCTCCGCGCCCGGATCGCGGGGAACGCCCGCTACCAGGAGGGAGAGGAGCCGGACGAGGACGCCGCTGCGCTCCTGGTCGAAGCCGAATCGGCGATCGACGCACTGGAGTCCCTCGTCGCCCGCATCAACGCGACGAACTCCGCCACCGTGCTCCCCGACGGCACGACCGTGACCACGCTCCTGGCGCGCCGTGACGCCCTCCGGCTCCGGCACGCGCTGGTCACCGGCGCAGCGGACGCGACGACCGGCGGTGGTTCGTACCGGCAGATGCGCAGCGAGCTCCGCACGTTCGCCGCGCTGCCGACGGCGGAGCTCCGGTCACGTGCGGACGGCCTCGCGAAGGAGCTCCGCGAGCTCGACGCGACGATCCAGCGCACGAACTGGGAGGTTGCCCTGGCGGACTGACACGACGAGCACGCGGTGCGTCGGTAGGCGGACCGGGGCGGGTACGGACCCGATGGACCGGCGGGTGATCCGGTCCTCTGTCGGCGCCGTGGGCAGCGCCAGGCGCAAGCCGTGCACATCGCAGCCCAGCACCGAGCACCGGTGACGGCGTACAGGGCACATCGCAGAACCGCGTACCGACCGGACCACCGAGGGTGGGACAGGGGACAGCACCGCGTCCCGGCTAGGCCGAACGTCGAGCGTGCCAGCGCCCTTCCGTGCGCACGATGGCGAGCGGGAAGTCGAAGGCGTGCGACACGGCGGACGACGTGATCACCTCGTCGGCGGTGCCACGCGCGACGGCGGCACCGTCGCGCAGCAGCATCGCGTGGGACGTGGACGCCGGCAGGTCCTCGAGGTGGTGGGTGACCATCACGCTGCCGAGGTCGGGGTGTCGCCCGCGGAGGGCGTCGATCGTCTCCAGGAGGTGCTCGCGCGCAGCGACGTCGAGCCCCGTCGCGGGCTCGTCGAGGAGCAGGAGCTCCGGCTCCGACATCAGTGCTCGGGCGATGAGCGCACGCCCGCGTTCACCCTGCGACAGGACCGGCCACCGGGAGTCGCGACGGGCCGTGAGTCCCACCGAGGCGATGTGCTCCTCGGCGCGTGCGACCTCGTCCGCCGTCGGCTCCCACCGCATCATGAGGTCCGTCGTCCCGGTCAGCCCGGTCAGGACGGTCTCGAACACCGTCAGCGGGGAGAGCACGCGGTGACGCGGATCGACGTGCCCGATGTACTCGCGGAGTTCTCGGACGTCGACCCGGCCGAGCCTCGAACCGAGGACCTCGACGGTGCCGGCGGTGGGGTGCCCGGTCGCCCCGAGGACGGCGAGCAGCGTCGACTTGCCCGCGCCGTTCGGTCCGAGCAGGGCCCAGTGCTCGCCGCGCCGGACGGTCAGGTCGATGTCGTGCAGGAGGTCTCGGCCGGACCGGGTCACGCGGACGCCGGCGGCACTGATGAGGACGTCGTTCACGACTCCATCGTCCCGTACCGCGCGCGGACGTCGGCGACGTGCGCGTCGAAGTGGGTGCCGAGCGCGTGGAACGCCTCCGACACCGTGTCGGCGTCGCGGGAGCGGACTGCCTGGTCGAGCAGTTGGAGGAAGTCCTCGACGGCCCACTGCCGGAACGGCGGCGGCTCCGGCAGGATGTACGCCAACCGGGAGATCACGACGCTGGTCGTCTGCCGCATGGCGCGGTTCGGGCTGCGGAGCGCGAAGAACCTGGCGATCTCGAGCAGCGAGCTCGTGTAGGCGAAGTCCCGGACCCTGGCCTCGCGCCGGACCCGTGCGACCAGGGCGTCCAGCTGGGCGACGTCCGCGTCGGTCAGGTCCGCGATGCAGGTCCGTGCGCACATCTCCTCCAGTCCGAGCAGCAGCCCGATCGTCTGCGCCCAGTCGTCGACCGTCGGCGTCGTCACCAGGACGCTGTCGTCGCGGTCGGCACCGGCGGCGACCAGCCCCATCACCTCGAGCCGCCGGATCATCGGCAACAGGCGCTGCAGGGGGATCCGGAACCGAGCGGTGAGGTCCCGGAACGCGTACGAGCGCCCGGGCTCGAGCGACCCGTCGCGCACGGAGCCGAGGAGCTCGAACCAGTCGTCGTCCGCGCGCCAGTCGGCCCAGTAGAGGGTCTCCGATGCTCCGCCCGCCGGGTGGACCAGCGTGTCGGGCTCCCGGCCGAGTTCTCGGGCGCTCTCCGCCAGGTAGCGGCTCCACAGCCGTGCGAACACGTGCGCGGCGCGTTCGGAGCTCCGGACGTCCCGGAGGCGGAGCGCCTGCAACGAGGAGGCCAGCCACGCCTCGACGTCCGGGTTCCGCCACGGGGGCCTGGTGGCGAGGCCGTAGCGGGTCTGCTGCATCGACCGCACGAGGAGGCGTGGCGCGAAGGACTCCGGGCCCGAGCCCGCCCAGAAGTCGAGCGTCGCGAGCACCGTCGTGTCGAGCTCGTCGCCACGGTCGGCAGCCGCACGACGTGCAGCGGCCACGACGGCGGCGTAGCGCTCGACGTCCTCGTCCGTCGCGACGGGCACCAGGGCGCGCATCGCCACCTCGACGACACCGACGAGCAACCAGGTGCCCTCGGCCCACGCCACCGGGTCGAGCGGCGGGAACCGCACCACGTCGCCGGGCAACATGCGGGCCAGGCCGATGTCCGCGAGCCGCTGCAGCGCGCCCTCGAGCACCGCGGGGTGCACGGCGAACCGATCGCAGAGCGCGAGCACGGCGTAGTCGGTGTCGTCGCGGAGCGTGCCGTCCCGGATGCCGGCGAGCACGGTGGCGAACGCCTCGTCGAACACGGGACGACGGTCACCGCTCGAGCGCGCGCCGTCCATGGTCAGCCGCGCGTGGCTCGGACCGACTCGATGTGCTGCTCGAAGTTGCGCGTGAGTGCACGCCCGGCCTCGGCTGCGGTCTCGCCGTCGCGGTCCTCGAGCGCGGAACGCAGGATCGAGAAGAACGCCTCGGATTCGTACTGCTCGAACGCCGGCGTCGGGTTGAGCGTGAAGCGCACGCGCTCCAGGGCGCCGTCGGCGGCGACCTGCACGAGCGGGTTGCCGCAGTGCGCGATCGCGAACTCGACGATCTCGGTGACGGCCCCGCTGTACCCGTAGTCGCGGACCTTCCGGAGCCCGTCGGCGCGGTCGAGGAGCTTCTCGAGCTCGGCGACGTCGGCGTCGGTGTACTCGGGAACGCCCCAGCGCAGGCTGAGTTCGAAGAACCCGGCCATGGCGCGCGTGGCGATCACCCAGTCGTCGATCGTCGGGGTCGCGACGCGGGTGTAGCGGTTCGCTTCCATCTCGACGAGCCCGATGTCGACGAGCTTCGCGATCGCCTCGCGGATCGGGGTGCGACTCACCCCGAGCCACTGCACCAGCTCGTCGTCGTTGAGGCGTTCGCCGTGCTGGAGCGTGCCGTCGCGGAGCGCCGCGAGCATCTTGTCGTAGACGACGTCCCGCAGGAGCTTCCGGGGCGAGTTCTCGACGGTGGACTTCGGGACCGGCATCCGGGCGCTCCTCACATTGCGGACGTTTGGAATTCCAATCCTAACGTGTCAATATGCAAGCGTTTGTAGAATAATAGTATTGCAGCACGTCAGTACGATGTATCGACGATCGTGCGACCGTGTACCTGCCCGGCGACGATCGACGGCCCGAGCCCGATCGCCTCGGAGAGTCCGACCGTACGGGTGACGGAGGCGAGCAGGGCCGGGTCGAGTTCGGCGGCGAGCAGGCTCCACGCCTCGCGCCGGAGCGCAGCCGGAGCGTCCACCGAGTTGATGCCGAGCAGCGACACCCCGCGCAGGATGAACGGCAGCACCGTGGTCGGCAGTTGGACGTCCTGGGCCAGCCCGCAGGCCGTCACTGCACCACCCCAGCGGGTCGAGGCGAGCAGGTTCGCGAGCGTCGCGCCGCCCACGCTGTCCACCGCGCCGGCCCACACCGCCTTCTGCATCGGCTTGCCGCGCTCCCCGAGCGGCCCGCGGTCGACGACGTCCGTCGCACCCAGCGCCCGGAGCGACTCCGCGTTGCCCGGCCGGCCCGTCGAGGCGGTCACGCGGTACCCGCGCCCGGCGAGGAGCGGCACGGCGACCGAACCGACGCCGCCAGAGGATCCCGTCACGAGGACCGGGCCGTCCGACGGGTCGACGAAACGGGCGAGCGCCAGCACGCTGAGCGCTGCCGTGAACCCCGCGGTGCCGATCGCGGCGGCGAAGTCCTCCGGCACCGAGTCCGGCAGCACCACGAGCGATGCCGACGGCACGACCGCCCGGGTCGCCCACCCGCCGTGCCGCGTCTCACCGGCACCGGCGCCGTTCAGGACCACGCGGTCGCCGATCGCCACGTCGTGCACCCCGGGGCCGAGTGCGGAGACCGTCCCGACCACATCGATCCCCGGCACCAGCGGGTCGATCCGGGCGACGCCGGGGTCACCTGCCAGCGCGAGCCCGTCCTTGTAGTTGACGCTGGAGTACGAGACGTCGACGAGGGCTTCGCCCTCACCGGGGTCCGCCACGTCCACGGACGTGACGACGGGGGCACTGGAACTGGAGACGAGGACGGCGCGGGTCACGCGCCGAACGCTACCCCGAGCCTCCAGGCCGGGCCGGAAGACCGGACCGGAAGACCGGACCGGAAGACCGGACCGGAAGACCGAGCCGGACCGTCAGCCGAACAGGATGGCGGCCTCGTCGAACCGCGACTGCGGCACGGTCTTCAGCTCGCCGAGGGCGTCCTCGAACGAGACGTGCACGATGTCCGTACCGCGCAGCGCCACCATCCGGCCCCAGCGCTCCTCGACAACCGAGTCGATCGCAGCCAGTCCCAGGCGCGTCGAGAGCACCCGGTCGTACGCGGTCGGGGTGCCGCCGCGCTGGATGTGACCGAGCGTCGTCGCGCGCGTCTCGATGCCCGTCATCTCCTCGATCAGCGGTGCCAGGCGCTCGCCGATGCCCCCGAGCCGCGGCCGGCCGAAGGCGTCGAGCCCGCGCTCCGAGTGGGCGTTGTCCTCGTGGTCGGGCACGAACCCCTCGGCCACGACGACGAGCGGCGCGCGTCCGCGGTCGTAGGCGGACTGCACCCACCCGGCGATCTGCTCCATGCTCGTCTTCTGCTCCGGGATGAGGATGGCGTGCGCGCCCGACGCCATGCCCGAGTGCAGTGCGATCCAGCCGACGTGCCGGCCCATGACCTCGGCGACCATGCAGCGGGAGTGCGACTCGCCGGTGGTGCGGAGGCGGTCCATCGCCTCGGTCGCGATCTCGACCGCGGTGTCGAACCCGAACGTGTAGTCGGTGGCGCCGAGGTCGTTGTCGACGGTCTTCGGGACGCCGACGATCTTCAGCCCGGCATCGGTGAGCCGCTTCGCCGCCGCCAGGGTGCCCTCGCCACCGATCGCGATGATCGCGTCGATGCCGTGGCGCTCGAGGTTCGCCTGGATGTTCTCCACGCCACCCTTCTCGCCCTCGAACGGGTTCGTGCGGCTCGTCCCGAGGATGGTGCCGCCCTGCTTCGCGATGCCCTGGATGTCCTTGCGACCGAGCGGCACGATGTCCGCCTCGACGACGCCGCGCCAGCCGTCGCGGAAGCCCACGAACTCGTAGCCGTGGATGGCGATGCCCTTGAGGACCGCCGCACGGATGACCGCGTTGAGACCGGGGCAGTCGCCGCCGGAGGTGAGGATGCCGATGCGCATGGTGGGACTCCGATGTCGGGTGTGTGGATCTGGTCCCATCTTGGCCGACGGTGGTTTCGCTTACCATCCCTGTCATGCGCCTCGCCCGTCTCGACCCGGCTCCGACCGGCGGCGTGCGACGATTCGACACGGTCTACCGGCCAGGAGGCCCGGTGCACGTGGCCGCGACACTCCGGCCCCTGCAGCGCGGCTCCGGCGACCCGGCGTTCCGGGTGGTCGGCCCCGACGTGTGGCTCGCGCTCCGCACGCCGGACGGGCCCGCATCGGTGGCGATCCGGCAGGGCGGGGACACGATCGGGATCTCCGCGTGGGGCGACGGCGCGGAGTGGGCGGTCGAGCACGGGCCTGACCTGGTCGGTCGCGGGGACGACTGGTCCGACCTCGACGTGTCCTCGCACGCGTTCCTCGCCGACGCCCGGCACCGACAGCCCGGTCTGCGGTTGTGCCGCACGAACACGGTCGTCGCGATGCTCGTGCCGGCGATCATGGAGCAGAAGGTCACCTCCCGGCAGGCATGGGGCGCGTGGCGCTACCTGCTGCGCAAGTACGGCACACCCGCGCCCGGCCCCGCGCCCGTCGGCATGATCGTGCCGCCGTCCGCCGCCGAGTGGGCGAAGGTGCCGAGCTGGGAGTGGCACCGTGCCGGCATCGAACCCGGCCGATCGGCGACGGTGATGCGTGCGGTGAAGGTCGCCCCGGCGCTCGAACGGACGCTGTCGCTCGGCCGCGGGGGCACCGTCGTGGCCGCCCGGCTGCAGTCGATCCCCGGGATCGGGAAGTGGACCGCTGCCGAGACGGCGCAGCGCTCCCACGGCGACCCGGACTCCCCGAGCATCGGGGACTTCCACGTGCCGGCGCTCGTCGGGTGGGCGCTGACCGGTGGCCCGGTCGACGACGACGGCATGCTCGAGCTCCTCGAACCCTGGCGTGGGCACCGTGAGCGGGTCGTGCGGCTCATCGGCGGCAGCGGTTTCCGGAAGCCCGCGTTCGGCCCCCGCATGACGATCCAGGACCACCGCCACCACTGACCCCGCCCGCCGGGTAGGGTCCGAGTATGGGGTGGTGGATCGGAGTCGCGGTCGTGTTCGTCGGCCTCGTCGTGTTCTGGGTGCGGATGGCGAAGTTCACCGACTTCGGAGCTCGTTCTCGGAACTTCGAGCAGAGTGACCGGGAGCTGGCCGATGCGCTGCGCGAGGCGCAACGCGGTCAGGACCAGGCGAACTTCTACCACCATCGTTGAACTCCTGAGTCACGCTGCCGGCATGTTCCCGATCACATGACCGTGCATCATCCGGGCCTCGGATCTTCGAGAGCCCATGACGTTCGTCTGGTCAGGGGGTCGTGATCACGGTTCGCGCGTCGGCCGATCGGAGGAGGGCCTCGTCGTGGGACGCCATCACGATGGTCGTCCCTTGGTCGACGAGTTCACGTGCGAGCTGAGTGACGAGTGCGGTTCGGCGCGAGTCGAGCGCTGCGGTGGGTTCGTCCAGGAGGACGAGTGGGGGCTTGCGGACGAGGATCCGTGCGATGGCGACGCGTTGGCGTTCGCCTCCGCTCAGTTCCGCCGCTCGTTGGTCGAGGAGCGTCGGCGGGAGGTCGAGCCGGTCGACGGCTGCTTCGATGGTCATGGGTGGCGATGTCGGCTGCTTGGAAGCAGCCCTCGCGGCCTCGTGCAGGTTCTTCCGGACTGTCCACTGCTCGATCAGGCCGGCGTTCTGGAACACGAACCCGATCTCGTGGCGGAGGTACCGGCGTAGCTTCGCGCCACGCAGCGTGGTGACGTCGTGCTCAAAGCAGCGGATGCTGCCTCGGTGCGGCCGCTCGAGTCCGCCGATCATCCGCAGGAGCGTCGATTTCCCGACCCCGGACGCCCCGACCAGGGCATGCACGGTGCCGGATCGGATGGTGAGGTCGAGACTGCCGAACACCCGCCGTCCCTCGAGCGCGTGTTCAAGTGCGGTGATCGACACCGCGGGCCGGCTATCGGGCATGCCTTGTCAGTTCCTTCGGGGTGGTGATCCGGACGGTGATGATCGCGCCGGACGCGAGCACGAAGGCTCCGACTGCGGCGTACACGAGCCCCAATGTGGTGGGGAGGATGTCGGGCCCGGTCAGGCCGCTTCGGAGGCCTGCGAGGATGACTGCGCCTGTGCCGGCGAGCAGCGTCACGGTCCCGAGGAACATCCGCAAGTGTGTGCGCACCGGCGAGTGGCCATGCGTGAGGTGGAACAGCATGCGATCTCGGTGTGTCTGGAGGTAGGCGCGGGTTCGGATGACGAGCACACCGAACACGGCAAGCAGCCCGATGAACCCTCCGATCATGGCCAGTGGGAGTTTCGCCTGCGCGGCCTGCACGCCGCGGTCGACCTGGTCCGCGAAACGGTCTGTGACGTAGACGGAGCTGCTCACCCCAGCCGTGTGAAGGGCATGCCGGGTGGCGACTTCGTCTCCGGTGAAGAGGAGGTTCCCCGAGGTGCCAGCGGCCAAGTACGAGTCGTCATCCAACAAACCGGCTGCTGCCGGGACGACGATGATGACGGGAGAGTCCGAGTACACGTCGGCTCGGAAATCCGTTCGGCCGTAGTTGAAGACCTGCCCTGGTGCGTAGGTAGCGATGTGTGGCCGCTTCGGTGCGGCCCGGTTCGGAACGTCACCAAGCGGGCTCTGGAAAGACTCCCGCCAGGCGGCGCCGATGGAGTTCGCTTCGGCGGCTCGGTCCGCTGGTACGAGAAGACCCCACTCCCCGGGGCCGACGGCGCCGTTCAACGGGTCTGGTAGCCGCCCATCGGAACGGGCGATGAACTGCGCGTTCGCCACGATCACGTTCGATCGGGGATCTCCCGGCGTGTACAGGTGGCCGCGCTGCGCACCGGGAACCCAGCTGAGGACGACCCCGCCGACTGCGTCCTCCTCACGCACTGCCGACGCGAACGGGCGGACGGCGTCATCGAGAGCGTCAGGGCCGTCATACCCCTGGAAGATCGTCGTCGTGCATGCCGCACACGCCCGCCAGTCCGGTCGGCTCTCGCGCACCGACTGCAACGCGACCATCGAGACCACGGACTGCGTGAGGAGGAACACGACCACCGTCACCGTCAGCACCTGGACCGCCGCGACCACCGATCGGCCACGGGACCACGGCCGCCACCCGGAGTACGACGCCCGAAACCGCAATCGTTCCGGGAGCAGCCCCGACAGGCACATCCCAACTGCGAACGCCACCAACAGCGCACCCAGCACCACGGCGCTGACGGCGAGGTAGGAGCTGACCTGGTTCCCGCCGTTGTACGAGCGGAGGGTGAACACGGCTGCGGCACCCAGGGCTGCGAACGCGCCTCCCGACAGCAGTCCGGACAGCCCGAGGTCGCGCGCGAACGGTGCCCGCATCCCGAGCGTCCGAGCGATCGCGGTCTGCTGGGTGCGTGTGGCCGCTCGGGCGAACCCCGCCAGGAACGCCGCCAAGACCGCAGCCACCCCTGCCATCACCGCAGGGGTGTACCCGATCATGTACCGCAGCAAGCTGAACCAACCAACCGACTGCACTTGCACCTCGACACCGGCAGCAGCAAGCGTCGACGCCACGTCCTCAAGCTGCTGTGGCGCCAACGTCGACAGGTAGCCGGTCGCCCGCGCACCATGCTGGATCGACTCGACCTTCGTCACCATGCTCGTGTCGAAGCGCGCGTACCGGCCGGACGGGAACGCCCGATCGTACGCCGCCTGATCTCCGATGATCGGAGCAAGGGTCCGCGTTGGAACCGCTCCCGTCGGATCCTGCCGGATCCGGTAGAAGTTCCCTTGGTACCGGTGCGCTGCTTCTTCGAGCAGGTGAGGAACGGGGGTGGCCTGACGAACTTCGCTGAGCACCAGTGCCGAGCGAACCGTTGCAACGGATTGCGTGTCGTGCACGCTCAGCACCGCGAAGCCGATCAGCAACGACACCAGAGCCGCCGCGAAAGCGGTCGCTAGCCGGACGATGCCCGAGGCCACCCCCACCGGAACTACTTCGTGTCCCAGTACGCGGTGTTACCGCCCTGTGTCCGGAGGATCTTCGCCACCGACCGAGTGCCCTTCCCGGTCCAACCCGAGTAGTTGCAGCTCGTCCCGAAGCCCGAGCATGCAGTGGACTTGTGCGTCTTGCTGCCGTGGTCGTAGTACGAGTACGAGAACCCGCCCCCGATGCCGTAGATCCACACGCCCCCACCGACCTTCTCCGTCGTGCGGAGCATGCCGTGACCGACCGTGTCGTCGATGATCACCCGCGTGCCTTCCCCGCCAGTGATGACCGCGGAACCACCTGAGGTTGCCCCGACTCCGTCGGGAGTCGACGCCGACGCTGACGCAGGCACCGCGATCGCCCCCAGCAACGCCGCCCCAGCCATGGCCGCCGCGACTCGACCGACCGAACCAATCCGATTTTGCGCTCTGAACATGTCCGGCAAACTAGTGCAATGTAAAGTATCGCCGCAAGCGGGGGAGTCGCATGCGAGTTCCGCACCGGAGAAGCATCTGAAGCAGATCGCCGATGAGCTCCATGACCGGGGTATCGACGGGGCGCCCGACCGGGGCTACTCCTGCTCGGTGCCGTCGGGGTTCACGACGTACCAGACCCCGCCGACGCCCTGCCCGGTGACGTCGCCCGGCTTCGCGTCGGCCGCGTACGTGTAGATCGGGCGGCCGTCGACCGTGACCTGGAGCTTCCCGTCGACTCCAGTGATCGTGCCGACGTCGCCCGTCACGCCGGACACGGCGGGCTTCGCCGCGTCGGACTCGATCGCCGGCCAGGCAGCGGCGCACCCGCCTGAGCAGGTGCTCTTCCCGGAGCCCTTGACGTCCTCGTCGTAGAAGTACGCGGTCATGCCCTTGCCGTCGACGACGATCGTGCCGAGCGAGGTGGACGCCGTCGCGATGCCGTCGTCGGCACCGTGCCCGCCGCTATCGCCGCCCTTGTCGTCGGTGCCGTACGCGCCGCCGGAGGACGACGACGCGGACGACGAAGAGGACGAAGACGATGACGCAGACGCAGACGCAGACGCAGACGCCGACGCGGCCGGAGCGGAGGACCCGCCCGACGACGCCGACGACCCGGCCGAACAGCCCGCGAGCGCCAGCGCCGCGAACGCGACGCCCGCGACCATCAGCACGGAACGGGTGGAACGTGTGGTGCGCATGGGTGACCCCTGTCCTGCGGGGCCGAGCCGGGCCTCCCGGCATGAGCGGACCCGCTCACCGGTGACACGGGTCGTCGGACCGGATCGTTCGATCCCGATCCGGATTGAACGATCTCGCCCCTTGCGTCGTTTCCCGGTCATGAGGACTCGGACCAAGGTGCTGCTCGGGATCGCCGCCGGCGTGGTCGTCATCGGCGCGGCCGGTGTGATCGGCGGACCGATCGTCTATGCGAACCTCGTCAATGGCGCTGCCGACGCGGCCCCGACGCTCGCCCCGACCGGAGGCGCGACGCTCGACCCGGCCGATGCCGACGGCACGTGGCAGGCGGGGAACGACTCCTTCGCCGGGTACCGGGTGCACGAGGTACTCCGGGGCCAGGATGTGACCGTGACCGGACGCACGAAGGACGTCGACGCCACCGCCACGGTGACCGACGGGTCGCTCGAGCGCGCGACGGTGACCGTGCAGGTCGCGTCGATCGCCACACCGGAATCAGCCCGCGACGAGTACTTCCGGTCCCAGGCCCTGCAGACCGACCGCTTCCCGACCGCGACCTTCCGCGTCACCGACCCGGTCGACGTGCGGGCGGCGCTCGCCGGCACCGACCGGGACGTGACCCTCCGCGGCGACCTGACCATGCACGGCGTGAGGAAGACGGTGGAGGCGGACGCGCAACTCGGGGTCGCCAGCGACGGGCACGTCCAGGTCGCCGGGTCGATCCCGGTCACGTTCGCCGACTACGGCGTCCAGGCGCCGAACCTCGGGTTCGTGAAGGTCGACGGCTCGGGCGCGGTCGAGTTCTCCCTCGAGCTGATGCGGTGACCGTGGGGGAGCGTCCGGCGGACGAGCTGCTCGTGGCGCTGCACGCCGAGCACGGGGATGCGCTGCTGCGGTACGTGCGGCACCTCACCGCGGACCGGGCGCTCGCCGACGACGTCGTGCAGGAGACCCTGGTGCGGGCGTGGCAGCGACCGGCGGTGCTCGAGCGCGAGCCCGATGCTGCTCGGGCCTGGCTCTTCACCGTGGCGCGGAACCTGGTCGTCGACGACGCCCGCTCCGCTCGACACCGCCGCGAGTTCGGCAGCGACGAACCCGTCGACGACGTGCAGCCCGACCGGACGGACGCCGTGCTCGACGGCATCGTCGTCGCCGACGCGCTCGCCGCACTCTCACCCGAGCACCGCCGCGTCGTCGTCGACGCGTACTGGCTCGGCCACACCGTCCCCGAGATCGCCCGACGCCACGGCATCCCCGAGGGCACCGCGAAGTCCCGCCTGCACTACGGCCTCCGCGCACTCCGACTCGCACTGCAGGAACGAGGGGTGACCCGATGACCGAGGACCGCTACCGGGACTGGGACGCCGCCTACGTGCTCGGTTCGCTGCCGAGCGACGAACGGCTCGAGTACGAACGGCACCTGGAGACGTGCGCCGCGTGCCGCGCCGCCGTCGGGGAACTGGCCGGCATGCCGGGCCTGATCGGTCGGTTGCCGGCCGAGGACGCCGTCGCGATCGCGGACCCCGACGGGAGGCCCGACCCGGCTCCGGCACGCCCGCTCGCCACGGTCGCACACCGCGTCCGGAGCCGTCGTCGTCGCCGTCGGGTCCTGGTCACCGTGACCGCGGGGCTCGCCGTCGTGGCCGCCGTGCTCGGCGGGGTCGCGATCGGCGCCGCGCGGGTCGGTCCGGCTCCGACGTCCGTCTCCGCGGAGTCCGAGCGCTACGCGATGTCGCCGGTCGCGGCCGCCGGGCTGCGGGTGGACCTCGACGTGACCCGGAAAGCATGGGGGACCCGGTTCGACTGGGGGTGCACGTACGGCGGGCGTGACTGGGGGAACGGCAGCAGCGTCATGTACGACCTCGTCGTGGTGCGGAAGGACGGCACCGACGAGACCGTTGCCTCGTGGACGGCGTCCGGGCGCTCGGCTGCCGGCCTCGCGGCGGCGACGGACGTGCCGCTCGGCTCCATCGAGTCGGTCGAGGTCCGGTTGCACGGCGACACGAGGACCCTCGCGACGGTCCGGATCTGAGTGACGGACGGGTCAGTCGTGCACGGGATCGACCGGGCCGAGCGCGGCCTGGACCCGGGCGCTGACCGACCGCAGCGTGCCCGCGTCGTCGCCCACGGGCTTCCAGAACAGCTGCTCGAGCGCGGCGGTGTGCGCGCGGATCCCGGCGAGCACCGCGCGGCGGCCGTCCGGCGTCATCACGACCCAGCTGCCGCGGCCGTCCGTCGGGCAGTCCGCACGCTCCACCAGGCCGCGGGACACCATGCGCGTGACCTGGTGACTGACGCGCGACTTCTCCCAGCCGATGCCGGCCGCGACGTCCCGCACACGGAGTCGGTGGTCCGGTTGCCGGTGCAGCCCGATCAGGATCTCGAACTCCGGGATCGAGATGCCCGCGCCGTGCTGGACGGCGTGGTCGAGGGCGCGGTCGAGGCGTCTCCACACGTCGTGGTACGCGTCCCAGGTGGCCCAGTCGTGGCCGCCATCGCCCTGCTTCGACATGCGAGCAAGCGTATCCCGCTGACACATCGCTGACTGTTGGCCAGCACTCGGCGCGCTCCGAGGTGAGGTCGGTGCTGCGGCATACGATCGGTGCATGCCGAGCGCTCGACTCCAGGACTGCACCGACGACGCCGTCGCGCTCGTGCGACGGTGGCTCGCCGCGTCCGCGGGGGTCAAGCCCGATCCCGGTGCCGCACGGCTGGCGGGCGTGCTCCGCGACGAACAGGGCCTCGACTTCACGTTCGGCTTCGTCGACAAGGTGATCCGACCGGAAGACCCCCGTGTCGCTGCCCGGAACCTCGAGAAGGTCAGCCAGGACGTCCCCGACTTCCTCGCCTGGTACCTCCGTGGCGCGGTCACCTTCGGCGGCGGCTTCGCGACGATGGCGCCGTGGGCAGTCATCCCCACGGCACGGAAGATCCTGCGCCGGATGACCGGCCACCTCGTCGTCGACGCGACGCCGGCGAAGCTCGGTCCGGCGCTCACCAAGATCGGCGGCGACGGCACGCGGCTCAACGTGAACCTGCTCGGCGAGGCCGTCCTCGGCAGCGCCGAGAGCGACCGTCGGCTCCAGGGCACGATGGACCTCCTCGCGCGGGACGACGTCGACTACGTCTCGATCAAGGTCAGCGCGGTCGTCCCGCAGATGTCCATGTGGGCGTTCGACGAGACCGTCGACCGTGTCGTCGACCGCCTCGTGCCGCTCTACCGGCTGGCGGCGTCGAGCCCCACGCCGAAGTTCATCAACCTCGACATGGAGGAGTACCGCGACCTCGACGTCACGCTCGCGGTCTTCCAGGAGCTGCTGGGGCGCGAGGAGTTCCTGGGCCTGCACGCCGGCATCGTGCTGCAGGCGTACCTGCCGGACGCCGCGGGAGCGCTCGAGTCGCTGACGTCGTGGGCGATCGCCCGCCGGGCACGCGGTGGTGCCCCCGTGAAGGTCCGGCTGGTCAAGGGCGCCAACCTCGCCATGGAGCGCGTCGAGTCGATCGTGCACGACTGGCCGCTCGCCACGTGGGGCAGCAAGCGCGAGACCGACACCGCATACCTCCGCATGCTCGACACCGCACTGACGCCCGAGCGGACCGACGCCGTCCGCATCGGCGTCGCCGGGCACAACCTCTTCGACCTCGCGACCGCGTGGGTGCTCGCCCAGCGTCGCGGGGTGACCGACGCCGTGGACGTGGAGATGCTCCTCGGCATGGCCGCCACGCACGCCGATGCCGTCCGCGCCGACGTCGGGCAGATCCTCCTCTACACACCCGTCGTGCAGCCGGACGAGTTCGACTCCGCGATCGCGTACCTGGCCCGGCGGCTGCAGGAGAACGCCAGCCCCGAGAACTTCATGTCAGGGGCGTTCGACATCGACCACGACCAGGCCGTGTTCGACCGGGAACTCGCGCGCTGGACCGCGTCCGTCGCGGCGCTCGACGAACCGGTCCCGGCGACGAACCGCACGCAGGACCGCCGCCGCCGCCCCGCCGAACCCGGCCCCCGCGACCACTTCGACAACGTCCCGGACACCGACCCGGCGATCCCCGCGAACCGGGCGTGGGCGGCAGACGTCCTCCGCCGGGTACCCCGGTCGCAGCTCGGCACCCAGACCATCCGTGGCGCACGGGTCCTCGACCGCACCAAGCTCGAGCGGATCGTCGGCAGTACCGCGCAGGCCGGCGTGAACTGGGGCCGTCAGGACCCAGGCGACCGTGCCGAGCTGCTCGACCTGATCGGGCACGAGCTCGAGGTCCGGCGCGGCGACCTCGTCGAGGTGATGGCGGCCGAGACCGGCAAGACCATCACCGAGGCCGACGCAGAGGTCAGTGAGGCGATCGACTCCGCCCACTACTACGCCGACCAGGCTCGAGGGCTCGCGTCCGTCACCGGTGCGCGGTACGTGCCCCCGCGCCTGACCGTCGTCGTGCCGCCGTGGAACTTCCCCGTCGCGATCGCCGCCGGTGGGGTACTCGCCGCGCTCGCCGCCGGTAGCGGGGTCGTGCTGAAGCCCGCCCCGGAAGCGAAGCGCTGCGGTGCCGTCCTCGCCGACGTGCTCTGGGACGCCGGCGTCCCGCACTCGCTCCTCCAGCTCGTCGACCTCGACGAGGACATCCTCGGCCGGCAGCTCATCGCGCACCCGGCCGTCGACCGCATCATCCTCACCGGAGCCGCCGAGACCGCCAGGTCCTTCACGTGGTGGCGTGCCGGGCTGCCCCTCACCGCCGAGACCAGCGGCAAGAACGCCATCGTCGTGACGCCGTCCGCCGACCTCGACCTCGCCGTGCAGGACGTCGTCCGTTCGGCGTTCGGGCACGCCGGCCAGAAGTGCTCAGCGGCCTCGCTCGTCATCCTCGTGGGCTCCGTCGCCGAGAGCGAGCGGTTCCGTCGGCAGCTCGTGGACGCCACCCGGACGCTGCGGGTCGCCTGGCCCGACGACCCCACGGCGCAGATGGGTCCGCTCATCGCCGAGCCGAAGGGCAAGCTCCGCGCGGGCCTGACGGAGCTCGGCCCGGGGGAGTCCTGGCTCGTGCAGCCGGTCCCGCTCGACGACTCCGGCCGGCTCTGGTCGCCCGGCATCCGCGACGGCGTCCGCCCTGGGAGCGACTTCCACCAGACCGAGTACTTCGGGCCCGTGCTCGGGATCATGCACGCCGAGACCCTCGACGACGCCATCGCGATCCAGAACGGCACCGACTTCGGCCTCACCGCGGGGATCCACTCCCTCGACGTCGACGAGGTCGCCGACTGGATGCACCGCGTCCAGGCGGGCAACCTGTACGTGAACCGCGGCATCACCGGGGCGATCGTGCGGCGCCAGCCCTTCGGCGGGTGGAAGCAGTCGTCCGTCGGTACGGGCACCAAGGCGGGTGGTCCGATGTACGTCGCGACCCTCGGCCGCTGGGAGCCGACACCGCGCAAGGTCCACAAGAGCATCCAGCTGCACGGTCTCCCGCCGCGGGTCACCGCCGTGATCGAGGCAGCACGCAGCGGGTTGACCTTCGAGGAGTTCGACCAGGTCCGAGCAGGCGCCGTCAGCGACGTGCAGGCCCGCACGACGCAGTACGGCGTCTCACACGACCCCTCGGCGCTCGTCGTCGAGCGGAACGTCCTGCGCTACCGCCCGCAGTCGATCATCGTGCGCCAGTCCGAGGACGCCTCGAGCGGGGACCTCGTCCGTGCGCTCGTCGCCGCCACCGCCGCGCGCGCACACATCCTCCTGAGCACCGCGCGACCGTTGCCCGGCCCCCTCACCCAGCTGTTCGCGTCGAGCCGGTCCCCGCTCGACGTCGTCGACCACCTGGTCGAGTCGGACGAGGAGTTCCACCGTCGCGCGGCATCGGGCGACGTGTTCCGCGACAGCTGGTCGAGCCCGTCCGACGAGCCGGAGGACGCCCTCGACGTCGTCCTGTCACAGGGTCGCGAACGCCCGAAGCACACGGCCTTCGGCGGGCCGGGCGCGCGCATCCGACTGCTCGGCGGCGACGCCCTCGCGCTCGAGGAAGCGCTCGGCGCGAGCATCGACGTCGCGATCCACCACGCTCCCGTCGTCGAGTCGGGGCTCATCGAGATGCTGCCCTACCTCCGGGAGCAGTCGGTTTCGATCACCACGCACCGCTTCGGCGACGTCGACCGGGAGTTCGCCGAGCTCCGCGTCTGACGGTCAGCCGCGGCGCGCGAGCTCGAGCAACGCCTCCAGTCCGGCGGGGTCCGGCGCGTACCCGGGCTCACGCTCCGACCGCCGTGCGCCGTACAGCTCGTAGGCGCGGAGCGCCGTCGCCGGCTCCAGCCCGTCCGACGTGAGCGCCGCCACCTCGGCCGCCCGCGCGTCGAAGGGGGTGGCGACCCGGTGGTGGACGGTCCCCGCTGCCAGGTCGGCGGCGCGCATCGACTCGACCAGTGCCTCCCGTCCGATCCCCAGGATCAGGTGCAGGCCGATGAGCAGGTTGCCGCGCCCGAGCCGCGTCGCGGCGAGGGCCGCGTCGAACCGGACCTCGTTGTCGACGGGTGGCTCCGGCACGATGAGCATCGGACCCGTGGCCGTGAGATCGACCCGGCGACCGTCGCGGGCGACCAGGCGGAGGACCTGCCCGTCCTCCGTGTGCGACTCCTGCCACGCCCACAGCCGGGAGTCGAGCAGCCGCTCGACGTCGAGGTGCTCGGACGTCGTGACCTCCACGTCGAGATCGCTCCACTCGTCCAGGTCCCCGTCGACGAGCGAGCCGTACGCCCGCACGCTCCCGTCCGGGAGCGCAGCGCACAGTCGCTCGAACAGATCCGCCTGCCACGTCGCCATCGCTCCAGCATGCCGGATTACGGTGTCGGGATGGCACCGACAGCACGCACGCTCGCCGCCGAGGGGCTGCACAACGCCCGCGACCTCGGTGGCCTGCCGACGCGGGACGGCGGGACCACGCCGGCCGGTCGGTTCTTCCGGTCCGAGTCGGTCGACCGGGTGACGACGGACGGGTGGGCAGCGATCCACGATGCCGGCATCCGGACCGTCGTCGACCTGCGGGCACCGTCCGAGCGCGAGAAGGACACCGGTTCACGGCCGGGCTGGCTGACGACGGTCGTGGTCGACCACGACGACCTCGACGACCAGGACTTCTGGGCGGACTTCTGGGACGACGGGTTGGTCGGGACCCCGCTCTACTACGGCCCACACCTCGACCGGAAGCCCGATCGAACCGTCGAGGTGCTCCGTGCGATGGTCCGCGCCGAACCCGGGGGTGTGCTGTTCCATTGCGCCGGCGGTCGAGACCGGACCGGGATCGTGTCGCTCGTGCTGCTGTCGATCGCCGGGGTCGCGGCCGACGACATCGTGGACGACTACCTCGTCACGATCGAGACCGCACCCGCGTTGTTCGCCGCGATCGGTGTGCCGGTGCACGAGGGCCAGATCGAGGCGCTCTGCGCCGAGCACGGCACCACGGTCGCCGACGCGTTCCGCGCCGTCGTCGACGGCTTCGACATGGATGCGTTCGTCGCGCGGTCCGGTCTGGACGCATCCGAACTGGAGGCCCTGCGCACGTTCCGCGCGCGCGTCACGTGAGTCGTGCCTCCCGTCCAGGGCGGTGGTCGCCCCTATCGTGGAGCGATGCGGCACCTGATCCGACTCGACGACTGGACGGCCCCCGCCCCGGCGGCCCGGTTAGCCCACCCCGGGGCCGCCCGCCGCGGGGGCGGCGGGGGGCCCCCGCCCCCCCGCGCCCCGCGGCGCCACGGGGCCGGTGACGGACGGTGCGGCGGTGATGTTCTTCCCGCCGTCGAGCCTGCGCACGCGGGTGTCGTTCGAACGGGGTGCGCGGCAGATGGGCCTCCAGCCGATCGTCTTCCCGCCGGAGACGTTCGACAAGCCCGAGGCGCTCGGCGACGTCGTGGGGTACCTGGCGCAGTGGGCCGACGTCGTCGTCGCCCGGCACCCGTCGATCGCGGTGCTCGAGGACCTGGCAGGTCCGGACGCACTCCCCGTGGTGAACGCGATGACCGACGAGAACCATCCGTGCGAGGTGCTGTCGGACGTCTACGCCCTGTCGCAGCTGGGCGACGTCCGGGCCCTGCGGTTCGTGTTCGTCGGCGCGGACGGCAACATCGCGCGGGCGTGGCACGAGGCCGCCGCACTGTTCGCCCTCGACCTCGTCCAGTGCTGCCCGGACGGACTCGCGACGCCCGGAGCCGTGTGGACGGACGACCTCGCCACCGCCATGCGCTCGGCCGACGTCGTGCTGACCGACGGGCCGGGTCGACACGCTGCGGCGCTCGAGGGCTTCCGGATCACCACGGAACTCCTGGCGACCGCGCCGTCGGGCGTGCGGTTCGCCCCGTGTCCACCGTTCGTCCGGGGACGGGAGGCGACCGCCGGGGCACTCGCGGGTGACGCCTTCGTCGGGTACGGGTTCAAGCGTTCCCTGTTGCCCGTGCAGCAGGCCGTGCTCGCGTACTGCCTGGGACTCGGCTAGCGGTCAGTCCTCTTCGTCGCCGCGGTCCTCGTCAACGACGCCGGTCTCGTCCATCCGGTCGCGGAGGTGGTCGGCCATCGCGGCGGCACCCTCGTGCCCGTGGTCGTGGTCGACCTGCTCGATGAGTCCGGAGAGCTTCTCGTGGTTCGTGGCCTCGGTGGCGCCGTCCATGACGGGCTCGGTCTGTTCGTTGTCGCTCATGTGCGGGACGCTACGCGGGGGTCCCGTGAGCCATGCGAAAGTGGACACCCGAACTGGGGGGACCGAACGGTCTGTCCCCCTAAGTGCGGACCCGCTAGTGTCGTCATCAGCGAACCACACCCGATCGGTGGAACCCCTGACCACCGCAGGTTCGCCGAGAGCATCGATGCTCCGGCCCTTCGAGCGTCCCCCTGTGCTCGGGCCGGAGCGTCCTTGCTCACGTCAGCGCCTGCGGCCCGCCCCCACCAGGACCACCTCCGCCACCGCGAGTGCGCTGGCGAGGGAGAGCTGGCTGGTCGCGACCCGCCGCCATGGGCCGCCGACGAACAGCAGCGGCAGCATGGTCACCGCGTGGACGGCGTCGATCGCCGCTCCGAGTGTGTGGGCGTTCCCCGAACCGGAGCGCACCAGCAGCGTCGCCTGCGCGAGCTGTCGTGCGCCGAGGACCCGGTTGAAGACGGCCGTCCGGGGGTGTCGCCCCGCGCCGAGCAGGTGCACGACCCCGAGTGTGGCTCTGACGCCCTCGACGACCAGTGCGCCGCGAGCGCGAGTGACCCTGGCCCGACTCACCGGCGTCGCCCCGCCGCGACCGCCACGGCTCCGGCGACGCCGAGGGCGGCACTCAGCAGACCAGTGCCGAGCCGGCGGTGCTCGACCCACCACGTCTGCGGTGACCAGGCGTGCGCGACGTCGTCGAACACGCCGTGCGCCCCGTGGTCACCCGGTACCGGTTCGTAGAGGTTGGCGGGCAGGCTCTGTCCGTCCTTCGCCTCGATCTGCTGGCCCGACACCAGGGTCTTCGCGGCGTACCAGTCGGCGAACCAGGCGCTGACGCGGTTCCCGACGATCGTGTACACCGTCGACTCGCCGACCCAGGTGCGCCGGCGGGGGCGCTCGGCGGTGACGGCGATCGCGCGTGCGCCGACCTCCGGCTGGTAGATCGGCGCGACCGGCTGGGGGTGGTGCGGCAGCTGCGACTTGACCCAGTTGAACTGGATGGTGTTGAGCGCGGGCATGTCGACGCGGGACACCTTCACGGCGCTGCCCTGTTCGATGAGCTCCGACACCACGGACTCGGTGAAGCCGACGATCGCGTGCTTCGCGCCGCAGTACGCGGCCTGCAGCGGGATGCCCCGGAAGCCGAGCGCCGATCCGACCTGGATCACGTGCCCGCGGTTCCTCGGCACCATGCGGTCGAGGGCGGCGCGTGTCCCGTTCACGAAGCCGAGGTACGTGACGTGGAGTGCGCGCTCGAAGTCGTCCGGATCCGTGTCCAGGAAGCGGCCGAACACCCCGACCATGACCCCGTTGACCCACAGGTCGATCGGGCCGAGTTCCGCCTCGACCCGATCCGCAGCGGTTTGCACGGCGTCCCGGTCCGCGACGTCGACCTGCACGGCCAGTCCGCGTCGTCCGGCGGCGCGGACCTCTGCTGCCGCGGCTTCCGTGCCGTCCTCCCCGCGGGCGAGGACGGCGACGTCCCACCCGCGGGCAGCGAGCTCCCGAACCGTTGCTCGTCCGAGGCCCGCCGAACCACCCGTCACCACTGCTACTCGTGTCATGTGCCCCTTGTACCGGGGCGAGTCCGCGTCGGGCTCAGGTGGTGTCCCCCGGACGCGCTCGTCGTGCCGGCACCGAGGCGAACCGCATGGACCGGTCGTCGGCTAGCGTCGCTCACGTGAGTCGCGATGTCGAGACCCTGCCGAGGACGTACCAGCACGGACCGGACTCGGTCCCGCACGACGGGGTTCCCCGTGGTCGGATCGAGCGGTTCACGTGGGATGCGAGCAGCATCTACCCGGGCACGACCCGCACGGTCCAGGTGTACGTCCCCGCGCAGTACGACCCTGCGGTGCCGGCAGCGCTCATGGTGTTCCAGGACGGGCAGCTCTACCTCGATCCCGAGCTCGACATGCGCGCGGGCACGGTCTTCGACAACCTCATCTCCGACGGGTCGATGCCCGTCACGATCGGGGTGTTCGTCGATCCGGGGCAACCCGGGAACCGCAACGCCGAGTACGACCCCGCCGACGGACGGTACGGAACGTTCCTGCTGACGGAGATCCTGCCGGCCGTGCGCGAGCGGTCCGGGTTGGCGATCACGGACGACCCCGACCAGTGGGCGATATGCGGCGGCAGCAGCGGTGGGAACTGCGCGTTCACCGTTGCGTGGGAGCACCCCGAAGCCTTCCGCCGGGTGCTGGCCTTCGTCGCGAGCTTCGCGCAGATCCCCGGTGGCAACCCCTACCCGGCGCTGATCCGCTCGACGCCCGCGAAGCCGCTGCGGGTCTTCCTGCAGGCGAACCGGTTCGACCTCAACCACGACGAGCCCGAGCTGAACTGGTACAGCAACAACCTGCTCGTCGACGCTGCTCTCGCGGAGCGCGGCTACGACCACCGTCTGGTGCTCGGCGACGGCGGCCACAGCCCGAACCACGGCGGCGTGGTCCTGCCGGACGCCCTGCGCTGGTTGTGGCGGGCGTGAGGGGCGAGCGATCGAGCGCGGTCGTTGCATGCGCAAGTGACGGCAGCGCCCGCGCCGCGGCTCAGCGACCGACACCGAACCGCGTCGTCACCCCCGGCGAGTACAGCACCGAGTCCGGCGGCAGCTCCGCCAGCGAGAACGGCAGCCCCGCGGCCCCCAACAGGTCGTCCCGCAGCACCCGCACCGACGCCCGGTGCAGCGGCCACGGCTCGTGCTCGTTCGGCCAGAACCGGGTGACCCCGGCTCGACGGACGTGCATGCCCCACCGCGCCGTCAGGAACGTGTCGAGCGCCGATGGTTCGTCGATCGCATCGCCGATCGACACGTCGACGACCGAGCGCAGCTGCGTCCCGTGTCGCCGCATCGCGTACCCGACCCGACCGGAGCCGACCCGGCACTCGGCACGCGCCCAGTGGTACGGCAACCCGGTGAGCGTCCGCGCGCCGATGGTCGGAGCGAGGCGACCGGCATCGAGCGAGAGGAACACGACCCCGTGCTGCCCGTGCTCGTCCACCGTGTAGACGCGCACGTTCACCTCGACGAACGTCCCGAGTCCGTCCGGCACGGCGATCGGCGGGAACCGGGTGTCCTCGAACCGGAACCCGATGAGCCCCACCCACGTGGTCGTCCCGTCGTCGGTGCCGTCCGCGGCCATCGTGTCCGGACGCGTCCCCGCCGGCAACAGCGGCGCCACCGCAGAGACGTCCACCCGCCAGTGCACGAAGACGACGTCGCGCCACGCCTGCTCGATCCAGGGTCGCCCCGGCAGGGCAGGGGCGACTGCCTGGAGGCTCGGCTCGAACCCGGCAGACCGGCCGGCGGTCACGAGACGCTCGCGTCGTCGATGTGGGTCGCCACCGGCGCGTCGTCCCACCCCTGCTGCGGGGTGTCGCAGGTCCCGCGGAAGACGTACTGCGACGGCCGCTTGCGCTCGCTCGAGGTCCAGTCGATCGCGGGTCGCCGACGCTCCGGCGGCAGGTACCCGATCCGGTACACGGCCATCAGCTCGAGCTCCGGCGGCACCCGCAGCAGCCCCTCGATCTCCTCCCACGCGCCGGGAGTCTCCATCGGGAACGACACGAACTGGATGCCGAGGCCGAGCTCGGTCGTCGACAGCCAGATGTTCTCCATCGCCGCGCCCATGCTGAACACGGAGTAGAAGCCCGAGAGCTCCTCCTTCCGGTACTCGTGCCGGTCGAGCATCACCCCGAGCAGCAGCGGCGACCCGGCGACGAGCTTCCGGTTCTCCTCGCCGAGCGTCTGCGGCACCCGGAGCGTGTTCATCAGCAGCTGCCCGCGCTTCGTGAACACCTGCTTCGTGAAGGGCTTGAGCGGACCGGGGAGCTTGTCGAACAGCATCCCGTCGCGCCGTTCGTCCATCTCGGCGTGGCTGAAGCGGAAGTAGGGCTTGTAGCGCTGGAAGAACGTCCCCTCGGCCATCGTGCGGGTCATCGAGCGCCCGCTGATCTCGGCGACGCGTTCGATCGTCGGCCGTTCCTCGACGAGCACGAACCGCCACGGCTGGCTGTTCAGCTGCGACGGTGCCCGGCCGGCGAGCTCGACGAGGAGCCGCTGGTGCTCCTCGGAGACCGGGTCGGGCAGGAACGCCCCGTTCGTCGTGCGCCGGCGCCGGATGGCCTCGAAGAGCTCCACTGCTGTCCTCCCAGCGGTCATCGTCGGAACAGCATCGCCCCGAGGTAGGACGGTGCGGCGGCGACCGCGACTCTCCAGTGTGCTCCGGTGCGGGGGTTGGTGCGCGGCGCCATCGCGAGCGGCACGAGCGCGGGCAGCAGGAACAGCGCCGACCGCGAGCGCGTCCAGAGCGGCGTGGTCGCCGCGACGCCCGTGAGCGTCGCAGTCACGACGAACAGACCGTGATGCACGACCCGCAGTTTCTTCGTCCGGATGACGCGCACCGCCACGGCGGTGCCCCAGAGGCAGTTGGCGACGTAGGCGGCGGTCGCAGCGGTGACCATCCGACGGCCGACCACCGATCCGACGGGAGGCATGGCGAGCCTCCCGGCTGTCGTCCTGCGTCCCATGGACGCGAACCTACGCGGATTCGCGGTCAGGCGGATTCGCGCGAGACGAGCCGGGACAGCACGATCGCGCTGCGTGTGTGGTCCACCTGCGGAGCGAGCCGGACCCGGTCGAGCGCCTCTTCCAGTGCCGGGAGGTCCTTCGAGCGCATGTGCACCACCGCGTCGGCGCTGCCCGTGACCGTGCCGGCGTCGACGACCTCGGGAACGGAGTCGAGCAGCGAGCGGAGCTCGTCGGGGGAGACCGTGCCGCGGCAGTAGAGCTCGACCCAGGCCTCGGTGCCACGGTCCTCGACCGCGGGGTCGACCTTGATCGTGAACCCACGGATGACGCCGTCGGAGACGAGCCGGTCGACGCGACGCTTCACGGCCGATGCGGAGAGCCCGACGACCGATCCGATGTCGCCGTAGCCGGCGCGTGCGTTGTCCCGGAGTTGATCCAGGATGCGGTGGTCGAGCGAATCCATCGGACACCATCGTACGCGGAGTTCTTGCGAGAACGCCGGGCTGAACGCACGAAACGTGCGCGCCGACCTGCTGCGTTCTCCGCCGCGGCTTCCCTAGACTGGGCCTCGGCGTCGACCTGGTCCGCCCGCGGAACACACGGTGAGTGAGCCTGCATCTCACCGAGATCTCCCCAGGTGGTTCCTGGCAGGCTCGGGCCCGAAGTCCCAGGAGGACTCCAGTGTCGACTCAAGCACCGTCGAACCCCGCACCCGCCACCAGCACGGCACCGTTCCGGACCGCCACCAAGCGCACGATCCTGATGTGCAAGCCGGACTTCTACACGGTGAGCTACCGGATCAACCCGTGGATGCACCCCGAGGACCCGACCGACACCTCGAAGGCCGTCGCGCAGTGGCAGGACCTGTACGACGTGTACCAGGGCCTCGGCTTCGAGATCCACCTCATCGACCCGATCGACGGCCTGCCCGACATGGTCTACGCGGCGAACGGCGGCTTCGTGCTCGACGGTGTCGCGTACGGCGCGAAGTTCCAGTACCCGGAGCGCCAGCCCGAGGGCCCCGCGTACATGGACTGGTTCCGCCAGGCGGGCCTCCGGGTCGCCGAGCCCGTCGAGACGAACGAGGGCGAGGGCGACTTCCTGCTCGTCGGCGACGTCATCCTCGCCGGCACCGGGTTCCGCTCGGACAGCACCTCGCACGACGAGATCGCGAAGGTCTACGGCCGCGACGTCATCACGCTCAAGCTCATCAACCCGAGCTTCTACCACCTCGACACCGCCATCGCCGTGCTCGACCCCGAGCCCGACGCCGAGGGCAAGTCGAACATCGCGTACCTCGAGAGCGCGTTCGACGAGCCGTCGCTGGCGATCCTCCGCGAGCGCTTCCCGGACGCGATCATCGCGACCGAGGAGGACGCCGCGATCCTCGGGCTGAACTCGTACTCCGACGGGTACAACGTCGTGATCGCCTCGCGTGCGACGACGTTCGCGTCGCAGCTGCGCGAGAAGGGCTACAACCCCATCGGCGTGGACCTGTCCGAGCTGCTGCTCGGCGGCGGCGGCGTGAAGTGCTGCACGCTCGACCTGCACCCCGTCGGCACCGGCACGTCCGTGGCCCGGTCCGTCTGATGACCGGGACCAGCACCGCGCTCGGCACGAAGACGGCCGCGGCGCTCGCCGTCGAGGACCGTGCGCTCGCGCACAACTACAGCCCGCTGCCCGTCGTCATCGCGTCGGGCGACGGCGCGTGGGTGACGGACGTCGACGGCAAGCGGTACCTGGACGGTCTCGCGGCGTACTCCGCCGTGAACTTCGGGCACGGCAACGCCAGGCTGCTCGATGCCGCCCGCGCACAGCTCGACCGCGTCACGCTGACCAGCCGCGCGTTCGTGAACGACCAGCTCGGACCGTTCGCCGCGGGGCTCGCCGAGCTGACGGGCACCGACATGGTGCTCCCGATGAACACCGGGGCCGAGGCCGTCGAGTCAGCGATCAAGGTGTCGCGGGCCTGGGGCTACCGCGTGAAGGGCGTGCCGCAGGGCAAGGCCACGATCATCGTCGCGTCGGGGAACTTCCACGGCCGGACGACGACGATCATCTCGTTCTCGGACGACCCCGTCGCGCACGACGACTTCGGGCCGTACACGCCGGGGTTCCGCACGGTGCCCTACGGCGACGCCTCGGCGCTGCGGGACGCGATGGACGACACCGTCGTCGCCGTGCTCGTCGAGCCGATCCAGGGCGAAGGCGGCGTGGTGATCCCGCCCGCGGACTACCTGCCGTCGGTCCGGGCGATCTGCGACGAGTTCGGCGCGCTGTTCGTCGCCGACGAGATCCAGTCGGGGCTCGGTCGGACCGGGCACACGCTCGCGGTGTCGCGTGTCGACGTCCGTCCCGACCTCATCACGCTCGGCAAGGCACTCGGCGGCGGGATCGTCCCCGTGTCCGCGGTGGTCGGCTCCCGTGACGTGCTCGGCGTCCTGCGCCCGGGTGAGCACGGCTCCACGTTCGGCGGGAACCCCCTCGCGGCGGCGGTCGGCTCCGAGGTCGTCGCGATGCTGGGCGAAGGCACGTTCCAGCAGCGCGCGCTCGCCGGCGAGCCGGTCCTCCGCGGGCTGCTCGACGACCTGGTCGGCAAGGGTGTCGTGACGCACCGCGTCGCCGGCCTCTGGGCGGGCATCGACATCGACCCGGCACTCGGCACCGGCAAGGAGATCGCGACCGCGATGGCCGAGCGCGGGGTGCTCGTCAAGGACACCCACGGGTCGACGATCCGCTTCGCGCCGCCGCTCGTCGTGACCGACGACGAGATCGCCACGGCGATCGGGGCCCTGGAGTCGGTCCTGCGCGACCGTAGCTGACCTGCCGGACCCGCACCGAGCCTCCCGGCCGGTGCGGGCCCAGGCGGGTCCGTGGTCTCCCGCCGGCCCCGCAGGTCCTGTGGGGCCGCGGTCTCCCGCCGGTCCCGTAGCGCGAATCGCTCCCGCACAACCAAAAGCAGCTTGCACCGCGCAACGACGTTGTGCGGATTGCTTTCCGTTGTGCGAACGTACCCGCGGTCAGACCGCCCAGCGCTCCGCGAGCTCGTCCATCAGCGCGTCGAGTCGCTCGTCGACGACCTGGGCTTCCGGGTGCGCCTCGAACCAGGCGAGCACCTCGCGAGCGCCCTGCCGGTACGTCGTGCGTGGGCGGTACCAGGGCACGAGCCCGCGGATCTTGCTGTTGTCGAACACCGAGCTGTTGGCCTTGTCGCCGAGCAGTGCTGCACCCCACTCGGCGTCAGCCGCGGCGATCGCGTCTGCTGGGACGTGCACGATCTTCAGGTCGTCGACCCCGGCGGCGTCGGCGATCGTCCGTGCGATGGCGTTCCACGTCGGCGCCTCGTCGCTCGTGATCGTGAACGCCTCGCCGATCGCCTCGTCGCGGTCGAGCAGGCCGGTGAACCCGACGGCGAAGTCGCGGCTGTGCGTCAGCGTCCAGAGCGAGCTGCCGTCGCCCGTGATGATGATCGGCTTGCCGGCGCGCATCCTTGCGACAGCGGTCCATCCGCCGGTGAGGGGGAGCTTCGTCTCGTCGTAGGTGTGCGACGGGCGGACGATCGTCACCGGGAAGTCCTGCTCCCGGTAGGCCTGCACGAGCCGTTCCTCGCAGGCGATCTTGTCGCGGGAGTACTGCCAGTACGGGTTCTTCAGCGGGGTCGACTCGGTGATCGGCAGGTGCGTCGCCGGGGTCTGGTACGCCGAGGCCGAGCTGATGAAGACGTACTGGTGCGTCCGGCCGGCGAAGAAGTCGATGTCGGCCTGCACCTGGTCCGGCGTGAATGCGATCCAGTTGACGACGGCGTCGAAATGCCGATCGCCGAGGGCGTCAGCCAACGCCGCCCGGTCGGAGACGTCGGCGCGGAGCCGGGTGACGGTATCGGGCAGCGGCCGCGCGTCGGTGGTGCCGCGGTTCAGCACCGTGACGTCGATGCCCTGCGACACCGCCTCGTGCACGCATGCGGCACTGATGACGCCACTTCCGCCGATGAACAGGACACTCGCTCCGTTGCTGGTCATGGGTCCACGAAACCACGTCGTGCGCACGGGGCCGCGCAGCTTCGGCGCGAGGCCGTCATCGGGGTCGGGCAGCGAGGACCGTGGGGAGGTCGGACACCCGCAGCGCCCACGCGCCGGCCTCTGGGCTGACCCATCGCAAGAGCTCGATCGCGAGCTCGTGGTCTCGGCTCAGGTCTCGAGCGTGGATCGGTTCGTGGTGCGCGGCGCGGTTGCGGACGAAGTGGAGCTGTTGCAACCGCTGGGCGACTTCCGCCCGTCGGACGCGCAGGTCTCGTGGCCCGTGCGGGAAGGCACGGTGCAGCCCCGGAACCCAGAGCGCGGTGTGGTAGCGAGACTCGACGAGGTACCGCCAGAAGCCGAAGGTCAGCTCCGCGATCACACGGCCGTGTACTTCCGCTCGTCGGCCGTTGCGGGTGGCGCGGGAGCGGGCCTTGTCGAGGTCCGCGGTCCCCTGGCGATCGAGCGCGACGAGGTCGAACCAATCTCTCGATCGACCCCGTCGGGACGCCCACGCGCTCAGCTCGCGGTCGATGGCGTTCCGGGTGACGACCTCGACCAATCCGGTGAGCACGAGGACGCTCGCCGCGGCGCGCAGGTTCCACTCGTAGAGCTCCACCGCACTCGAAAGCGTCTTCGTGCACTGGCGATAGGAACGCAATCGCTGGGCGGTCAGTAGCGCGGTGACGTGTTCGAACTCTGCTGGCATCGCTCCCCGCCGTCGGTGTAAAGTACTTCCTGAAGACCCCGGAACGATCCCTGGCTCAGGCCACATCGCCGGGGTTTCGTCTTTTGCTCCGAGCAACTGGTACTTCAGCGTACAGTTCGTCAGGTAGTGCATCCACAGTGCACGTGACCGGGGGACTAGCGTCACGACCGAGCCGCACCGACGCGGCCACGACAGGAGTGACACGCACATGGAGTACCGCTACCTCGGCAACTCGGGCCTCAAGGTCTCCGAGATCACCTACGGCAACTGGCTGACCCACGCGTCCCAGGTCGAGAACGACGCGGCCATCGCCTGCGTCCGGGCGGCGCTCGACGTCGGCATCTCGACGTTCGACACCGCGGACGTGTACGCCAACACCGGCGCCGAGACCGTCCTCGGCGAGGCACTCAAGGGCGAACGTCGGCAGTCGCTGGAGATCGCCACGAAGGTCTTCGGGCCGACCGGACCCAAGCAGCACAACGACACGGGGCTGTCGCGGAAGCACATCCTCGAGTCGATCGACGGGTCGCTGACCCGACTGCAGACGGACTACGTCGATCTGTACCAGGCGCACCGCTTCGACTACGAGACCCCGCTCGAGGAGACGATGCAGGCGTTCGCCGACGTCGTCCGGCAGGGCAAGGTGCTCTACGTCGGTGTCTCCGAGTGGACCGCCGAGCAGCTGCGGGCGGGTGCGGCACTGGCGAAGGAGCTCGGTTTCCAGCTCATCTCGAACCAGCCGCAGTACTCGGCGCTGTGGCGGGTCATCGAGGGCGAGGTCGTCCCGACCTCCAAGGAGCTCGGCATCTCGCAGATCGTCTGGTCGCCGATCGCGCAGGGCGTGCTCACCGGCAAGTACAAGCCGGGTCAGCCGCTGCCCGAAGGCTCGCGTGCCACCGACGACAAGGGCGGCGCGGACATGATCAAGCGGTTCATGCGCGACGACGTGCTGTCGTCCGTGCAGGAGCTCGAGCCCATCGCGAAGGAGCTCGACCTGTCCATGGCACAGCTCGCGGTCGCGTGGGTGCTGCAGAACGAGAACGTCGCGTCGGCGATCATCGGCGCATCGCGTCCGGAGCAGGTGCAGGACAACGCCGGCGCCGCTGGTGTCACGATCCCGGCCGAGCTGCTCTCGCGGATCGACGATGTGCTGGGCGGCGTCGTCGAGCGGGACCCGGCGAAGACGAACGACAGCTCGCCGAAGACCCGAGAGGCCTGAACGGCGAAAGGCCCCTCACTCGCGTGAGGGGCCTTTCACCGTGGCTGGACACGGCATCGATCCGTGGACCTTTCGATTTTCAGTCGAACGCTCTACCAACTGAGCTATCCAGCCGTGGCGACCCTGACGGGACTTGAACCCGCGACCTCCGCCGTGACAGGGCGGCACGCTAACCAGCTGCGCTACAGGGCCATGTTGTGTTGTGTCTTGCTGTTCCGGTGTTGCTCTGCACTACGTTACTTGCTCACTCCGGAGAGTGACCCCAACGGGATTCGAACCCGTGCTGCCGCCGTGAAAGGGCGGTGTCCTAGGCCACTAAACGATAGGGCCGCAAGCAGTGCATCGCGCTACCGATGGACAAGCATACGGATGCCCCGCCCCGATGACAAATCGGGGCCCCGGACCCGCGTCCGTTCGGCGTGTCGCGGGTCTCCGTACACATGCCGCAGCTTCACTCACCGTGGAGCAAACTGCTCCGATCGTGGGACAGACTCCTGACGATCCTGTGCCGTCGATGGTCGAGTGCGACCATCGTCGTCGGCCCGTGCCCCTCATCCGAGGGGCTGGAGCGGGTCGGCACCTGTTGTTACTGTTGCGTTTGTTAACAGTGTTACGTGCGTGAGCCTTGCCGCGCTGTTACGAAATCGAGATACATGTCGACCTCACCTTCGCAGTCCCTCAGCTACCGTCGCCGCCTCATCGCGGCAGCGGTCGCCGTCGTGCTCACCGCCGGGACCATCGCCGCGATCGCCCCGGTCGAGCAGGCCTCGGCGGCGAGCTACCCGAGCTGGAGCGACGTGCAGGCGGCCAAGGCGTCGCAGGCCGCGCAGCAGGAGAAGGTCACCGAGATCAAGGGCCTGATCTCGAACCTCAAGGACGACGCCGCGGCGAAGCAGAAGTCCGCCGACGCCGCCGGCACCGCGTACCAGACGGCGCAGACGAAGTACGACGAGGCCACGCTCCAGCAGCAGAAGCTGCAGACCCAGGCGGACGAGGCCGAGAAGACCGCGGCGCAGTCGGAGCAGCAGGCGGGTCAGCTCGCGGCACAGCTCGGCCGGGCCAGCGCGAACGACGTCACGACGGACCTCCTGACGCACCCGACCGACTCGAAGGACTACCTCTACGAGCTCGGCGCCATGTCGAAGCTCAGCGAGCAGGCCGACGGCATCTACTCCCAGGCGACGCAGGACCGGGGCACGGCACAGGCCCTCGCGGACAAGTCGGACGTCGCGAAGAAGGCGCTCGGTGACCTGGCCGACGCCGCGCAGCAGAAGATGCAGGCGGCGCAGTCGGCGGCGGAGGCAGCCGAGAAGGCCGTCGACGCGCAGAACGACAACCAGGCGCGGCTCCAGGCGCAGCTCACCCTGCTCACGTCGAACGCGACCGACGTCGAGGCGAAGTACAACAAGGGCGTCCAGGTCGAGAAGGCCCGCCAGGCGAAGCTCGCGAAGGAGCGCGCCGAGGCTGCGGCCCGTGCGGCCGCACAAGCGCCTGCGGCGAGCGGTGGCACCGGCGGCGGCGCAGCGAACGCGTCCGGCTGGGTCCGCCCGAGCGCCGGGTACCAGACGAGCCCCTACGGCTACCGCATCGACCCGTACACCGGAGCGCACGCGCTGCACGCCGGCGTCGACCTGGCACCCGCTTGCTACTCCCCGATCTACGCGGCCCACGACGGCACCGTGACCTTCGCGGGCAACGGCGGCGGCTACGGCAACGAGGTCGTGCTCGACAACGGCGGCGGCATCTCCACCGCCTACGGGCACATCGTCAACGGCGGGATCATGGTCGCGAGCGGCCAGCACGTCTCCGCCGGGCAGCAGATCGCCCAGGTCGGTTCGACCGGCTGGTCGACCGGGTGCCACCTCCACTTCGAGACCCGGGTGAACGGCGCCGCCGTGGACCCGGTCCCCTTCATGGCAGCGCGGGGGATCTCGGTATGACCGTGTGCGCGCCCGAGAGGCCCTGACACCACATGAAGAAGCCTGCACGTTCCCTCGCATGCGGTATCGCGACCGTCTCCTTGCTCGGCATCGGGCTCTCGGTCACGATCGCCGGACCGGCCGAGGCGGCACCGAAGGCCCCGTCGTGGGCGGACGTGCAGGCGGCGAAGGCCGACCAGGCCGAGACGCAGCAGACGGTCGACGAGCTCGCCTCGCGTCTGTCCTCGCTGCAGGACTCGGCGGACCAGGCCGGGATCGTGGTGCAGCAGGCCGGCCAGACGTACGCGCTCGCGGCGTCGGAGCAGCAGGAGGCGCAGTCGACGCTCGACGACCTCAGCGCGCAGGCCAAGCGGGCGAAGACGAAGGCGGACGACTCTGCGTCGCAGGTCGCAGCACTCGTGGTCGAGCTCTCGCGCACCGGCGGCGGTGACCTGTCCACGAGCATGCTCGTCGATGCCTCGGACGCGAAGGACCTGCTCTACCAGGTCGGCACGATGTCGCACCTGTCCGAGCGCTCGGCGACCGTGCTGGCGCAGGCGAAGGCCGACCAGCGGACGGTCGACTCCCTCGCCGCGCAGAAGTCCCAGGCGACGAAGGCGCTCGCGAAGGCGACCGACGCCACGAAGTCCGCCCTCGACGCGGCCAACGACACCGCGGCGTCCGCGAACGCGAAGCTCGACAAGGCGCAGAGCCAGCAGAACGAGGTGCTCGAGCAGCTCGCGTTCCTCAAGGGCACCACCGTCGCGACCGAGAGCGCGTACTACACCGAGCAGCGCGCGAAGCAGGCCGAGGCGCAGCTGGCGGCGCAGACCAGCCCCGCGACGAGCCCGAACACCGGTTCGAACACCGGGACGACGAGCCCCGGGGCATCCACCCCGAGCAACCCCGGTTCGTCGAACCCGGCGCCCTCCCAGCCGAACAACCCCGCGCCGTCCCGGCCGAACAACCCGGCGCCGTCGAAGCCGAGCAACCCGGCACCGAGCAACCCGGCGCCCAGCAACCCCGCCCCGAGCAACCCGGCCCCGTCACCGTCGAAGGCCGCCGGCGCGATCGCCTACGCCCGCGGCCAGCTCGGCAAGCCGTACGTCCTGGGCGGCGCCGGCCCGAACACCTGGGACTGCTCCGGCCTCGTGATGATGGCCTACAACTCGCAGGGCATCGCGACCGGTGGCCACAACGTCGTCTGGCAGTACAACTACTTCGGCTCGATCGGCCGACTCGTCCCGCTCTCGCAGCGGCAGCCGGGCGACATCCTGTTCTACTCGCGGAACGGCACCGCCTCCGGCGGGTACCACGACTCGATCTACACCGGCGGCGGCATGATGGTCGAGGCCGCGAACCCGAACGTCGGCGTGGTGGAGCGAGCGATCTGGCTCCCGAACCAGCTGCTGCCGTACGTCGCCCGTCCGAGCGGTTCCCTGTAGCAACGAGAACGGCGCCCGCCCTCCGTCAGGAAAGCGGGCGCCGTCGTCTGCGCGGTGGCGTCAGTGCGAGCCGGGCACGTACGCGGCCTGGCCGGCCGTCACGATCGCCTCGGCCTCGGCGGCGTCGCCCCAGCCCTCGGCCTTGACCCACTTGTTCGGCTCGAGGTCCTTGTAGCGCTCGAAGAAGTGCGCGATCTCGGCCTTCGTCTGCTCGTCGACGTCCGAGATGTCCTGGATGTGCGCCCACCGCGGGTCCTTCGCGGGGACCACGAGGACCTTCGCGTCGTTGCCGGCCTCGTCGCTCATCTTGAAGACGCCGACCGGGCGGACCTTCACGCCGACGCCGGGGAAGGTCGGGTACTCGAGCAGCAGCAGCGCGTCCACGGGGTCACCGTCGTCCGCGAGGGTCTTCTCGAAGAAGCCGTAGTCCGTCGGGTAGACGAACGACGTGAACAGCACGCGGTCGAGGTACACGCGACCGGTCTCGTGGTCCACCTCGTACTTGTTGCGGCTGCCCTTGGGGATCTCGACGACGACGTCGTACGCGGCCATGTGTGCACTCCTGGTTTGTCGATGAGTCTGTCGGAGGTTCCGAAAGCGCGGCTAACGTTACCGGGTGAACTCTCCGCGGCCCCGGCTGGACCCCGCAGTCGCCGACACCCGTCGCGCGGTCCGCGACCTCCTCGCGCAGGCGATCGACCAGGACCTCGTCCGCGACGGCGACCTGGTCCTCGTCGCGCTGAGCGGCGGACCCGACTCCCTCGCGCTCGCCGCGGCCACCGCGTTCGAGGCGACCAAGCAGGGGCTCCGGGCCGGTGCGGTCATCGTCGACCACGCGCTCCAGGCGGGCTCCGAGGCGGTGGCGAGCCGAGCCTCCAGGCAGGCATCCGAGCTGGGTCTGGACCCGGTGGAGGTCCGCAGGGTCGCGGTCGGCACCGCAGGTGGTCCGGAGGGCGCCGCACGGGAGGCCCGGCACGCGTCGATCGCGGACGTCGCGTCCGCTACCGGGTCACCGCTCGTGCTGCTGGGCCACACCCTGGACGACCAGGCCGAGACGGTGCTGCTCGGCCTGCTCCGCGGCAGCGGGCCGGACAGCCTGTCCGGCATGCGCCCGCTGGCGGTCCGTGACTCCGGTCCGGCCTACGGCCGGCCGCTCCTGACGGTGCGGCGGCACACCACCAGGCAGGCGTGCGCCGCCGCCGGACTCGCGCCGTGGCACGACCCGCAGAACGACGACCCGGCGTTCACCAGGGTGCGCGTCCGGAACACCCTGATGCCGGTGCTCGAGCGCGAGCTCGGGGCCGACGTGCACGAGGCACTGGCCCGCACGGCCGACCAGCTGCGGGAGGACTCCGCGGCGCTCGACCACTTCGCCGAGGAGATGGCCGAGGACCTCGCCGAGCACTCGGAGGCCGGCATCTCGCTGTCCGTGCGGCAACTGCACGCGAACCCGCCGGCCCTCCGGCAGCGGCTCGTCCGCCTCGCGGTGGAGAGCGAGTTCGGCGTGACGCTGTCCAGGGTGCAGACGCTCGAGGTCTGCCGACTCGTCACCGAGTGGAGCGGGCAGGGCCCGATCGACCTCCCCGGCGTGCAGGTGTCGCGGAGCGGGGATCGTCTGCTCTTCGCAGCGAGTTAGGCTGTCCCGGTGGAACTCTCCGACGTGCAGGACGACCTCTCCGAAGTGCTCTTCACCCCCGAGCAGATCGACGACAAGATCGCCGAGCTCGCCGCGGCGGTGGACCGTGACTACGGGGACAAGGACCCACTGCTCGTCGGCGTGCTGAAGGGCGCGGTCATGGTCATGGCCGACTTCTCCCGCCACCTGACGCTCCAGGCGAAGATGGACTGGATGGCCGTGTCGTCCTACGGCTCCGGCACGAAGTCGTCCGGTGTGGTGCGGATCCTCAAGGACCTCGACACCGACCTGCACGGTCGCGACGTCATCATCGTCGAGGACATCATCGACTCCGGGCTGACGCTGTCCTGGCTCAAGCAGAACCTCGAGTCCCGTGGGGCCGCGAGCGTCGAGATCGTCGCGCTGCTCCGCAAGCCCGAGGCGGCGAAGGTCGAGGTGGACGTGAAGTACGTCGGCTTCGACATCCCCGACGCCTTCGTGGTGGGCTTCGGCCTCGACTACGACGAGCGGTACCGCAACCTGCGCGGCATCGGGGTCCTCGCCCCGCACGTCTACTCCTAGACGGATCGTCGGCGAACGGGGAGTTCGCCCGCAGAGGACACCCATTCTCGCCACAGAATCGCGGCCGTATGCTGATCAGCACGCAACTTCGGCAGAGAAAGGTGTCGGGCGCTCTGCCCGGATCACATGGACTTCAAGCGCATCCTCCGCGGGCCGTACATCTACGTGCTCATTGCGATCGTGGGGATCTGGATCGGATGGGCGTTCATCAGCCAGTCCGGCACGCAGCAGATCGACACGCAGAAGGGCCTCGAGCAGCTCTCTGACGGCAAGGTTTCGTCCGCGGTGGTGAACTCGACCGAGCAGCGCGTCGACCTCACCCTGAAGGACGGCGGCACCACCGAGCAGTTCTACTACTCCGAGCCCCGTGGCACCGAGGTCGTCGACGCCGTCGCGAAGGCCGACCTCCCCAAGGGCTACAACGACACCGTCCAGCAGTCGAACTGGTTCGTCACGCTGATCCTGACGCTCCTGCCGTTCCTGCTCATCGGTGCCCTGTTCTGGTTCCTGCTCTCGAGCGCCCAGGGCGGCGGCTCGAAGGTCATGCAGTTCGGCAAGTCCCGGGCGAAGATGAACAACAAGGAGAACCCGCAGGTGTCGTTCGCCGACGTCGCGGGCTCCGACGAGGCGATCGAAGAGCTCCACGAGATCAAGGAGTTCCTCAAGGAGCCGGCGAAGTTCCAGGCCGTCGGCGCGAAGATCCCGAAGGGCGTGCTGCTGTACGGCCCTCCCGGAACCGGCAAGACGCTGCTCGCACGAGCCGTCGCCGGCGAAGCGGGTGTGCCGTTCTACTCGATCTCCGGTTCGGACTTCGTCGAGATGTTCGTCGGTGTCGGTGCGAGCCGCGTCCGTGACCTCTTCGAGCAGGCCAAGGCGAACTCCCCGGCCATCGTCTTCATCGACGAGATCGACGCCGTCGGTCGTCACCGCGGTGCCGGCATCGGCGGTGGCAACGACGAGCGCGAGCAGACGCTGAACCAGCTCCTGGTCGAGATGGACGGCTTCGACGGCAAGACGAACGTCATCCTCATCGCGGCGACCAACCGTCCCGACGTCCTCGACCCCGCGCTCCTCCGCCCCGGCCGCTTCGACCGCCAGATCGGTGTCGACGCGCCGAGCCTGCAGGGCCGCAAGCAGATCCTCGAGGTGCACGCGAAGGGCAAGCCGCTCGCCGCGAGCGTCGACCTCGAGCTCCTCGCCCGCAAGACGCCGGGGTTCACCGGTGCCGACCTGGCGAACGTCCTCAACGAGGCCGCGCTCCTCACCGCCCGCTCGAACGCGCAGCTCATCGACAACCGCGCGCTCGACGAGGCCGTCGACCGCGTGATGGCCGGCCCGCAGCGTCGCACCCGGATCATGTCCGACCAGGAACGCCTCATCACCGCGTACCACGAGGGCGGCCACGCCCTGGCGGCAGCGGCGATGCGCCACACCGACCCGGTGACGAAGATCACGATCCTGCCGCGCGGCCGCGCCCTCGGCTACACGATGGTGCTCCCGCTCGAGGACAAGTACTCCGTCACCCGGAACGAGCTCCTCGACCAGCTCACCTACGCCATGGGTGGTCGCGTCGCCGAAGAGATCGTGTTCCACGACCCGACCACGGGTGCGTCGAACGACATCGAGAAGGCCACCGGTACCGCACGCAAGATGGTCACCGAGTACGGCATGAGTCAGGCCGTGGGTTCGGTCAAGCTCGGCTCCGGGTCGAGCGAGCCGTTCGTCGGCCGCGACATGAGCGGCGGCACCGGACGCGACTACTCGGAGAACATCGCCGAGATGGTCGACGCCGAGACGCGTGCCCTGCTCGAGTCCGCGCACGACGAGGCCTACCAGGTGCTCAACGACAACCGCGACATCCTCGACCGCCTGGCCGGTGAGCTCCTCGAGAAGGAGACGCTGGACGCGCCGGAGCTCGTCGAGATCTTCAAGGACGTCCGGAAGCTGCCGGAGCGCCCGCAGTGGCTCTCGAGCGACAAGCGCCCGGTGAGCGACCTGCCCGCGATCGAGGTCCCCGGCAAGGCGGCGAACACCGCTGCCGAGACGACCGACGAGCCCTCGAAGACCCGTCGTCACCGTCCGTTCGGCAACCCGGGTATCGCCCCCGCGTAGGCCGGATGTCCGACCTGCCGACGCGACGCTCGCGCCGACTCGCTGCGACCGACCTCCGAGCACCGGAACCGGTGCCGGAGGTCGTCGTGCGCCGTCGTCGTGACCGCGGTGCCCCGATGCCCGAGCGCACCCGGGTGATGGGCATCCTCAACGTGACGCCCGATTCGTTCTCGGACGGCGGGCTGCACCTCGAGATCGATGCCGCCCTGGCGCACGCGCGGGAGCTGGTCGCCGCCGGTGCCGACGTCATCGACGTCGGCGGGGAGTCCACCCGCCCCGGCGCCGAGCGTGTCCCGCTGGCCGTCGAGCAGGAGCGTGTGCTGCCCGTCGTCCGCCAGCTCGTCGCCGAGGGGATCGTGGTGAGCGTGGACACCATGAACGCCGACACCGCCGAGCGTTCGGTGGAGCTCGGCGCCGCGATCGTCAACGACGTCTCCGGCGGTTTGGCCGACCCGGACATGGCGCGCGTCGTCGCCTCCACCGGGACGGGCTTCGTGGTGATGCACTGGCGTGGTCACAGCGACCGGATGTACCGCGACGCCGTGTACGAGCACGCGGTCGACGAGGTCCGTCGCGAGGTCGAGATGCGCGTCGCGGAGCTCATCGTGCTCGGGGTCCGGCAGGAGCAGGTCGTCATCGACCCGGGGCTCGGGTTCGCGAAGCAGGGCGTGCAGAACTGGGAGATCCTGGCCGGGTACGAGCGCTTCGCGTCGATCGGCCTCCCCGTGCTCGTCGCCGCGTCACGCAAGCGCTTCCTGGACGGTGTCGGCAGCCCGGCTGGCGCCCCGCCGAAGGACCGCGACCTCGCAACGGCCGCCATCAGCCTGCTCTCCGCCGAGCGCGGGGCATGGGGCGTCCGCGTGCACGACCCCGCACCGACCCGCGCGGTGCTCGACGTCTGGGAAGCCTGGAGGGCAGCTCGATCGTGAACGACACCATCCGCCTCGTCGGGGTCCGCGCCCGCGGCCACCACGGCGTCTTCGACCACGAACGCGCCGACGGGCAGGACTTCGTCGTCGACGTCGCCGTGGAGGTCGATGCCCGCGCAGCCGCCGGCTCCGACGACCTCGACCGCACCGTGCACTACGGCGTGCTCGCTGAGCAGGTCGTCGCCGAGATCGAGCGCGATCCGGTCGACCTCATCGAGACCCTGGCGGAGCGGATCGCCGCCGCCGTGCTGACGCACCGCGCTGCCCTGGCGACCGAGGTCACCGTGCACAAGCCGCAGGCGCCCATCACGGTGCCGTTCACCGACGTCTCGATCACGATCCGCCGGGAGCGAGTCGCGTGAGCCGGGCCGTCATCGCCCTCGGCGCGAACCTCGGCGACCGGGGGAGCACGCTGCGCGCCGCCGCCGCCGAGATCGCGGCGATCCCCGGTGTCGAGCCGGTGTCCGCCAGCCACGAGGTCGAGTCGGTCGCCCTGACGCTCGACGGACTCGACCGGACGAAGCCCCGGTACCGGAACGCGGTCGTGGTCGTCGACACCACGTTGACGCCCCAGGAGCTCCTCGAGGCCCTGCACGTCGTCGAGGACACCCACGGCCGGACCCGTGAGGTCCGCTGGGGTGACCGCACCCTCGACCTCGACGTGGTCGCGATCACGGACGACGCCGGCGTGGACCAGCACATCGACACCGAGACCCTCACGGTGCCGCATCCCCGGGCGCACGAACGTGCGTTCGTGCTCGCGCCGTGGCTCGACGCGGACCCGGACGCGGTGCTGCCCGGCAGCGGGCCGGGTGCCGGACCGGTCGCGGACCTGCTCGCCGCACTCGGCGACGACACCGACCGTGTCGACGAGCCGCGCCTGTTCGCCGAGCCGACCCGAGCCTCCCGGCCAGCGCCGACCACGACCGGGAGCACCCAGTGAAGCCCACCCGCGCGTCCACCCTGATCAGCGTCGCCGTCGTGGCGCTCGTCGCCGGCTTCGCCCTCGACGCCGCACTGGCGTCCCGGCAGGCCCCCACGCTCATCCTGTCGTCGCCCCTCGGGCTGACGCTCGCGTTCATCGGCATCGCCCTCGTGGTCATGGCCGTCCCCGTCCGGCGACACGTGAAGGGCGGGGCGGAGCGCCGCGTGGACCCGCTCTACGCGACCCGGGTGGTGGTGCTCGCGAAGGCCTCGAGCATCATCGGGGCGCTGCTCGGCGCGTTCGGGCTCGGGCTCATCGCGTACCTCCTGACCCGTTCGGTGACGCCTTCGCTAGGCTCGACCCTGCCGAACGCCGTGGCGGTCGGTGGCGGAATCGTGCTCACCGTGTGCGCGCTCGTCGCCGAGCGCATGTGCATCGTCCCGCCGGACGACGATCGTGACGACCCGCAGGGCGGCACCACGGCGAACTGAGACACCAGGAGGGGCCCAGATGCCGCGCGAACGACTCGACGAGCCGGGACTCGGCCTGACCGGCATCACCTGGACCAGGGTGTCCCCGAAGCTCCTCTGGACGGAACTCGTGCAGACGGTGCTCGCCGGACTCGTCGTGACCGCCGGATGTGTGATCATCGGCGTCGTCAGCGGCGGCTTCGAGCGCACCGCGGGCGTCGTGTGGATCCTGATCGGCATCGTGGTCGCGGTCGTCACCCTGGTCACCGCGGCGCTGACCCCTCGTCGGGTGCGTGCGATCGGCTACGCCCTGCGCGAGGACGACTTCGTCCTGCGCCGCGGGCTGATGTGGCAGCGCTTCACGGCGGTGCCGTACGGCCGGCTGCAGCTCGTCGACGTCGCCCGGGGCCCACTCGACCGTGCGCTCGGCATGAGCGAGCTGAAGTTCGTGACGGCCGCCGCGTCGACCAACGTCCGCGTGCCGGGGATCCCCGCCGAGGACGCCGACGAGCTCCGCGACCGGCTCGTGGAGCTCGCCGAGACCCGTCGCGCCGGGCTCTAGGGGGACCCGTGACGTTCCGACCAGGACCGCCGCCGCCGGCACCGCCACGCAGCGGGAACGCCGCAGCGGCCGCTCCGCTGACCGACGGCGAGTGGCACCGTCTGCACCCGCTGACCCCGCTGCTGCGCGGTGGGATCTTCCTCATCGTGGTGCTCGGCATCGTGGTGAACAACCTCCGTGACACCCTCGTCAACATGTTCATCCCGGGTGCCGACGGGCCGCAGGAAGAGGGCGATCCCGTCCGCTACGTCTACGAACACGGCGCCGTCGGGTGGGTGCTCCTCGGCATCGCGGGCTTCCTGGTCGTGCTGATCGGCCTGTTCTACCTGTCCTGGCGGATGCACGAGTTCCGCGTCACCGGCGAGATCGTCGAGGTGCGCTCCGGCGTGCTGTTCCGGAACCACCGCAAGGCCCGGCTCGACCGGATCCAGGGCATCAACATCACGCGGCCGCTGGTCCCACGGATCTTCGGGACCGCGAAACTCGAGATCGCGCAGGCCGGCAACGACGCCAACGTGCAACTCGCGTACCTCGGAGCGAAGGCCGCGGACGACCTCCGGCAGCGCATCCTCGTGCTCGCCTCCGGTGCGCAGGAAGAAGAGGCGGAGTCGGGCGAGCGCCACAGCAACGGCGTCGTGCAGGACCGCGTGAACGAGTTCCTGTCGCCCGAGCTCGACCCGTCCGCCGTGCACGCCACGCGCATCGTCAAGGTCAAGCCGGGGCGGCTCATCGCGTCGATGGTGCTCTCCGGCACGACGGTGTTCCTCGTGCTCGTCATCGTCGCGATCATCGTCAGCATCGCCGTCACCGGCCGGTACTTCCTGCTCGTGTCGCTGTTCCCCGCGGTGATCGGCGCCGGCGGGTACTACATCCGGAAGTTCTCGCGCTCGCTGCAGTACACGATCGCCGACACCCGGGACGGCATCCGGATCGGGTTCGGCCTCGTGTCCACGACGAACGAGACCCTGCCCCCCGGTCGCATCCACGCCGTGAGCGTTGCGCAGCCGCTCCTCTGGCGGCCGTTCGGCTGGTGGGACGTCCGCATCAACCGGGCGACCAACGCCGGCAACGGTGCCTCGAACAACCAGCAGGTGTCCTCGATCGTGCTGCCCGTCGGCAACGCCGCCGACGTCCGGCAGGTGCTCGAGATCATCCTGCCGACACTCGTCGGCTCCGCGGTCGTCGGGCCGGCCGCCTCGATGGACCGGCTCCGCGAGGGGTCAGCCGAAGCCGTCAGCGTCGTCGACGACAGCCTCACCACGACCGGCGACCAGGGTGGGTTCACGCACTCGCCCCGCCGCGGCCGGTGGCTCCGCCCGTTCTCGGCCCGCCGCAACGGGTACCGGTTCGTGCAGGGCGCCGTGCTGCTCCGCCTCGGTGCGGTGTGGCGGTCGCTCGTCGTCGTCCCGCTGCCGCGGGTGCAGAGCGTGAAGGTGTCACAGGGGCCGCTCGAGCGGGCGCTGCGGCTCGCATCGGTGCACGTGCAGACCGTGTCCGGTCCGGTGAACGCGACGGTCGGAGCGATCGACGCGAAGGACGCGCAGGGGCTCTGGGCCGAGACCGCGCGGCTGGCCGTCGAGGCGGCGGTCACCGACACGTCGCACCGCTGGCGGTCCGGCGGATCCGGCACGTCCGGTGCATCCGGCCTGGAGGCTCGCCACGCGTCCGCCGCGCCCCCTGCGGAACCGCAGGCGGCGGTACCATGGCCCCACGAGCCTCCCGTGGGTTGGGGCGACGTCCCACCGGCAGGAGCCGCACGATGAGGGCGGGACGGCTGGGAGTCGGCGTCGTCGGCTCCGGCCGTGTCGGACCGGTGCTCGGCGCCGCCCTGGCGAACGCGGAGCACGCGATCGTCGGTATCACCGCGGTGTCCGCGGAGAGCGTGGACCGCGCGGAGGCACTGCTCCCCGGCGTACCGCTGCTCGAGACGCCGGACCTCGTCGAGCGCAGTGAACTCGTGATCCTCGCGGTGCCGGACGACCAGCTCGCCGGACTCGTGCGGGGCCTCGCGGACGCGGGCATCTGGCAGGCGGGACAGCTCGTCGTGCACACCAGCCCCGACCACGGCGTCGGGATCCTCGGGCCGGCCCTCGCCGCCGGGGCGATCCCGCTCGCGATCCACCCGGCCATGGCGTTCACCGGCACGAGCGTGGACCTCGCGCGACTCCGCGACGCGTACTGCGCCGTCACCGCGCCGGCGCCGGTGCTCCCCATCGCCCAGGCGCTCGTCGTCGAGATGGGCGCCGAGCCGTTCGTCGTGACCGAGCAGGACCGGCCCGCGTACGCCGATGCCGTGCGCGCCGCCGTGAGCTTCTCGACCGCGATCGTCGACCAGTCGGCCGGCACGCTCTCCGGCATCGGCGTCGACCACCCCGGGCGCGTGCTCGGGGCGCTCGTCCGGTCCGCCGTGGACAACGCGCTCGCCGCGGCCGACGGGCAGTCCAGACTGTGACCATGGCGACCATCCGCATCACCACCGCCCAGGCCAAGGCCGGGTACGTCGTCGGCGCCGTCATCGTCGAGGTGCTCCTCGCGCTCCTGCTCTGGGCGATCGGGCTGCCGGACGGTGCCGTGCCGTTCCTGTCGGCCGTCGGACTCGTGGCGATCGTCGTCGTCGGCGTCCGGTTGTTCCGGAACGAGGGCGAGCCCGTCGAACCCCCTCGTGCGTGGTGGCGCATGACCGGTCGGCCGTTCGCCGGGTTCCTGCTGGCGGCGTACTTCTTCGCGGACGCGCTGTTCGCGCGGGCGTCCACGGTCGGGGCGTTCGACGTCCTCGGCACCGTGGTGATGCTGCTCGTGGCTGCCGCCTACGTCGGGTCGTCGGTGACGATGCTCGTGCTGCGCGCGCAGGGGCGGCCGCCGGTCGGAGCCTTCGCCGCCGGTGCGCCAGGGGCCGGCCCGGGGCCCGTCGATTCCGGGGATGCCGCGCCCCGCGGGTAGCATTCCCCTGCACCCCCACGACCTCCGGAGCCGCACCGCATGACCGACGAGACCGTCACCCCCGAGACCGCTGCTGCACCGGCCGACGCCGTCACCGACGCCGTCGCGCTCGCCGAGCAGGAGACGAGCGAGCAACGACAGGTCCGGCTGGACAAGCGGGCACGTCTGCTGGAGTCCGGGATCGAGGCGTACCCGGCCGAACTCCCGATCACGACGACGATCCCCGCGGTGCGTGCGCAGTACGGCGAGCTGGAGACCGGGGTCGAGACGGATGACGTCGTCGGTGTCGCCGGCCGCATCGTCTTCTCCCGCAACACCGGCAAGCTCTGCTTCGCGACGCTGCAGTCCGGTGACGGTGCCCGGATCCAGGCCATGGTGTCCCTCGCCGAGGTGGGTGACGAGTCGCTGGCGCGCTGGAAGGAGTTCGTCGACCTCGGCGACCACGTGTTCGTGCACGGTCGGGTCATCTCGTCCCGTCGTGGCGAGCTCTCGATCATGGTCGACGAGTGGGCGATCGCGGCCAAGGCGATCCTGCCGCTCCCGAACCTGCACAACGAGCTCAACGAGGAGACCCGGGTCCGTCAGCGGTACCTCGACCTCATCGTCCGCGACCAGGCCCGCGAGACCGTCCGTGCCCGGGCCGCCGTGATGGCGTCCCTCCGCCAGACCTTCACCGGCCACGAGTACCTCGAGGTCGAGACGCCGATGCTGCAGACCCAGCACGGTGGCGCCTCGGCCCGTCCGTTCGTCACGCACTCGAACGCGTTCGACACCGAGCTGTTCCTGCGCATCGCACCGGAGCTCTTCCTGAAGCGCGCCGTCGTCGGCGGCATCGACCGGGTCTTCGAGATCAACCGCAACTTCCGCAACGAGGGCGCCGACTCGTCGCACTCGCCCGAGTTCGCGATGGTCGAGGCGTACCAGGCGTACGGCAACTACGAGCAGATGGCCGACCTCACGCAGGAGCTCGTGCAGAACGCGACGCGCGCCGTCACCGGAGGCTCCCTCGAGGTGACACTGCCCGACGGTTCGGCGTACGACCTCGGCGGCGAGTGGCCGCGCATCGACATGTACGGCTCGCTCTCGTCGGCGGCAGGGCGTGAGATCACGCCGTCGACGCCGCTCGCAGAGCTGCAGGAGCTCGCCGCGGCGGAGGGCGTCGAGGTCGCGCACGCCACGCACGGCAAGTACGTCGAGGAGCTCTGGGAGCACTTCGTGATCGACTCGCTCGACCGCCCGACGTTCGTCATGAACTTCCCGGTCGACACCTCGCCGCTGACGCGTGAGCACCGCACCCGCCCCGGCATCGTCGAGAAGTGGGACCTGTACGTGCGCGGGTTCGAGCTCGCGACGGCGTACTCGGAGCTGGTGGACCCGGTCGTGCAGCGCGAGCGCTTCGTCGAGCAGGCGAAGCTCGCGGCGGGCGGCGACCCCGAGGCGATGCGCGTGGACGAGGAGTTCCTGCGGGCGCTCGAGCACGCGATGCCCCCGTCGGGCGGCATGGGCATGGGCGTCGACCGCCTGCTCATGGCGATCACGGGCCTCGGCATCCGCGAGACGATCCTGTTCCCGCTCGTCAAGTAGCCCGTCGGTCCCTCACGAGCGGGCGGGTTAGGATGCTCGGGTGCCGCATGGAGTCGTGACCGGGATCATCTTCGCCCTGACGCCGACCGTCGTCGTCGGCCTCGTGTTCTGGTTCGTCATGCGGGCCATCATGCGGGCCGACCGTACCGAGCGCGCCGCCTACGCCAAGGTCGAGGCCGAAGAGCGCGCCCGCTTCGAGCGCGAGCACGGCGTCCCCGCGTCCGCGCCGGCGTCCGCGGAGTAGCAGCAGCGTTCACCCCCGGTTCACCCGGCGGTGCCATCGTGCCCGCCATGAGTTCGCCCCTGCCCGGCGACGACCCCGCGGAGCTCGACCCGGAGGACGCGTTCGGGCATCCAGCCATCGCCGACCCGACGCGAGACGACTCCGCGTGGGACGACGAGGACGACGACGACATCGACGTCTGAGCAGGGACCGTCGCCTGTCCTTCACCCCGTCGACGCCCAGCGTCACCGTTCGTTCACGTGGGCGTTGCCGCGTGCTGTGAACATCGTCCGCATGTCCATCACGCAGCTGTTCCGCACTCGTAGCCTGGTCGGCGACATCGAGAGCGAGTACGACGAGTACGACCGCGACGCGGAGATCGAGGTCTCCAAGCGCCGAGAGGGCTGGCTCGAACCCTCCTGGTGACCCCCATCCGTTCGTTCTTCGGGGTACGGAGTCCGGATCGCACCGATCCGTGACGACGTACCCCTTTCGCATACCCGGTGAAGTCGTGTCGGCGGGGTGCATCCTCTGCAATGCGCCAGAAACACCCATGCAACGCCGGAACGACGCGACGGAGCTCTTGCCCTCGGGGTGGTCGGGGGACGAGACTGGTCGTGCGCTGTACCCCGTGGGGTGCGGTTCCGATGGTGAAGCACGGAGAACCCTGGGAATCATTCCGTTTGGTTTGTGGGGTACACCTCCGGCCCGCTTTACTCGGTCACACCCCACGAAGGCCATCACCGTCGAATGCAGGGAGAGTCAGATGACGATCGCAACGGCAGCACCGAGCACCACCTCGCGCCGGACGAAGAAGGCAACCGCGAAGACCGAAACGGCCAAGGTCGAGAGCACCACGCTCGACACCGCCGCGGCAGAGGTCGAGGCGGACGAGCAGCTCGCTGGCGTCCGCGGCGCATCGGTCGACCAGGTCGGCGACTACCTCCGCCACATCGGACGGCTCGCGCTCCTCACCGCCGAGGAAGAAGCACAGATCGCCCGCCGGATCGAGGTCGGTCTGTTCGCCGGCGAGAAGCTCGCCACGGAGCAGGGCCTCGCGAAGTCCCTGCAGCGCGAGCTCAAGTGGCTGGTCCGGGACGGGGAGCGCGCCAAGGAGCGCATGATCACCTCGAACCTCCGACTCGTCGTGAGCATCGCGAAGCGCTACTCGCAGCGTGGCCTGCCCTTCATGGACGTGATCCAGGAAGGCAACCTCGGCCTGGTCCGCGCGGTCGAGAAGTTCGACTTCACGCAGGGCTACAAGTTCTCGACCTACGCCACCTGGTGGATCCGCCAGGCCATCTCGCGTGGTCTCGCCGACAAGGCCCGCACGATCCGCATCCCGGTGCACACCGTCGAGCTGATCAACAAGATCTCGCGCACCGAGCGTGACCTCACCGTCGACCTCGGCCGTGCGCCGATGCCGGAAGAGGTCGCTGCCGAGCTGAGCATGTCCGTCGAGGAACTCGTGGACCTCAAGGGCCGCTCGCACGAGCCGGTCTCGATCCACACCGTCGTCGGCGACTCCGACGACAGCGAACTCGGCGACTTCATCGAGGACGAGGACGCTGCGTCCCCGAACGAGCTCACCGAGACGACGCTCCTGCACCGCGACATCCGCTCGATCGTCGCGGAGCTCCCGAGCGACGAGGCGAACGTGATCCGCATGCGCTACGGCCTCGACGACGACAAGCCGATGACGCTCGACGAGATCTCGAAGATCGTGCACACGACGCGCCAGGCGGTCAGCCGTGTCGAGTCGCGAGCCAAGCTGCGCCTGTTCGCCAAGGCGGTCTCGCAGGACATGCAGCTCTACCTGACCGAGTAGGTCAGCAGCACTTCGGCCGACGCCCGCAACGGCGTCGGCTCGGGGAAACCGGGTCGTTCCGTGGGAAGGCGATCCGGTGGGGTGATGGGACGGCCCGTTCGAGCACTGCTCGGACGGGCCACACTCATGTCGGCGGGCGGGCTCAGTCCTCGACCTCACGACGCAGCTTCTGCCGGAGGTCGCTCGGGATGAGCTCGACGAGCTGGTCAGGGCGGACGGGCAGGTCGAGCAGGCTGAGCTTCACGCGGCCGGTGCGTCCGTGTCGCTCGGCGTCGAGTCGGACGACACTGCCGGCGTCCTTCCGGAGGCGCATGTCGATCTGCGCCCCGGTGGCGACCTCCCCGACGACGAGCCCGTCGACCTCGAGGGCCGCGCTCCTGGTGCCCTCCGCGATCTCGAACCGGTAGCGTTCCCGCGCGGCGAGGACCACCGCGCGGTCGATGCCTGCCATGGGGGCGACCGGGGTCACGACGGAGCCGGAGAGTGCGGGGGAGAGGACGGGGCCGCCGGCCGCGTAGTTGTACGCGGTGGACCCGGCGGGAGTCGCAGCGACGATGGCGTCCGCTCGGTAGTACCCGTACCCGAGCCCGCCGACACTGAGGTCCGCGGACACCTGGCCGGCACCCGGGCGCCGCACGATGGTGAGGTCGTTGAACGCGAGGTACTCGGTCCGCGCACCGCTCCACGACAGCCGGGCTTCGAGCGCGTGGTGCGGCTCCAGCTGGTAGTCGCTGCTCGACAGTCGTTCGAGTGCCGCTTCGAGCTCCGGGGGCTCGATCTCCACGAGGAACCCGACGTTGCCGTAGTTCACCCCGAGCACCGGCACCGGGCGTTTCGCGACGAGCCGCATGGCGCCGAGCATCGTGCCGTCCCCGCCGAGCGCGACGACGAGGTCGACCGTGGCGGTGAAGTCGTCGTCCTCCACCACGTCGATCGAGCCGCCGATGCGGGCTGCGTCGATGCGCCGCGCGACGAGGCGGCCTGCGCCGGAGGAGTTCCAGCGCTGCAGGGTCGTGACGGACTCCTGCACGTTCTTGGTCGGGTGGACGACGAGGCCGACGACGGGCTGCTCCATGTGCCGGATCGTACCGGGAGGACCTGGCCCGCGGCCTTCCCAAAGCAACCGCAATGAGATATTCTGCATGCATGCAGACGATCGCGCTCTCCGTCGCCGTCCCCGACCTCCGCCACGGTCGCGAGATCGTCCTGCTCGCCGAGCACGAGTCCCGTCAATCCGGTTTCGGCTTCGTCGACGCCGAGCACCTGCTCGTCGCCTCGGTCGTGCTCTGCTCGGGGATGCCGCGGTTCAGCGACGTCCTGCGGCGCCACGGCGTCACGGCCGATGTCCTCCGCGATGCCATCCGTGTGTTCGTCGGTGCCGGTACCGAGCCGTACCCGACCGAGGCCGACCGCATCACGTGCACCCCCGCCGGAGCGCGGCTCCTGGCGCACGCGTCGCAGGTCGCCGGCCCGCGAGAGCGCGTCCGACCCCACCACGTGCTGCTCGCCGTGCTCGACGGCATGGACGACCCGTTCATGGGTGCTGCGCACGACGTCCTCGACCAGGTCGGCGTCGACCCCCGTCGCTTCCGCCGTGCCCTCCGCCGCGCTGCTCGCCGCGCGTAGCGGAGCAAGGTCACGCCCACGGCGAACAGGGGCAGACCACCGGGGATGCGCTGGTTAGTCTCGATGTACGTCACCGGTCTTCCACGAGCCCGGCAAGGGAGAGCACATGTTCGAGAGATTCACCGACCGAGCCCGTCGTGTTGTCGTCCTCGCTCAAGAAGAAGCGAAGATGCTCAACCACAACTACATCGGCACCGAGCACATCCTCCTCGGCCTCATCCACGAGGGCGAGGGCGTCGCCGCCAAGGCGCTGGAGTCGCTCGGCATCTCGCTCGATGCCGTCCGCGAGCAGGTCCAGGACATCATCGGGCAGGGCCAGCAGCAGCCGACCGGGCACATCCCGTTCACGCCGCGCGCCAAGAAGGTGCTCGAGCTGTCCCTGCGCGAGGCGCTGCAGCTCGGTCACAACTACATCGGCACCGAGCACATCCTCCTCGGCCTCATCCGCGAGGGCGAGGGTGTCGCAGCCCAGGTGCTCGTCAAGCTCGGCGCCGACCTGAACCGCGTCCGCCAGCAGGTCATCCAGCTCCTGTCCGGCTACCAGGGCAAGGAAGCGGTCGCCGTCGGCGGCGAGCAGCAGCAGAACGCCCAGCAGGGTTCGCAGGTCCTCGACCAGTTCGGTCGGAACCTCACCCAGGCCGCGCGCGATGGCAAGCTCGACCCGGTCATCGGCCGCGAGAAGGAGATGGAGCGGGTCATGCAGATCCTCTCCCGCCGCTCCAAGAACAACCCCGTCCTGATCGGCGAGCCCGGTGTCGGCAAGACCGCCGTCGTCGAGGGCCTCGCCCAGGCGATCGTCAAGGGCGACGTGCCCGAGACGCTCAAGGACAAGCAGCTCTACTCGCTCGACCTCGGGTCGCTCATCGCCGGGTCGCGCTACCGCGGTGACTTCGAGGAGCGCCTCAAGAAGGTCACGAAGGAGATCCGCACCCGCGGCGACATCATCGTCTTCATCGACGAGATCCACACCCTCGTGGGAGCCGGTGCAGCCGAGGGCGCGATCGACGCCGCGTCGATCCTCAAGCCGCTCCTCGCCCGTGGTGAGCTCCAGACGATCGGCGCCACCACGCTCGACGAGTACCGCAAGCACTTCGAGAAGGACGCAGCACTCGAGCGTCGCTTCCAGCCGGTGCAGGTCAACGAGCCGTCGCTGCCGCACGCGATCAACATCCTCAAGGGCCTCCGCGACAAGTACGAGGCGTTCCACAAGGTGTCCATCACCGACGGCGCCATCGTCGCCGCGGCGAACCTCGCGGACCGCTACGTGCAGGACCGCTTCCTGCCCGACAAGGCCATCGACCTGATCGACGAGGCCGGCGCTCGCCTGCGTCTCTCGATCCTGTCGGCGCCGCCGGAGCTCCGCGAGTTCGACGAGAAGATCTCGACGGTCCGCGGGTCGAAGGAAGCCGCCATCGAGGAGCAGGACTTCGAGAAGGCAGCGAGCCTGCGCGACGAGGAGAAGAAGCTCCTCGGCGAGCGTCTCCGCCTCGAGAAGCAGTGGCGTGCCGGTGACGTCGCGGCGTCCGGCACCGTCGACGAGGGCATCATCGCCGAGGTCCTGGCGCAGGCCACGGGCATCCCGGTGTTCAAGCTCACCGAAGAGGAGACCTCGCGTCTCGTCTTCATGGAGAAGGCCCTGCACCAGCGGGTCATCGGTCAGGAAGAAGCCATCTCGGCGCTCTCGAAGACCATCCGCCGTACCCGCGCCGGCCTCAAGGACCCGAACCGCCCCTCGGGCTCGTTCATCTTCGCCGGCCCCACGGGCGTCGGGAAGACCGAGCTCGCCAAGGCGCTCGCGGAGTTCCTGTTCGACGACGAGGGCGCACTGATCTCCCTCGACATGTCGGAGTTCGGCGAGAAGCACACCGTCTCGCGCCTGTTCGGTGCCCCTCCCGGGTTCGTCGGGTTCGAGGAGGGCGGTCAGCTCACCGAGAAGGTGCGTCGCAAGCCGTTCTCCGTGGTCCTCTTCGACGAGATCGAGAAGGCCCACCCGGACATCTTCAACTCGCTGCTGCAGGTCCTCGAAGAGGGTCGTCTGACCGATGGTCAGGGCCGCGTGGTCGACTTCAAGAACACCGTCATCATCATGACCACGAACCTCGGTTCGCAGGGCATCGCCGGTGGCCCGGTGGGCTTCCAGGTCGAGGGTGACTCTGGCGTCGGCTACGACCGCATGCGCTCGAAGGTGAACGAGGAGCTCAAGAAGCACTTCAAGCCCGAGTTCCTCAACCGCGTCGACGACACGATCGTGTTCCCGCAGCTCTCGCAGTCCGAGCTGCTGCAGATCGTGGACCTGTTCGTGAAGCGTCTGTCCGACCGCATGCTCGACCGCGACATGACCGTCGAGCTCACGCTGCCGGCGAAGGAGCAGCTCATCAAGGTCGGGTTCGACCCCGCCCTCGGTGCCCGCCCGCTCCGTCGTGCCATGCAGCACGAGGTCGAGGACCAGCTGTCCGAGCACATCCTGCAGGGTGAGCTCACCGCTGGCGACCACGTCAAGGTCGACTTCATCGACGGCAAGTTCGAGTTCGAGACCGGGCGTCAGCCGGGCCGCGAAGAGGTCCTCGCCGGCGCAGCCGCCATGGAGTCCGGAACGGAAGCCGCTCCGCAGGGCGAGATCGAGTCCTAGGACCCAGCCACAGACAGACGGGAGGGCCCGGGGGGCCGGGGCCCCCGGCCCCCCCGGGTGTTGGGGCGCGGGGTGGGGGG
>JASCOI010000130.1 GCA_029959665.1 Microbacteriaceae bacterium PS02333
GCCGGGCGGCGCGGCCGGGCGGCGCGGGCGGGCGGGCGGCGCGGCCGGACGGCGCGGCGCGGCTAGAAGTCGGCGGGGCGGGGGACGTCCGTCGCGGCTGCCGTGACGAAGCCGCCGCGGATGATGGGCAGCGCGCGGCGGACGGCCTGGTCGATGCGCAGCTCGAGGTCGATGTTCGAGATGTCGTAGCCACCCTCGCGCTTGGTGAAGTCGCGCTCGTTGCCGAAGACGCCGATCGGGAGCGTCGTGGACTGGAAGAAGCCGAACAGTGGACGCATCTGGTGCTCGACGAGCAGTGCGTGTCGGTCGCTCCCGCCCGTCGCTGTGAGGAGGACCGGGGTGTCGACGAGGTCGTACTGCCCGATCCAGTCGAAGAAGAGCTTGAAGGCGCCGGAGTACGCGGCACGGAACGCCGGACTGCCGACGACGAGCACGTCGGCCGACTCCACCGCCTCGAGGGCGGCGACCGTGGTCGGGGACATCGCCGAACGGTCGGACGCCGCGCCGAGGTCGGCGAGCAGCGGTCCGATCTCGACGGTCAGGGTGCGCGCGTCCTCGATCTCCTCACCGAGTCGCGCGACCGTGGCGGCGACCAGTGTCGAGGTGCGCGACGGGTCGGATGGGCTGCCGCTGACGCCGACGACGAGTTCTCCGCTCATGCGTTCGATGCTCACACGCTCCCGGGGACCCCCGCACGGTTGTGACGACATGTGTCGCCCCAGGCACCCCCGCGTACCGTTCGGCGCATGCAGACGTTCCTGCCGTTCGCCGACTTCCACGCATCGGCCGAGTCCCTCGACGACCGGCGGCTCGGCAAGCAGCGCGTCGAGACGTTGCAGGTGATGCGCGCACTGACGCTGCCGGACTACGGATGGCAGCACCACCCCGTCGTGGCGATGTGGCGCGGGTACCGGCCGGCGCTGATGGCGTACCAGGACGCCGTCTGCGCCGTCTGGCTGGACCGCGGGCACGTCGACACGTGTCTCGCGAAGACGCTGGCCGACCTCGGTCGCTCCCCCGAGGACCTCGACGCCTACGAACGCGGCGACTACCCGGTGCCGCCGTGGAACGACGACGAAGCCGTGCACCGGTCGCACCGGTCGAAGCTCGTGCAGAAGGACCGGGAGCACTACCTGCCGCTCTTCCCCGACGTCCCCGACGACCTCGACTACGTCTGGCCGGTGCCGTCGGCGAAGGCGACGCGAGCGGAGAGCGTTGCGGGGAGTCCTACGCGATCGGGGTCCACTTCCCGCCGTCGCGGCGCGTGACCCGGTCGGAGCGGATCTCCACGGTGTCCCGCAGGCCGGCGACCGCGAGCCTTGCGACCGCGATCGCGACCTCGTCGTCACCCGCCTCGTAGCGGACGACCGCACACGGGACGCCCCGGATCAGCCGGACGTCCTGCGCCTCGACCACCACCTGCTCGGCGACGAGGCGAGCGGCAGCCGGGAGCACGGCGTCGGGGGCGACACCGGGCGCCAGGGCACCGACGGCGAGGGTCACACGGTACGAGGGCACAGGCCTACGGTAGCGACGCACGGCGCACGGGGAAGCGCACCCGGTCCCGCCACGGACGGAGGGGATCCGGGGACGTCGTACAGGGATGACGTCCCGCGATCCGTGGCGGGGCTCCGGGTGCTGCGGGGCACGACGACAGGGGATGTCGTGACCCGCTCCGGACGCGTGCTGCACAGGACGCGTCCGGCTGATCGCGCCGATCGGATCCCGAGGGGGGAACCGGATCCGGGCGGCGCGGGTCTTCAGCGGTGCTCGGCGTCCTCTCGGTACCGCTCCGACTCGGTCGGGGCGGGCATCGATCGACACGTGGCAGCGGGACGGATCATCGGGAGCACCGCGCTCCCGATGGTCGCGAGCGCCCCGATGACGGCGATGAGGCCGAGGGGCGCCGAACCGAGATCGTGCCCTGCGGCGACGGCCAGTGCGAGGACGGTCGCGGGTGCCGGCAGGAGCTGCACCACCCGGAAGTGGTCCTCCCGGGTGACTCGAGTCGTCATCGCGTTTGCCATGGGAACACTCTGGCCGAGATCGAGTGTCCGCAAAAGGGGGGACAGGTCCCCAGTGATGGAGTAGAACGTCTAGTACACCCCGGTCAGGGGCAAGTGCGGGTTCAACCGAGGGCCCGGACCACCGCGACGGCGTCGGCGACCGACCCGACCACGACGGGCACATCGGCGTCGGACAAGGACGCGTCGAACGTCAGCCGCACCGCGCTCCGCGCCACCTCGTCGGACAGCCCGAGCGCCGTGAGCACGTGCGACGCCTCGGTGCTGCCGGCTGCGCAGGCACTCCCCGACGACGAGACCACGTCACGCTGTTCGAGCTCGAGGAGCACCGTCTCGCCGTTCACCCCGGGGAGCCCGTCGCCGCCCGCGAAGCAGAACGACGCGTGCCCGGGCAGCCGGTGCTCGCGCGACCCGGTGACGAACGCCCCTGGGACCCGCGCCGAGACCCCGTCCAGCACAGCATCACGCACCGAGGAAGCCCCCGCGGCCGCCGAAGCGGACGCACCCCCGACCGACAGCGCCGTCGCCACCGCCACCGCCCCGGCGACGTCCTCGGTCCCGGACCGTCGCCCGCGCTCCTGTCCCCCGCCGTGCACGAGCGGCTCCATCGGCACCCCGGCACGGACCGCGAGGACACCGGTGCCCTTCGGGGCGCCGAGCTTGTGACCGGAGAACGAGAGCGCGTCGACCCCGAGGACGTCGAGCCCGATCGGCAGCCACGGCGCGGACTGCACCGCGTCGGTGTGGAAGCGCGCGCCGACACCGTGTGCGAGTGCGGCGAGTGCCGGGATGTCCTGCACGGTGCCGATCTCGTTGTCCGCGTGTGCGATCGACACGAGGGTGGTGTCCGGTCGGAGCGCGGCGGCCAGCACGGCAGGGTCGACCCGACCGGACGCGTCGACCGGCAGCACGGTCACCGTGAAGTCGTGGAAGCGCTCGAGGTACTCGCAGCTCGCCAGGACGGCCTCGTGCTCGGTCGCACTCGTCACGACGTGCCGCCCGCGCGGGGTCGCGAGCGCGATGCCCTTCACCGCGGTGTTCGCCCCCTCGGTGCCACCTGCCGTGAAGACGACCTCGGCCGGACGGCACCCGAGCACGTCGGCGACGGACGCCCGCGCCGCCGCGAGCCCGCGCGCGGCCTGGTCCCCGATGCCGTGGGTCGACGAGGGGTTCCCGAAGCCGCCGGTCAGCCACGGCCACATCGCCTCGAGCACCTCGCGGCGGACGGGCGTCGTCGCGGCCCGGTCGAGGTAGAACACGTCAGCCCGCAGAACCGGAACCAGCACCAGCACCAGCACCGGCACCGGCACCGGCACCGGACACGGACACGTCGAGCCCGAGATCGAGTGCGCGCGCGGAGTGCGTCAGGGCCCCGACCGAGATGATGTCGACCCCGGTGGCCGCGATCGCCGCGACGGTGTCGAGGTTCACCCCACCGGACGCCTCGACGAGCGCGCGTCCGGCCACGCGATCGACACCCGTCACCAGGTCGTCGAGCGAGAAGTTGTCGAGCATGATCGTGTCCACACCGGCGGCGACGACGGGTTCGATCTGGTCGATGCGGTCCACCTCGACCTCGAGGTGCACGGTGTGCCCGAGTCGCTCCCGGGCGTCGCGGATCGCCTGCCCGATGCCGATCCCGCTCGCGAGCAGCACGGCGAGGTGGTTGTCCTTCGCGAGCACGGCGTCCGACAGCGACGTCCGGTGGTTGTGGCCGCCGCCGCACCGGACCGCGTACCGCTCGAGCGCCCGGAGCCCCGGCGTGGTCTTCCTGGTGTCCACGATCCGCGCCCGGGTGCCGGCGACGGCCGCGACGTACCGCGCCGTCGAGGTCGCGATGCCCGACATCCGCTGCACGAGGTTCAGTGCGACCCGCTCGGCCCGCAGCACCGCTCGCGCCGGCCCCGTCACGGTCGCGAGGACGTCACCCGGCTCGAACGGGTCGCCGTCCGCGATCAGGACCGTCGCCGAGATGAGCGGGTCGACCGCGTGCATCACGGCCACGAACACCCCACCTCCGCTCAGCACGCCGGGTTCCCGCGCGCCGAGCGTCGCCGTCGCGATCGCGTCGACGGGGATGAGCGTCTCGCTGGTGACGTCACCCCACGGTGCGTCCTCCTCGAGCGCGGTCTCGATGACGCGTCGGAGCGCGTGCGGCGGGATGGTTCCTGGGTCGGTGGTCATGCGAGTGCTTCCTCGGGGACGGGATCGGAGACGGACGAGCGGACGGCGACCCAGCCGGTCGATGCCGGAGCAGCGGGGTCGGTGTCCGGGTGGTCGGTGCGGGCGTGCGCGCCGCGGGACTCGGTGCGGGCCTCGGCGGCGCGGGCCACCAGGCGGGCGAGGTCGAGCAGCGCGCGGTCCTCGTGCTCCCGCACCGTCCGGGGCGCGTCCACGGCGCGCGCCGCGAGCTCGCGACGCGCGGCCGCCAGTCCACCGGCGTCACGGAGCAGGCCGCCGCGCTCGGTCATGACGGTCTGCACCGTCTGGCGGACGTGCGCCTGCGGGTCCGGGTGATCCGGGCCTCCAGGACGGCACTGCCGGGAGGACCGGATCGCCTCCGCCTCGTCGGGCACCGTGGTGACGGGGAACGTCGCATCGCCGCGCAGGCGGAGCAGACCGGGTCGCGCCGCGTCGACCGCGTCCGCGGCGCGGACGGCGAAGACCAGTCCTTCGAGCAGCGAGTTCGACGCGAGTCGGTTCGCGCCGTGCACACCGGTGCAGGCGGCCTCGCCGATCGCGAGGAGTCCTGGGAGGCTGGTACGTCCCTCGGCGTCGGTGGCGATGCCGCCCATGAAATAGTGCGCTGCCGGGGCGACGGGCACGCCTTCCCGGGTCCAGTCGAAGCCGGCTGCGCGGGTCGCACGGGTGAGGCCGGGGAACCGTGCGACGAGGAAGTCCGACTCGAGCCCGGTCGCGTCGAGGAACACGTCGCCGCCGTCGCGCATCGCGGCCGCGATCCCCCGTGCCACGACGTCACGCGGGGCGAGTTCGGCATCCGGGTGGACGTCCGGCATGAAGCGGTGCCCGCGTGCGTCGCGGAGGACGGCGCCCTCGCCGCGGACGGCCTCGGAGACGAGGCCGCCGCCCGGGACCGCGAGGCGGGTCGGGTGGAACTGCATGAACTCGAGGTCCGCGAGGACGGCCCCGGCACGCCAGGCGGCCGCTGCGCCGTCGCCGGTCGCCACGAGCGGGTTCGTCGTCTCGCGGTACAGGTGCCCGGCGCCCCCGGAGGCGAGCACGACGGCGTCGGCGTCGATGCGGCGCGGCTCGCCCAGCAGGTCGAGCACGTCGATCCCCACGACGGTGCCGTCCCGCACGACCAGGTCGGTGAGGCAGGTGCGCTCGAGGATCGTCACGTGCTGGCGGTGCAGCGCGCGGATGAGCGTCTGCTCGATCGCGGCGCCCGTCGCGTCCCCGTCGGCGTGCACGACCCGCCAGCGCCCGTGTGCGGCTTCCCGTCCGCGGGCGAGGTCGTCGCCGTACCGGTCGAGGCTCGCCGGGTCGTCGGTGCGGTCGAACGGGACGCCGAGCGCGAGCAGGTCGCGGACCCGTGCCGGCCCGTCGGAGCAGAGGACCTCGACGGCGCGGGCGTCGGCGCTGCCGGCTGCGGCGACGTGCGTGTCCGCGGCGTGCAGCGCCACGGTGTCGTCGGCGCCGAGCGCGACGGCGATGCCGCCCTGCGCGTGGCTCGTCGCGGCGTCCGCCAGGGCACCCTTCGTGACGAGGGTGACGTCGTGGCGGGCGCTCGCACGGATCGCGGCGGTGAGGCCGGCGATGCCGGAACCGACGATGACGACGTGCACGGCGTCGTCCTAGTCCCGCGGCTTCGCGGCGAGCATGCGTTCGAGGGCGACCTTCGCGTCGGCCTTGACCTCGTCCGGGACGACGATCTCGTTGAGGACCTCGCCGCGCACGAGCGCCTCGAGCACCCACGCCAGGTACCCGGGGTGGATGCGGTACATCGTCGAGCACGGGCAGACGACCGGGTCGAGGCAGAAGATCGTGTGCTGCGGGTACTCGGCCGCGAGCCGGTTGACCATGTTGATCTCGGTGCCGATCGCGAACGTGGTCGGTTCGGTCGCGGCCGCGACGGTCTTCCGGATGAGGTCGGTGCTGCCGGCGGCGTCGGCAGCGTCGACGACGGCCATCGGGCACTCGGGGTGCACGATCACCTGGACGCCGGGGTGCTCGCGGCGCGCCTGGTCGATCTGGTCGACGGTGAAGCGGCGGTGCACGGAGCAGAAGCCGTGCCAGAGGACGACCTTCGCCTCCTGCAGGGTCTCCACGGTGTTGCCGCCGAGGGGCTTCCTCGGGTTCCACATCGGCATGAGGTCGGTGCTGATGCCCATCGCCTTCGCGGTGTTGCGCCCGAGGTGCTGGTCGGGGAAGAACAGCACGCGCTGCCCACGCTCGAACGCCCACTCGAGCACGGTCGCCGCGTTGGAGCTGGTGCAGACGATGCCCCCGTGGCGCCCGCAGAACGCCTTGAGGTCGGCGGCGGAGTTCATGTACGTGACGGGGATGACCGGCACACGGCCGTCGGCGTCCGGTTCGGTGCCGTAGACGGACTCGAGCTCGGCCCACGCCGCCTCGACGCTGTCGATGTCGGCCATGTCCGCCATCGAGCAGCCCGCCGCGAGGTTCGGCAGGATCACGCGCTGGTCGTCCCGGGCGAGGACGTCGGCGGTCTCCGCCATGAAGTGCACGCCGCAGAAGACGATCGCCTCGGCATCGGGCTTCGTCAGCGCGGCGTTGGCGAGCTGGAACGAGTCGCCGAGGAAGTCCGCGTGCCGGACGACCTCGTCGCGCTGGTAGAAGTGGCCGAGCACCACGACCCGGTCCCCCAACGTCGCCTTCGCCCGCTCGATGCGCTCGTGCAGTTCCTCCACCGGCGCGTGCTTGTACTCGTCCGGGATCACGCCCTGCCGCGGTGCGGAGGTCGGGATGACGTCGGACATCGACGAACCGGGGCCGTAGCCGGGCCGGGCGTCGAAGTCCCACGTCGGCATCGCGAGGTCCGGCGTGCAGGTGCTGCCGTCGGCCTTGCCGTTGGAGATGAGTTCGATGGTGGTGGCGATGGACACGGTGGTTCCTATCGGTTCTGCGGTCGTGTCTGGTTCTCGGTCGTGGTGCCCTGCTGCAGCGGGCCGTTGTCCGCGTAGGCGAGGTCGGGGTTCGAGCGGTACAGCCGGGCCGGCCGGTGCCGGTCCCCGCTCGTGGTCTCGTCGGTGGCGATCACGGCGTCGGACTGCGCGACCTGCCGCCGGAAGTTCGCGGGGTCGAGCGCACGCCCGAGCACCGCTTCGTACACGGCACGGAGCTCGGCGAGGGTGAACCGGTCGCCGAGGAACGCCTGCGCGATCCGGGAGTACGACATCTTGTTCCGCAGCCGCCAGAGGGCGTACTCGGCGATGTGGTCGTGGTCGAACGCGAGCGGCGGGTGCTCGTCGGCGAGGAACCACCGCACGTTCCAGTCGTCTGGCACGACACTCGCCTCGTCCGGGCGGACCAGCGCCCAGTACACGATCGACACGACGCGGGTCGGAGACCGGTCGACGTCGCCGAACGCGTAGAGCTGCTCGAGGTAGCGCGGCTGGACGTTGGTGGTCTCGCGCAGGCGGGCGGCGGCGGAGTCCTCGAGCCCTTCGTCCGGACGGACCCAGCCGCCGGGGAGCGCCCACGATCCCTCGTACGGCTCGGCGGTGCGGCGGACGAGCGGCATCCACAGCGCCGGCGCCCCCGTGTCGGGGTGCGGGCGCAGCGCGACGATCACGGTCGAGACCGCGACGCGGATGGCTGCTTCGTCCATGGCTCCTGACTTCAGGTTTTTCTGACCTTAAGTGTTCTGGTTGCAGTGACTCTATCACTGCCTCCTCATCCGGACGACACCTTGCCGAAACAATCGGTCACGGCCCCGAAAAACCCTGGTGATGCCCGGGAAACCCGGCCCGCATACATTGGGCGACATGACAACGGTGACCAGGGTGCACGCCATCGTCTCGGGGACGGTCCAGGGGGTCGGGTTCCGCTACTGGACGGCACGCAAGGCGGACGGGCTCGAGTTGACGGGCTACGCGCGGAACCTCTTCGACGGCACGGTCGAGGTCGAGGCGGAGGGACCGTCGCCCGCCGTCGACGCCCTCGTGGAGATGCTGCACACCGGGCCGCCGTCGGCGAGCGTGACCGAAGTCTCGACGCGCCCGGTCGTCCCGCACGGCGACGCCGCGTCGTTCGACATCCTGCACTGACCGTTCACCACGGGTGTCGGTGGATCGCGGAATAATCGAGTCCGTTCAGGTGCTGCACACGCAGTGCCCGGCGTGACGCCCGGTCACGCGTCCGCACGTGCGGACTCCCCACAATCCACCGTTCGGAGCCGCCACATGACCGATCACGCCATCGACACCGCACCACGGACCGGCAGCGTGCCGGCGCGCACGGCTGCGGACGACCGCCTGGTCATCGGGCTGCTGCTCGTGTCCGCGTTCGTCGTGATCCTCAACGAGACGATCATGGGTGTCGCGCTGCCGCGGCTCATGGACGACCTCGACATCAGTGCGGCGACCGGGCAGTGGCTGACGACCGGGTTCCTCCTGACGATGGCCGTCGTGATCCCGATCACCGGGTTCCTGCTGCAGCGCTTCAACACGCGGCCGGTCTTCATGTGGGCGATGAGCCTGTTCTCCGCCGGGACGCTGATCGCGCTCCTGGCTCCCGGGTTCGCCACCCTGCTCGTCGGGCGCATCGTCCAGGCGAGCGGCACGGCGATCATGATGCCGCTGCTCATGACGACCGTCCTGACCCTCGTCGACCCGGCACACCGCGGTCGGATCATGGGCAACATCTCGATCGTCATCTCGGTCGCCCCCGCCGTCGGCCCGACCATCTCCGGGCTCATCCTCAACGCGTTCTCGTGGCGCTGGCTGTTCGGGTTCGTGCTGCCGATCGCGATCGCCGCGCTGGTCCTCGGCATGGTGAAGGTCCGGAACGTCGGCACCCCGCGGCCCGCCCCGCTCGACGTGCTCTCAGTCGTGCTCTCCGCCTTCGCGTTCGGTGGCGTCGTCTACGGCCTGTCGAGCATCGCGGAGATCGCCACCAGCGGTCCGGTCGTCCCGATCGCGGCCCTCGTGGTCGGTGTCGTCGGGCTCGTGCTGTTCGTCCTCCGCCAGACCCGGCTCCAGCGCAGCGACCGAGCACTGCTCGACCTCCGCACGTTCCAGAGCCGGGGCTTCACCGTCCCGATCGTCGGCATGGGGCTGAGCTTCCTGGTCATGCTCGGCACGCTGATCCTGCTGCCGATCTACCTCGAGCGCGTCCTCGGGCTCGAAGTCCTGAACGTCGGTCTCCTCCTGCTCCCGGGCGGCCTGCTCATGGGTCTGCTCTCCCCGATCGTCGGACGCATCTACGACCGGCGCGGGCCGCGGGTCCTCCTCATCCCGGGCACGATCATCATCAGCGTCGTGATGTGGGCGCTGTCCACGGTCGGCACGGACACGAGCGTGTGGTTCGTCCTCGGCGCCCACGTCGTGCTGAGCATCGGGCTCGCGCTGACCTTCACGCCCCTGTTCACCGCGGCGCTCGGCGTGCTGCCGCCGAAGCTCTACTCGCACGGCAGCGCGGTCCTCGGTACGACGCAGCAGCTCGCGGGCGCTGCCGGCACGGCGTTGTTCGTGACGTTCCTGACGATCGGCGCGGCGACGGCGACGGCGGGCTCCGGGGCAGAGGGCGTGGCGCTCGCGACGGCCTCCGGCGTGAAGACGGCGTTCCTCGTCGGCGGCGTCATCTCGCTCTTCGGGATCCTCACCGCGTTCTTCGTGCGGAAGCCCGAGCTGCCCGAGGGCGCCCCGACGCCCCCGCCGGCGCACTAGCCCGCGATCGCGCCCCGGGGGGGGGGGGGGGCGCGCCGCCCCCCCCCCCCCCGGCGGGGGGGGGGGGGGGGGGGGGGGG
>JASCOI010000131.1 GCA_029959665.1 Microbacteriaceae bacterium PS02333
CCCCGCCCGCTTGTCAACAACCCACCAACCCCCCGCGCCCCCCCCGGGGGGGGGGGGGCCCCCCCTGCGCGTTGCGCTCCACCGCGGAGCCCAGCGGGCGAGTTCAGAGCCCGAACGTCCGATGCCAGACCGTCGTGACGACCTCGGTCGCGTCGTCGAGGTCTGCTCCCGCGCGCGAGGCCTCGTAGAACGTCCGCTCGGTCATCCCGACGAGCGCGCCGACGAGCGCCGCCGTGCGGTCGTCCGGCCCGACAGAGTCCGTCGACCCGAGCAGGTCGGTGACGCTTCGCACGGTGTCGTCGCGTGTCGTGGACCACAGCTGCTCGATCACCGGCACCGACGGGGCGAGCTCGACCGCTGCGCGCATGACGGCGCCGTGCCTTGTCCAGAGATCCCGGGTGAGGTCGATCGCGCTCCGCAGGGCATCACGCGGCGCATCCGGGAGCGCCCGCTGCCGGCTCACCACGGCGCCCTGCAGCTCCGCGGTGACGCGTTGCACGAGGGCGGCGAGGACGTCGTTCTTCGACCGGAAGTAGAAGTACAGCGCGCCGCGGGTGAGGCCGGCCGCGCGGGCGATCGTCTCGACCGTCATGCCCTCCGGGCCGAGCTCGACGAGCTGCTGCTCGGCTTCGTCGAGGATCTTCCGCTCCCGGAGCGCACCCTTCGACGGGCTCGCGACACGGCGGCCGTGCTCGTCGTAGGCGTATGGAGGCATGGCTGCACGATACCGCGTCGACAAAAATCGACACAGCGTTGACTTTTATCGACTTCGCGTTGAACATGGACGACATGACCAAGAACTTCGTGATCACCGGCGTCAGCTCCGGCTTCGGCCGTGCCTTCGCCGAGGCGGCGCTCGCCGCCGGGCACACCGTCGTCGGCACCGTCCGGCGATCTGCGGACGCCGCCGCGTTCGAGGCGCTCGACGCCACCGGACGGGCACGCGCCGTCCTCCTCGACGTGACCGACGACGACGCCGTCATCCGCGTCATGGCGGACGTCGAGCAGGACCTCGGTCACATCGACGTCCTCATCGCGAACGCCGGCTACGGGCACGAGGGCGTCCTCGAGGAGTCGCCGATGGCCGACCTCCGCCGACAGTTCGACGTGAACGTGTTCGGTGCCGTCGCAGTCGTCAAGGCCGTCCTGCCCGGCATGCGCGCACGGCGCTCCGGACACATCCTCGGCGTCACGTCGATGGGCGGGCTCATGACCGTCCCCGGGCTCGCGTACTACTGCGGCAGCAAGTTCGCGCTCGAGGCGATCCTCGAGACCCTCGGGAAGGAGGTCGCGGCGTTCGGCGTCCACGTCACGGCGATTGCTCCCGGCTCTTTCCGGACGGACTGGGCCGGACGCTCCATGGTCCGCGCCGATCGCTCGATCCCGGACTACGACGCACTCATGGACCCGATCCGCGCGAACCGGCAGGAGGCGAACGGGAACCAGCTCGGCGATCCCGCGAAGGCGGCCGCGGCCGTGCTCGCCGTCATCGAGAGCGATGCGCCGCCCGCCCACCTCCTGCTCGGATCGGACGCGGTCCGCCTCGTCACCGCCGGGCGCGACGCACTCGCCACGGAGATCGCGGCGTGGGCGGACGTGTCTCGTTCCACGGACCTCGCCGACGGGGCGCAGCTCCGCTGATCCGGCGAGCGGCTCAGACGGGAGGCACGGGGCGGGCCCGCACCGTGCCTCCCGTCCGGCCGTCGGTCGCGCCCACGGCCGCGACCCGCGCCGTGGATCGTGACGTCCGGTGACGGCTGCGCCCGTTCCGGTGACGCTCCGTGACCCACGGTGACCGGGGGTGACGACGCACGTTGTGCAACACCTGTCGGCGGTTGACGATGCCGTCATGACCCGGCCGCTCATCTACAACGCGTTCGTCCACCTGACGCCGAACCACCACTCGCACGGCTACTGGCGCACGCCCCAGGGCAGCGTGCAGTACGGCTACAAGGACCTCGAACCGTGGGTGTCGGAGGCGAAGGTACTCGAGCGCGGTCGGTTCGACACCCTGTTCATCGCCGACGTGGTGGGCACGTACGACCTCGAGGCCGGTGACGGGACCGCGACCATCCGGAACGGTTCGCAGTTCCCCGGCAACGACCCGGCGTCGATCGTCTCGGCGCTCGGCCTCGTCACCGACCACCTCGGGCTCGTGGTCACGAGCAACGTCATCCAGGACCACCCGTTCTCGTTCGCGCGCAAGCTCTCGACGCTCGACCACTACACGCACGGCCGGGTCGGCTGGAACATCGTCACGAGCTACCTGTCGAACGGCTTCCGCAACTTCGGGTACGAGGACATCGTCGACCACGACGAGCGCTACCGCTGGGCCGACGAGTACACGGAGGTGGCGTACAAGCTCTGGCAGGCCTCGTGGGAGGACGGCGCCGTCCGACACGACGTCGCGACGGGGGAGTACTTCGACCCCGACCGGATCCACACGATCGACCACGTCGGCCCGCGCTACCGCGTGCAGGGACCGCACATCGTCGAGCCGTCGCCGCAGCGCACGCCGCTGCTGTTCCAGGCCGGGAACTCCCCGGCGGGCATCGACTTCGCCGTCCGCAACGCCGAGGTGACGTTCTTGCCGTCGAACACGCCGGAGGCCGCTCGTCGAGACATCGCGACGCTGGCGGCGGCCGCGGCGGCGGTTGGGCGTCCGCCCGGGACCCTGAAGTCGCTCGTCCAGCTCTCGACGGTCATCGGGTCCACCGAGGAGGAGGCGAAGCGGAAGCAGCAGCACCTCCGCGACAACATCAGCATCGAGGGGCTGCAGGGCTTCTACGCGGGCAACACCGGGATCGACCTGCCGTCCATCGACCCGGAGACACCGCTCGCCGAACTGGCCCGCCGTGTCGACCTCGGGGACCACGTACGAAGCGTCTTCCGGGCCGCGACCGAGGTCTACGACGACCCGGCAGCCGTGACGTGGCGCGAGTTCCTCACCGAGAAGGCGCTGCTGCCCGGACGGTTCGCGGGCACGCCCGAGCAGATCGCCGACGAGGTCGAACGGTGGGCGGCGGCCGGCGTCGACGGCTTCAACGTCGTGCCCGTCACCTCGCTCGGGTGGTACGAGGAGTTCGTCGACCACGTCGTCCCGGTGCTCCGCCGGCGCGGGCTCATCCAGGACGAGTACGCACCGGGGACCCTCCGCGAGAAGCTGTTCCGGGACGGACCGGGCCTGCCGCCGTGGCACCGGGCGCACGACTGGACCGAGGAGATCGCGTCCCACTCCGTCCGTCGGACCGCGGGGGTGGCACGGTGAGCGTCACGGAGACCGTCCGGTCGACGACTGACGACCTCGTTGCACCGTTCGCCGACGTCCTGGCAGAGCTCGCGGAGACCGCGGCCGCCCGTGACGACACCAGGACCCTGCCGTTCGCGCAGGTGGCCGAGCTCGCCCAGCGTGGACTCTGGGCGCTGCGCGTCCCGGTGTCGCACGGGGGACGCGGCGCAAGCCTCGCCGAACTCACCCGGGTGCTCGTCACCGTCGCCGAGGCGGACCCGAACGTGGTGCAGGCGCTGCGGTCCCACGTGCTGTTCACCGAGGCGATCATCGCCGCCCCCGACTCGCCGGACCGGGACCGGTGGCTCCGACGGATCGCCAGCGGGACCGTCCTCGGCGGAGCGCACACCGAACGCAACCCGCAGAACACCGACCACTTCGGCACGACCGTCACCGCCGGGGGCGACGGGGTCCGTCGGCTGGACGGCGTCAAGTACTACAGCACCGGGTCGTTGTACGCGGACTGGATCGTGACGAACGCCGAGGCCGAGGACGACCAGCTCGAGACGGTCATCGTCGCCGCCGATGCGCCGGGTGTCACCCGCGTCGACGACTGGGACGGCTTCGGGCAGCAGCTCACCGCAAGCGGGACGACGCGCTTCGAGGCCGTCGTCGTCGACGAGGCGGAGCAGCTGCACGTCGAGCTCGGGAGCGAGGGCACCTCGCTCGCCCAGCACCTGCACCTCGTCGCGCTCGCCGGAACCGCACGCGCCGTGCACCGCGACGCCGTCGCATTCGTGCGCGACCGTCGGCGCTGGTTCGCCCAGAGCCGCGGCGAGCTGCCCCGGCACGACGCCCAGGTGCAGGAGGTCATCGGGGAGCTGAGCGCCACCGCCTACCTCGCCGAGACCGTCGTGGCCGACATCGCGCGTGCGCTCGATGCGCTGCGGGCCGGAGCCGCGGACGGGTCTGCGACCCCTGCCGACGAGGACGCCGTGGAGCTCCGCGTCTACCGCGCCCAGGTGCTCCTCGTCCGCGACGTCCCAGCGGCCGCTACACGACTGTTCGACGTCGGCGGCGCCTCGGCCCTCAGCCGGTCGAGACGCCTCGACCGGCACTGGCGGAACGCCCGCACCCTCGCCACCCACAACCCGATCGCGTACCGGCTCTCGTCGATCGGCGACCACGACCTCAACGGCACCTCGCCGTTCCGCGCCTGGTTCAGCGGCGTCGACCTCCGCGGTCGCGCTGCCCAGGGCTGAGACCGCCCCACACCCGAGGAACCCACCATGCAGAAGACCAGACTCATCGGCGCGATCGGCGCCGCCCTCGCTACCGCACTCGTAGTCGCGGGGTGCTCGACGGGCGGGGCAGCGTCGTCCCCAGTGTCGCTCGGCCCGACCAAGGGCGACACCGACGTGAAGCTCGCCGTGATCGTCGCGAACTCGAACCCGTGGAACACCGAGTACGGGAAGTCGTTCAAGGCCGCGGCGGAGCAGCTCGGCGCGTCCGACGTCCGGGTGCTCAACGCCGACAGCGACGCCCAGCAGCAGAGCGAGCAGATCGACTCGCTGCTAAACGCCGGGTACAAGGGCATCGGCCTGAACCTCGCCGCCCCGAACACCGCCGAGCTGTCGAAGAAGTTCCAGGCGCACGACGCCTACTTCGCCAACATCTTCCAGAACGAGGAGTGGAAGACGGTCTACGACGCGCCGGACGACCGGCAGGTCTCCTACGTCTCGCCGAACTACTACAAGTCGGCGTCCGACGCGACGGAGGCCCTGGCGAAGTCGGTCGACGGCAAGAAGACCGAACTCATCGCGCTCGCCGGGAACGACAGCCCGTACACGATCGCCAACCAGGCGTACCTCGGCCTCACCGACACCCTGAAGAAGCACTCGAACATCACGCTGGTCGGGAACGTGGACACCCCGTGGACGGCGGAGAACAGCCAGAAGAAGGTCGCTGACCTGCTGGCCGCCCACCCGGACGCCACCGCCTTCTTCGCCACGGACGCCGCGGACGTGGACGGTGCCGTGGCTGCGATCCGCGCGATCGGCAAGACGCCAGGGAAGGACATCCAGATCGTGTCGGCGCACTCCGCCGGCGACGTCGCACAGTTCGTCGAGCAGGGGACCGTCCTCGCTGCCGCCGCGATGCCCGGCAGCTGGACGGGGTACCAGGAGGCGGCGCAGCTCTTCGACGCGCTGAACGGCAAGCTCCCCGGTGACTCGTTCCGCCAGCTCGAACTCACGCTGCCGCTCATCACGAAGGACAACGCCGCGGACTTCATCACCCGCTATGTCGACACACCGATCGACCGGCAGCTGTCCGCGCGGGCGATCTCGCAGGTGTACTCCGGCGACGACTGGGACCTGCAGGCCGAGTACACGCCGATCACCGACCTGCCGCACCTCTGGCCGACGTCCAAGGAGCCGAGCGGGTACGAGCAGAACGCGACGTTCACGAAGCTCCAGGAGTCCGGAGCGCTCGACGACGCGGCGAAGACCCTGCAGCACAACGACGTCATCGATCCGTTCGACCCGAAGCCGGAGTTCCCGACACGATGACCGCGACGACACGTGTCCGCCTGACCGGCATCGGGAAGGACTTCACCGGGGCCACCGTGCTCGACGGCGTCGACCTCGAGCTCCGGAGCGGCGAGGTCGTCGGCCTCATCGGCGAGAACGGTGCAGGCAAGAGCACGCTCCTGAACGTGCTGTCCGGCGTCTTCCCGCCGAGCCGCGGCACGGTGGAGGTCGACGGCGCCCCCGTCACGGTCCCCGACTACCGGGCGGCGAACGAACTCGGGCTGTTCCGCGTCTACCAGGACCTCGCCCTCGTCGAGTCCCTGACCGTCGAGGAGAACCTCCTGCTCGGCTGGGAACGGCGGTTCGCCCGCGCACTCGGGACGGTCGACCGACGACGTCGTCGAGTCGTCGCGACGCGCGCACTCGAACGGCTCGGCCTGCCGGCGACACTCGCCGGGCGGCGAGCAGCTGACCTGTCGTCGAGCGTGCAGCAGAGCCTGAGCTTCGCGAAGGTGCTGGCGACCATCGACCTCCTCGGCACGCCGAACCCCGTGGTGTTCCTCGACGAGCCGACCACGAGCCTCGACAAGCACGGCGAGGAGCGCTTCCTGCAGGTCGTCCGCGAGCTCGCGACCGGCGGGGCCGCGATCGTGTTCGTCTCGCACCTGCTCGAGGAGATCCTGTCGGTCACCGACCGTGTCCTCGTGCTCAAGGACGGCCGGCTCGTGGCGGAGCGGCCGACCGAAGGACTCCTCGAGGAGGACCTGCACCGGCTCATGGTCGGCCGGGTCCGTTCCGAGCAGTACTACCGGGAGCACCTGCAACGGCAGCACGAACCGGGTCCGCTGGACACCGGCGTCGAGGTGACCGGTCTCCGCGTCGACGGCACCGGACCTCAGGTGACCTTCCGCATCGCCCCTGGGGAGGTCGTCGGGCTCGGCGGACTGGAGGGGTCCGGCAAGGACGAGATCGGCGCGCAGGTCGCCGGTGCGGCGGACTCCTCGCACGTGCTGACCTTCGACGGCGAGCCGGTCCGCTACGGCTCGGTACGGGACGCCGTCGAGCGCGGCATCGTCTACCTGCCCCGGGACCGCGCCACATCAGGGGTCTTCGCGGACAAGAGCATCCGGTTCAACCTGGTGATCGGTTCGCTGCACGACCGCTACGCGAACCGTCTCGGCATGATCAGGGAACGCCGCACCCGATCGGCCGCGAGCGAGCTCGTCGCGGCGTACGGCGTTAGGACCCGCGGGATCGAACAGCCCATCGGGGAACTCTCCGGCGGGAACCAGCAGAAGGTGCTCATCGCACGCTGGCTACACCGGCACCCGAGGCTCGTCGTCCTCGACGCCCCCACCCAGGGTGTCGACACCGGATCGCGCGAGTCCATCTACGAGGCGATCCGGGCAGCGGCGGCCCAGGGGACGGCGGTCCTCGTCATCAGCGACGACCTGCTCGAGCTCATCGGGCTCTCCGACCGCGTCCTCGTCGTCCGCGACCGTGCCGTCGTCGCCGACATCCCGTCGCCGCGCGGCGCGAAGCCACGGGAGGACGACGTCGTCCCGTTCATGTTCCGTCCGTCCGACCTGGAGACCGTCTCGTCATGACCACCACCACCGAACCCCGCACGGCCGACGCCGTCGTCCCGGTCGCGACCACTGCGCGGCGCCCGTTCGTCCCGCGCGCACTGCTGGTGCGGGTCCTGCCGCCGCTCGTGCTCGTCGCGCTCGTCGTGTACTTCTCGATCGCCAGGGGCACCTTCCTCACGATCGGGAACTTCGTGTCGATGGGGACATCGGCGGGCTACCTGCTCGCCGGCGCCGTGGGGCTCACCTTCGTGATCCTCGCCGGCAGCATCGACCTGTCCATCGGCGCGACGGTGCTGCTGTCGTCGGCCGTCGTCGCGCTGGTCGTCAGGGCGGCCGGGGACCACCTCGCCCTCGCGATCGGCGTCGCGCTCGCCGTGGGGGTGCTCGTCGGGTCCGTCAACGGGGCGCTCACCGTCTACGGCCGGTTGCCGTCGTTCATCGTCACCCTCGGGACGCTGTCCGTGTTCACCGGTCTCGCGCTGACGATCCTCAACGGGCAGTCGGTGTCGTTCTTCGCGAACGGGCTGCTCGGACTCGTCAACACGCAGCTCGTCCCCGGCGTGACGGGGACGTTCCTGATCGGGCTCGTGCTCTTCGGGATCAGCTGGTTCCTCACCCACAAGACCCGCTTCGGCCTCTACGTCTACGCGATCGGCGCGAACGAGAAGGCAGCGGGGCTCGCCGGGGTCGACGCGAGGAAGCTCCGGTTCTGGCTCTTCGTGATCTCCGGGGCGTTCGCGGCCGTCTCCGGGCTCCTCGTGGTCTCCGGGCTGCAGTCCGCCGGGCCGACGCTCGGGACGTCGTTCATGCTCGACGCGATCGCCGCGGTGGCGGTCGGCGGGACCTCGCTCGCCGGCGGCAACGGGGGTGTGGAACGGACCCTGGTCGGCGTGCTGATCCTCGTCGTGCTGTCCAGCGGACTCAACCAGCTCGGCGTCCCGGACTTCACGCAGACCATGATCAAGGGCGTCGTGGTGGCGGTCGCCGCCGCGCTGACGATCGTCGGCCGGAAGGACGCGGTCGTCAAGTGATCGTCCACACCGCTCTCCACAACCGTCCACCCGGACGGCCGGGCACCGTGCCCCGTCCCCTACGATTGTCAGCGTGTCCAAGGTCCTGAGCAGTCTCCCCGTCGGCGAACGAGTCGGCATCGCGTTCTCCGGAGGTCTCGACACCTCCTGTGCCGTTGCCTGGATGCGTGAGAAGGGCGCGGTGCCCTGCACGTACACGGCCGACATCGGCCAGTACGACGAGCCGGACATCGACGCCGTCCCCGGCCGCGCCCACGAGTACGGCGCGGAGATCGCCCGGCTCGTCGACGCGAAGAGCGCCCTGGTCGAAGAGGGCCTCGTCGCCCTGCAGACCGGCGCCTTCCACATCCGCTCCGGCGGCAAGACGTACTTCAACACGACGCCCCTCGGTCGCGCCGTGACGGGCACGATGCTCGTCCGCGCGATGAAGGAAGACGGCGTCGACATCTGGGGCGACGGCTCCACCTACAAGGGCAACGACATCGAGCGGTTCTACCGCTACGGCCTGATGGCGAACCCGCGTCTGCGCGTCTACAAGCCGTGGCTCGACTCCGAGTTCGTCGAGGAGCTCGGCGGCCGCAAGGAGATGAGCGAGTGGCTCGTCGCGCGGGGATTCCCGTACCGCGACTCCACCGAGAAGGCGTACTCCACGGACGCCAACATCTGGGGCGCCACGCACGAGGCCAAGAGCCTCGAAGAGCTCTCCAGCGGCCTGGACATCGTCGAGCCGATCATGGGCGTCGCTGCCTGGCGTGACGACGTCGAGGTCGCGACCGAGGTCGTCTCCGTCCGCTTCGAGGCCGGTCGCCCCGTCGCGATCAACGGCGTCGAGTACGCCGACGCCGTCGCGCTGGTCTACGAGGCGAACGCCATCGGTGGCCGCCACGGCCTCGGCGCGTCCGACCAGATCGAGAACCGCATCATCGAGGCGAAGAGCCGCGGCATCTACGAGGCTCCCGGCATGGCGCTGCTCCACATCGCCTACGAGCGCCTGCTCAACGCGATCCACAACGAGGACACCGTCGCGTCGTACCACAACGAGGGCCGCCGCCTCGGTCGCCTGATGTACGAGGGCCGCTGGCTCGACCCGCAGTCGCTCATGCTCCGCGAGTCGCTGCAGCGCTGGGTCGCCTCCGCCGTCACCGGTGAGGTCACCCTGCGTCTCCGTCGCGGCGACGACTACACGATCCTCGACACCACCGGCCCGGCGCTGTCGTACCACCCCGACAAGCTCTCGATGGAGCGCGTCGGCGACGCCGCGTTCGGCCCGGACGACCGCATCGGCCAGCTCACGATGCGGAACCTCGACATCGCGGACTCGCGTGCGCGGCTCGAGCAGTACGCGGCCGCCGGGCTCATCGGCGGGGCGACGGGCGAACTCGTCGGCGAGCTCGAAGCCGGCGAGTCCGAGGAGATCCTCGGTGGCGCCGTCGTCACCTCCGACGCGGACGACGCGCTCGGCCGCGCGACGGACGCCGCGTCCGAGGGTGCGGCCTTCGACGCCGGCACCGACTGATCGAGTCCAAGCCACTTGACGGACGGGAGGCTCGGTGCCAGCTGGCAC
>JASCOI010000132.1 GCA_029959665.1 Microbacteriaceae bacterium PS02333
GCACGGTGCCAGCTGGCACCGTGCCTCCCGTCTTCGAAGAGCGCGCGTCAGTACGTCGACGCGATGAGGTTCTCCGGGACGTCACGCGCGGCGTCCTGGTCCACGAAGAACACCGTGCGCTTGCGACCCTGCACGCCACCGACGGGGACCTCGTCCACCGAGGCGCCGGCCAGCGCGAGCCCGAGCACGGACGCCTTCTCGGCACCGGAGAGGATCACCCAGACCCGCTGCGACGCGTTGATCGCCGGGTAGGTCAGGGTCAGCCGCTGCGGCGGCGGCTTGGGGGAGTCGTCGACCGACAGCACGACGCGGTCGGTCACGGCGAGCTGCGGGAACTCCGGGAAGAGCGACGCCGTGTGCCCGTCCGGTCCGACGCCGAGGAGCGTGATGTCGAACTTCGGCGCGACGGCCGAGTCCGGTGCAGCAGCCTGGAGCTCGCGCTCGTACTGCGTCGCTGCCTCGTCGATGGTCAGGCCGGCGTCCGACGCCGCCATCGGATGGATGTTCTCCGCCGGGATCGCGACGTGGTCGAAGAAGTCCGTCTGCGTGCCGGTGATGTTGCGGTCCGCGTCACCCTCCGGCACCCAGCGCTCGTCGACCCACCACACGTGCACCTTCGACCAGTCGACGCTCTCGCGCGCCTGCGACTGACCGATGGCCGCGAGGACCAGGGACGACACCGAGCCACCGCTGATCGCGATGTCGGCACGCTCCTGCTCGTCGAGCACGTCGATGATCTTCGTGATGAACCGTGCGGCGACGGAGGCGCCGAGGGCCTGCTTGTCCGGGTGCACCAGCACCCGCCGTTCGTTGGTCACGTGACTCCCGTGTTCGTGGTGCGGCCACCCGATGTGACCGCCGTCGGTCCGGCCGGCCGGTCCCCGTCGTGACGACGGCGGCAGACCGACCGGACCGCTGTGGAGCTGATCAGCCCGCGACGGAATCGCGGAGCTGGGCCACCCCGTGCTTGACGACGTCCCCGAAGAGGACGTCTGGGTCGAGTCTACGGAGTTCCTCGGCCAGGCAGTCGCGCAGGTTGCGGCGTGGCAGCGACAGATCGTGCGTCGGCTGGCCGGGCATCGACAGGGTCGCGACGTCGACCAGGGAACGCTCGAGCTCGATCGTGCCGCTCTCGCGCACCAGGGAGACGCCGTGGATGCCGCTCGACCCGGTCGCGCGGGGCGACGTGACGACGGACACCGGCACCTGGAGCTGCAGCCGCAGCCACGCGGCGAGGAGGATCGTCGACGGGCTGTCGCTCGCTCCCGAGACCTCGACGCCGGTGATCGGCTCGTACGGCGGCTGGTCGAGCGCCGCGGCGAGCTGGTTCCGCCACAGGGTGAGCCGGGTCCACGCGAAGTCGGTGTCACCGGGCACGTAGGACGCTCCGAGCGCTGCGATCGCGACACTCGGGTCCTTCTGCGCTGCGGCATCGGTGATCCGGCGCTGCGCAATGCGCCCGAGCGAGGACTCGGACGGCTTCGACGGTGCGATCCCTGGCCACCAGGCGACGACGGGCGCGTCCGGCAGCAGGAGGCCCGTGACCAGGCTCTCCTCGTCGGTGGCCGTCTCGCCGTAGGCGCGGAGCACGATGACCTCGCTCGCGCCGGCGTCGCTCCCCACGCGGATCTGCGCGTCGAGTCGACCGGGCGAGTGGATGTCGCCGTCGTTCTTCGACACGATGATCACGCGCATCGGGTGCTCGCGAGAAGCCTCGTTCGCGGCCGCGATCGCCTCTTCCTCGTGGCCGAGGGCCGTCGAGATGATGAGCGTCAGGACACGACCGAGTGCGACGGCGCCGCCCTCTTCGCGGATGTGGACCAGGGTCTTCTGGATCTTCGAGACCGTGGTGTTCGGCAGATCGATCTTCATGGACGCCTCCAGGTCCGTCCGTCGCGGGCGAGGAGGTCGTCGGCCGAAGCCGGACCCCACGTGCCGGGACGGTACTGCTCGGGCTGGCCCTGTGTGGCCCAGAACTCCTCGATCGGGTCGAGGATCTTCCAGGACAGCTCGACCTCCTGGTGCCGCGGGAAGAGCGGCGGGTCGCCGAGGAGCACGTCGAGGATGAGTCGCTCGTACGCCTCTGGTGATGCCTCGGTGAATGCGTGACCGTAGCCGAAGTCCATCGTCACGTCGCGCACCTGGGTGCCGACGCCGGGGACCTTCGACCCGAAGCGCAGCGTCACGCCCTCGTCCGGCTGGACGCGGATGACGAGTGCGTTCTGGCCGAGTGGGGACTGCGGGATGCCGAAGACGTCCTCGGGGACGCGCTTGAACACGATCGCGATCTCCGTGACGCGGCGGCCGAGGCGCTTGCCCGCGCGCAGGTAGAACGGGACGCCCTGCCAGCGGCGCGTGGCGATGTTCAGCTTGATCGCCGCGAACGTCTCCGTGCCGGACTCCGGGTTCATCCCCGCTTCTTCGAGGAAGCCGAGGACCTTCTCGCCGCCCTGCCAGCCGCCGGCGTACTGCCCGCGGGCGGTCGCGGTCGACAGGTCGTCCGGGAGCTCCACCGCGGAGAGCACCTTCTCCTTCTCGGCACGGAGGTGACCGGCCTTGAACGAGACGGGCTCCTCCATCGCGGTGAGCGCGAGGAGCTGGAGCAGGTGGTTCTGGATGACGTCGCGCGCCGCACCGATGCCGTCGTAGTACGCGGCACGTCCGGCGACGCCGATGTCCTCGGCCATCGTGATCTGCACGTGGTCGACGTAGTTCGAGTTCCAGATGGGTTCGTACATCTGGTTCGCGAACCGCAGCGTCAGGAGGTTCTGGACTGTCTCCTTGCCGAGGTAGTGGTCGATGCGGAACACGTCGTCGGGAGCGAAGACGCTCTCCACGATCGCGTTCAGCTCGCGAGCGGTGCGGAGGTCGGAGCCGAACGGCTTCTCCACCACGACACGGCTCCAGGAACCGTCCCGCTTCTCGGTCAGGCCGGACAGCTTGAGCTGCTCGGTGACGACCGGGAACATCTTCGGCGGGATCGAGAGGTAGAAGGCGTGGTTGCCGAGCGTTCCGCGTTCGGCGTCGAGTGCGTCGACCGTCTCCTTGAGCTGGACGAACGCGTCGGGGTCGTCGAAGGACCCCTGGACGAAGCGGATGCCCTGTTCGAGCTGCCGCCAGACATCCTCGTCGAAGGGAGTACGCGAGTGCTCCTTGACCGCGTCGTGGACGAGCTGGGAGAAGTCTTGGTCCTCCCAGTCACGTCGAGCGAACCCGACCAGCGCGAATCCCGGGGGCAGGAGCCCCCGGTTCGCGAGGTCGTACACCGCGGGCATCAGCTTCTTGCGGGACAGGTCGCCCGTCACGCCGAAGATGATGAGGGTACTGGGACCCGCGATGCGGTTCAGTCGACGATCCGTGGGCAGCCGGAGCGGGTTGTGCTCCGGGGTGATCGCCACCGGTGACATGTGTCGGTGAACTCCTTCTGGTGTCAGGAACGTACTGCGGCCGTGAGCGCCTGTGCGAGAGCGGGGATGTCCCGCGTCGACAGGGTCAGGACCGGGCGCCCGTGCTGCGCGAGGACGCTGGCGTCCCCCGCTGCCTGCGCCCGGATGAGCTGGCCGAAGGTGAAGGGGCGGCCGGGGACGTCGAGGTCTGCCCGGTCGTCGGAGACGATCTGCAGGAACACGCCGTTCGCGGGGCCACCCTTGTGGTACTGCCCGGTCGAGTGCAGGAACCGGGGGCCGTACCCGAAGGTGACGGGGCGGCCGGTGCGCGCCGCGAGCAGGTCGCGGAGCGGCTCGAGGGACTGGCTCGTCGTGCGGTCGACGTACGCCTGGACGGCGACGTAGCCGTGGTCGCCGAGACCGGACAGGAGGCTCGACACGGCCTGGGCGGTGGTGGTGCCCGGTTCGAAGCCGGTCGCCGTCACCGCCGTGCCCGCTTCCTCGAAGGCGGGTTCGGGTCGCGGGGAGCCGCCGCCGGCTCCGCCGTCGAGCAGGGCTCGCGCGGCGACCTTGGCGGCCTCGACGTCCGGCTGGTCGAAGGGGTTGATCCCCATGAGACGACCGGCGACCGCGACCGCGTACTCCCAGACCAGGATCTGGCCGCCGAGCGTGCCGTCGATCTCGGCCTCGTTCGGGGCGACGTGGCGTTCGGCCCCGCGCGACCCGACGATCCGGATGATCTGCATGTCCGCAGGGACGTCGGTGACCTCGGGGGAGTCCGGGGTGAGGACGACGGGCAGGAGCCCGAGCCCGTCCTTGCCGGTGGACTCGGCGAGGAGCTGTTCGGCCCAGTCGCCGAACCCGACGATGTGGGTGCCGTCCGGGACGATGCCGATCTTCGACACCTTCGGGTCGACGCTCATGAGCACCGCGCCAAGCACGAGCCCGGGGTTCTCGTCGGTGTCGACGGCGAGGAGCGCCGAGATGGCGTCGGCCTCGTCGAGGAGCTCCTGGATGTCCGCTCCGGCCAGACCGGACGGCACGAGGCCGAACGCCGTGAGCGCGGAGAACCGGCCGCCGACGTTCGGGTCGGCGGTGAACACCCGGTAGCCGGCGTCACGTGCGGACGCCTCGAGCGGGGAACCCGGGTCGGTGACGACGACGATGCGCCGCGCCGGGTCGATGCCGGCATCGCGGAACGCCCGCTCGTACACGCGGCGCTGGGCGTCGGTCTCGATCGTGGAACCGGACTTCGACGAGACGACGAGCACGGTGCGCTCGAGGTCGTGTTCCACCGCGGCCCGGACCTGTGTCGGGTTCGTCGAGTCGAGGATCGTCAGCGGGACGCCGTACGTCCGCGTGATGACCTCTGGCGCGAGCGATGAGCCACCCATGCCGGCGAGCACGACGTGGTCGACGCCCTCGGCACGGAGCGAGTCGCGCAGGGCGGAGATCTCCGCCACGAGGGGGGTGGAGACCGAGACGGCCTCCACCCACCCGAGGCGCTTGGACGCCTCGGCCTCGGCTGCCGGACCCCAGAGCTCGGGGTCCTGCACGGTGATCCCCGACGCGACCAGGTCGGCGACGAGCTGCGGGACCATCAGGTCGATGGCCCGCGCGGCGTCGCCGGTGGCTGCGATGGAGACCGTCACTTACTTGCTGGCGTTCTCGAGAGCGGTCTTGACGGTCTCGACGAGCTCACCCCAGGAGACGATGAACTTGTCGACGCCCTCCTTCTCGAGGAGCGCGACGACGTCGTCGTAGTCGATGCCGACCGCGGCGAGCTGGTCCATGACACCGTTGGCGGCGTCGTAGGAGCCGGAGATCGCGTCGCCGTGGACCTGGCCGTGGTCGAACGTGGCCTCGAGGGTCTTGCCCGGCATCGTGTTGACGGTGTGCGGGGCCGCGAGCTCGGTCACGTAGAGCGTGTCGGACAGCGACGGGTCCTTGACACCGGTCGAGGCCCACAGCGGACGCTGCGTGTTGGCACCGGCCTCGAGGAGGCCCTTCGCGCGCTCGGAGTCGAACGCCTGCTCCCAGACCTGGTAGGCGAGCTGCGCGTTGGCGACGCCGGCCTTGGACTTGAGTGCCTTCGCCTCGTCCGAGCCGATCGCGTCGAGGCGCTTGTCGATCTCGGTGTCGACGCGCGACACGAAGAAGGAGGCGACCGAGTGGATCTTCGAGAGGTCGTGGCCGGCGGCCTTCGCCTTCTCGAGGCCACCGAGGTAGGCGTCGATGACGGCGCGGTAGCGCTCGAGCGAGAAGATCAGGGTGACGTTGACGGAGATGCCGGCACCGATGACCTCGGTGATCGCCTCGAGGCCCTCGAGCGTCGCGGGGATCTTGATGAGGACGTTCTCGCGACCGACCTTCTCGTACAGGAACTTGGCCTGCTCGATGGTCTTCGCGGTGTCGTGGGCGAGACCCGGCTCGACCTCGATCGAGACGCGGCCGTCGAAGCCCTTGGTGTCGTCGTAGATCGCCTTGAAGCGGTCCGACGCGTTGGCGACGTCCTGCGTGGTGATCTCGAAGATCGCGTCGGTGACCTCGGTACCAGCGGCGGCGAGCTCCTTGACCTGGGCGTCGTAGCGCTCGCCCTTGGCGAGTGCCGACGCGAAGATCGTCGGGTTGGTGGTCACGCCGACGACGTTGCGGTCCGCGATGAGGCCGTCGAGACGCCCGGTCTCGAGGAGCTCGCGGGAGAGGTCGTCGAGCCAGATGCTCACGCCGACGGCGGAGAGCTCGGCGGTGGGGGTGGTGTCAGCCATGTGTTTCTCTTCTTCTTTCGTCGACCGGCCCGCGTCGCGGAGGTGATGCGGGCACTGGTGTCGTGGTGTGGGGGCGGGAGGCGACTGGCGGGGCCGAGCCGGGCCTCCCGGAAGAAGGGCCGGATCCGGCGAACCGGACCCGGCCCATCAGGGTCAGGAAGCCGCGATGGATTCCTTCGCGGCGGCCACGACGTGCTCCGTCGTGAAGCCGAACTCCTTGAAGAGCGTCTGGTAGTCGGCCGACGCACCGAAGTGCTCGATCGAGACGCTGCGGCCCTTGTCGCCGACGATGTCGCGCCAGCTCATCGCGATCCCGGCCTCGACCGAGACACGCGCGGTGACGTCCTTCGGCAGGACCTGGTCCTGGTAGTTCTCGCTCTGGGCGCGGAACCACTCGAGCGACGGCGCGCTCACGACGCGGGCGTTGATGCCCTCGGCCTTGAGCTGCTCACGGGCCTCGACCGCGATCTGCACCTCGGAGCCGGTCGCGATGAGGATGACGTCGGGGGTGCCGTTCGGCGCCTCGGCCAGGACGTACGCGCCCTTGCCGACGTTCTTCGCGGAGGCGAAGACCTCGCCGGACGCGTCGCCGTCGCCACGCTCGAAGACGGGGAGGTTCTGACGGCTCAGCGCGATGCCGGCCGGGCGGTCCTGGTGCTTCAGCATCTCGAGCCACGCGTACGCGACCTCGTTGGCGTCGGCCGGGCGGACGACGTCGAGACCCGGGATCGCGCGGAGTGCGGAGAGCTGCTCGATCGGCTGGTGCGTCGGGCCGTCCTCGCCGAGGGCGACCGAGTCGTGCGTCCAGACGTAGATCGCCGGCGCCTGCATGAGCGCGGCGAGACGGACGGCCGGGCGCATGTAGTCGCTGAAGATGAGGAACGTGCCGCCGAAGGGGCGGGTGTTCCCGTGCAGGACGATGCCGGAGAGGATCGAGCCCATCGCGTGCTCGCGGATGCCGAAGTGCAGCACGCGGCCGTACGGGTCGGTGCTCCACGCCTTGGTGGCCGCGTCGAGCGGGCCGAAGGACTTGGCGCCCTCGATCGTGGTGAGGTTCGACTCCGCGAGGTCCGCGGAACCGCCCCAGAACTCGGGCATCAGCGGCGCGATGGCGTTGATGACCTTGCCGGACGCGGCGCGGGTGGAGACGGCCTTGTCGGTCGGGAACTCCGGCAGCGCTGCCTCGAGGCCCTCGGGGAGGGTCTTCGACATGACGCGGTCGAACAGTTCCTTCTGCTCCGGGTGGGACTCGGCCCACGCGTCGAAGGTCTTCTGCCACTCGGCGTGCTGCGCCTGGCCCTTGGCGATCGCGCCACGGGTGTACTCGAGGACCTCGGGGTCGACGTGGAAGGTCTGCTCGGGGTCGAAGCCGAGGACCTCCTTGAGGCCCTTGATCTCCTCGGCGCCGAGCGCGGAGCCGTGGATCTTGCCGGAGTTCTGCTTGGTCGGCGACGGCCAGCCGATGATCGTCTTGAGGACGATGAGCGACGGCTTGTTCGACTCCGCCTTGGCGGCCTCGATCGCGGCGTACAGGGACTCGACGTCCTCGGTGTACTCGCCGGTCTTCTTCCAGTCGACGGTCTGCACGTGCCAGCCGAGGGCTTCGTAGCGGTCCGGGACGCTCTCCGAGAAGGAGATGTCGGTGTCGTCCTCGATCGAGATCTGGTTCGAGTCGTAGAAGACGACCAGGCGACCGAGCTGCTGGCGGCCCGCGAGGCTCGCTGCCTCGTTGGTGACGCCTTCCTGCATGTCGCCGTCACCGGCGATCACGTAGGTGAAGTGGTCGAAGGGCGACTGGCCCTCGCCGGCTTCTGCGTCGAAGAGCCCGCGCTCGTAGCGCTGCGCGTAGCCGAAGCCGACGGCGGACGCGAGGCCCTGGCCGAGCGGGCCGGTGGTGATCTCGACGCCGTCGGTGTGGCCGTACTCCGGGTGACCCGGGGTCTTGGAGCCCCACTTGCGGAGGTGCTGGAGGTCGTCGAGCTCGAGGCCGTAGCCGTGCAGGTAGAACTGCACGTACTGGAGGATCGAGGCGTGTCCAGCGGAGAGGATGAACCGGTCACGGCCGATCCACGTGGAGTCGCTCGGGTCGCGGTGCATCACCTTCTGGAAGAGGAGGTGTGCGAGCGGCGCGAGGCTCATCGCGGTGCCGGGGTGACCGTTGCCGGCGGCCTCGACCGCATCGGCGGCGAGAACGCGGGCCGTGTCGACGGCCTTCCGGTCGATGGCGTCCCAGGTGAATTCAGCCACTTGGATGTTGACCCTTCTGTAGCGACATGTGCGAGGGCTCGTGCCATCGCACGGACATGGTTCCCATCCCGGGGCTCCGTCGTGTCGCCGTCACCGGCGGCCGACCGGCGCATTTTCGCGGCCGGCTTCGTCGGGGCACACTGCGGGAGGGCGTCTCCAGCATAGTGACCCGCCACTCAGAAGGGGTTCAGGTGACCCCCGATGTTCATGGACGCGGTCCTCGCGCGTTGCCGCTCCGGGCGTGTCGCCCGCTGTTCCGCGGTTCTACGGCGGTCTCGGGACGCATCTCGTCGACTTCTCCACCGGATGGGGAGCGGGGCATCGTCGCGGCGCTTCCATCACGTAAACTGTCGATGACCCGTGAACATTCCGGGTCAGCGCATGCCCGGACGCCGATGGCGTCGTCCACCGAGCGTGCGAGCTGAAGCGAACAGACTGAGGTCCCCTTGCCGACTGCCACCGTGACCAGGCCCGACACCGAGCGTCGCTCGACGCTGTCCCGCAAGGTCCGAGCGTACGTCTCGCTGACGAAGCCGCGCGTGATGGAGCTGCTGCTCGTCACGACGGCGCCGACGATGTTCCTTGCCGAACGCGGGGTGCCGAACCTGTGGCTGGTCTTCTGGACGCTGCTGGGCGGCGCGATGTCGGCCGGGTCGGCGTCGGCGTTCAACTGCTACATCGACCGCGACATCGACCGGCTCATGAAGCGGACCAGCACCCGGCCGCTCGTCACCGGCGAACTCTCCGACCGTGAAGCCCTGGTGTTCTCGTGGGTGCTCGCGATCGGGTCCACCGCGGTCCTCGGGTTCCTGGTCAACTGGCTCGCCGCCGCGCTCAGCGTCGCCGCGATCCTGATCTACGTCTTCGTCTACACGCTGTGGCTCAAGCGCCGCACGCCGCAGAACATCGTCTGGGGCGGATCAGCCGGCTGCATGCCCGTGCTCATCGGCTGGGCGGCCGTCACCGGGTCGCTGACCTGGGCACCCGTGATCCTGTTCATGGTGATCTTCCTCTGGACCCCGCCGCACTACTGGCCGCTGTCGATGAAGTACCGCGACGACTACGACGCCGCCGACGTGCCGATGCTCGCCGTCGTCCGGGGCCGCACGGTCGTCGGTCTGCAGGTCGTGCTGTACGCGTGGGCGACGCTCGTCTGCTCGCTGCTGCTCATCCCGGTCGCACACATGGGGCCGCTCTACACGATCGTGGCCCTCGCCGGCGGAGTCTGGTTCGTCGTGGAGTCGCACAAGCTCTACAACCGGGCGATCCAGCACGTCGAGCAGGTCCAGCCGATGCGGGTCTTCCACAGCTCGATCACGTACCTGACGCTGCTCTTCATCGCGGTGGGCATCGACCCCCTGCTCCCGCAGGTCTTCACCTTCTAAGGCGCCGCCGCGCGCGGCGCGCGCGAGCCGCCGCGCCCGGCGAGCGCTTGCCGCTGCAGCGCCACCGGGGAGCCGTTTCGCGCGTAGGGAGTCGAATCGCGCGTAGGAGGTCGGTTCTTCCGACCTCCTACGCG
>JASCOI010000133.1 GCA_029959665.1 Microbacteriaceae bacterium PS02333
CGCGCCCCCCCCCCCCCCCCGCGCCCCCCCCCCCCCCCCCCGCCCGCCCCCCCCCCCCCCCCGACCCGGTGAGCTGACTGGTCACTTGCTGCAGCCGGTCAGTCCGTCGATCGTCTGCGCGGCGTCCTTCGTCGCGTCCGCGACGGAGGTGCCCCGTGTGATCTTGCCGATCATCGGGACGTACCCGTCGGAGTCCACCTTGGTGGCGTCCGGCACGTGCGGCAGGTAGAGGCGCGAGTCCGGTACCTGGCTGGCGAAGACGCTCACCGTGGGGTCGGCCTTGAGCTTGGCGTCGTCGGACAGGTCGGTGCGGAGCGGCGGGAAGCCGGTCTGCAGCGAGAACTTCTGCTGCGCGGTCTTCGACGTCCAGTACGCCAGGAACTCCTGCGCCTGCTTCGGGTACTTCGTCTTCGCGGAGATCGACAGCGGCGCGATCGAGCCGAGGGTGGTGGACTTGCCGTCGACACCCACCGGGACCTTCACGATGCCGAGGTCGATACCGGCCGACTTGTAGCCGGGGGCCGCCCACGGACCGTTGATCTCCATCGCGGCCTTGCCCGCCGAGAACAGCGAGTCGGCCTCGGCGCCGGTCAGCCCGACCGGGCTCACCTTGTCGTTCGCGACCAGGTCAGCCCAGGTCTTCAGGGACTGCTGCCCGGCGCTCGTCTGCACCACGCTGCAGTTCTTCGCGTTGACGATGTCGCCGCCCTCGAGCCACTGCAGCACCGGCCACATCTGGATCGTCTGGTTGTCGGCGAGCGCGATGCCGTACTTGCCGCCGGTGGTGAGCTTCTGGGCGTCGGTGGCCATCTCCTGCACGGTCGTCGGCGGGTCGCTGATGCCGGCGTCCGCGAAGAGCTTCTTGTTGTAGTACAGGCTCAGCGTGGCGAAGTTGGCCGGGACGCCGTAGAGCTTGCCGTCGTAGGTGAACTCCTTGACGGTGCCGGGGGCGAACTCGGACGTGTTGATCTTGCTGTCGCCGCTGCCGGTCGCGGTGATCGGCAGCACGGAGTTCGTCTTGACGTACTGCGCGACGGCGTTCGGGTCGGAGCTGACCGCCGCGACGTCGGGCCCCTGCCCGGTGAGCCAGGCGGACGGGAGCTTCTGCTGGATGGTGTCCCACGGCTGCACGGTCATGTCGACCTTGACGTCGGGGTGGGCCTTCTCGAAGTCCTTGACGATGGTGGCGTAGCCGGGGCGGTCGCCGCCGGTGAAGCCGGTCCAGACCTTGAGGGTGACGGGGCCGGACGTGCTGGCGTTGCCGCCGGCGGAGCACCCGGTGAGGGTGAGGGCCGCCACGGTGGCGAGGGCGCCGATGGCGAGGGTGGTGCGTGTGTGCTGCATCGGGGAACGCTCCTTTGCGTTGCTGCTGCGTGGTGCTGGGTTGTCGGGGTGGTGCTGTGTTGTGGGGGTGGTGCTGGTTGCGGTTCGGTGGTGCGGGTTGCGGTTCGGTTGTGCTGGTTGCGGTTCGGTGGTGCTGGTCAGGTGCGGACGCGCTCGGCGTCCTGGTCGCATCCGCAGGACGCGCGGATGACGAGCTCGACGGGCAGTTCTGTCCGGGTCGGCGTCCCTGCGCGGCGGTCGACGAGGTCGAAGAGCCGCTCGGTCGCGATGCGCGCCATCTCCTCGGCGGGGACGCGCACGGTCGTGATGCCGGGGGTGGTGACCCGGGCGAGCCCGAAGTCGTCGAAGCCGACCACCGAGACGTCGCCGGGGACATCGATGCCCGCGCGGCGCAGGGTGTGCAAGCCGCCGACCGCCATGTCGTCGTTCGCGAAGACGATGCCGTCCGGGCGCGCACCGCTCGCGAGCATCTGCTCCATGGCGGCCGCACCGGATGTCTCGGACAGGTCCCCCTCGATCACCGTCACGTCGTCGATGCCGTGCCGCTCGGCGGCCGCCAGGAACCCGGCGCGTCGGTCGAGTCCGGTTTGGTGGTCGAGCGTGCCCGTGACGTGCAACAGGCGGTGGCGCCCGTGCACCTCGACGAGGTGGTCGACCAGGCGCTCCGTCGCGCTCACGTCGTCGATGCCGACCGTGACCGCGTCGGACAGGTGCGGGTAGTTGCCGATCAGGACGGCCGGGAGACCCGATGCGACGAGGGTCTGCACGTGGTCGTCGTCGATCGCCGCGCTCGTGACGATCGCGCCGTCGGCCGTCCGGGAGCGCATGACCCGCTCGTACGCGACGTCGCCGGAGCCGGTGTCGGCGTTCGTCGACACGATGACCTGGGCGTCGTGGGCGTTCGCCGCGGTCGACATCCCGGTCAGCACGTGCATGAAGTAGAGGTGGCCGAAGACGTGGGCCGAGGAGTTCGGGACGATCAGCGCGACGGCGTCCGCTCGCTGGCTGCGCAGCGCCCGGCCGGCGGAGCTCGGGACGTACCCGAGTTCGTCCGCGGCCTGCTTGACGGCGGCGCGGGTGCGCTCGCTGATGCGCTCGTGTCCGGCGAGCGCCATGCTCGCGGCGGCGGACGTCACGCCGACCTTCGCGGCCACGTCCTTGAGGGTGACGGACTTCGGCATGGGGTCGCCTCCTTCGGGAACCACGCGCTTTATCGATTAACTACGCACATCATGCACGTGCTTAATCGATGAAGCAAGCCCCAGATCGATACTGTGACGTCCATGCCGCTGGTCCCTGACGTGAGCCGCGCTGACTGGTTGCGACCTCGCGCGGGCGCCTGGGCGACAGCTGGCGGCGTTGCCGGCACCGGGTTCGAGGCCTACGCACGGATCCTGCATCCGGTGCAGGCGTACCGGGAGGACTCCGCCGCCGATGGACGGACCCCGCCGCCGATCGTCGAGGAACGCTCCTGGCGCTGGGCGGACGTCGCCATCCGCACCGGCCGACGCATCCACCCACTCGTGCAGTGGACACGCCTCTCGGGCCACGAACCCCCTCGCGGGTTCGAGACCGCCGACGGTTGGACTGTCCACCCTCCCGAGGAAGGACAACTCGATCCGGTTCTGCTCGCCGCCCTGACCGAACACCTTCGACCCGCCACGACGACACCGAGCGACCTGCTCGCTGCCGTCTGGGATGGGTGGGGAGACCTCAACGGCGGGTCCGCCTCGGCGTCGTTCACGATCGGCGAGCCGACCGCTGAGGAGATCAAGGCACTCCAGCAACAGGCTCTCGACGAAGGACTCCGCCGTGCGGCCATCGCGAACGCACTGTCCCGCCAGCCGCTGTTCGAGTGGCCCGGTCGCGAGTTCCACCTCATGTCGGTCACGCTCGATCTGTTCGCGGATCCCGACTGGTCGGAGAACACCGGCATCGGCGACTACCCGGCGTCGGGACGCACGCCGCAGATGCTGTGGCCCGAGGACCACACCTGGGTCCTCGCCACCGAGATCGACTGGGACGCCACCATCGTCGCGGGTACCCGCACCCTGGTCGCAGACGTCGTCGCTGACCATCGGTTCGAGGCCTTCGAGGTCAGCGCCGACGACGACCTCTCCTGGACTGGCGACACCATCAACCACAGGTGAATGCGCTTCCGGCAGGAATCAGCACCGCGATGTCCGGTCTCCGACCGAGCGTTGTGGGATCGTGACTCCCGCATTCCGGTGCGTGCGCCAGGCTCGTCACGTGAACAACCGTCAGGTGATCGCAGCAGCGATCGCGGTCGTTGCCCTCCCGCTCCTCACGGCGTGCGGCGGCTCTCCCGCGGACCCGGTTGCGTCAGCGCGAGAGATGGACGCGGCGCCTGCCTGGGTTCGTCAGCCGGCGGGAACCGACTGCGGCCAGGCGGAAGTCAGCCACCTCGGCGAGCTGCCGAAGGGGGCCAGGCGGTGCCTCGACCGTGTGTCCGCCAACGGGCAACGAGGCACGCTTGCATTCATCCGGTGGACAACCGAGGGCGATCCTGGTGTGTCCTTCGTCCTGGTGGACGGCTCGACCGTGAAGGTGGCGTCCATCCTTGCGTTCGACTCGTACGGCGGCGACGACAACGGCTGGAGTGAGCAGACCTGCACGGATGTGGCGGCACTGCCAGACTGCCGGTGAGGACGTCTGCCGACGTATGGCACCCCGCACGGACGGGCATGTCCTGATCCTCACAAAACAACGGCCGGCAATCACCCCGATACTCCCTCCGGCAGCACCCCACCCCAACCGTTGAACCCGCCGAACGCGACGTTCACCGGGACGGCCTGCGCCCGATCGGCCACGTACCGGTACACCCCACCCGGACGTCCGAGCCACAGGACCCACACCGGCGCCACAGTCGTCGCCGTCGTCCGGAGCTCCACCACGTACTGCCCGGACGGGATCTGGAACTGCGCCGTCTGCTCGCTGTCGAGCAGCGTCGAGAACCGGGTCGAGTACGACGCACCGGTCATTGCGTTCGTCACCACGACGCTCGCTCCGCTGAGCTGCGCCGACGGGGTGCGGGACGCCGTGTTCGCGAAGACGACCAGGTCGTAGTCACTGTGCGCGTAGTGCCGCGACAACGTCACCTGTGGAGCCGGGAGGGTCCCCCGCTGCTGGTACACCCGTGTCTTCCAGACCGCCGGCGACGCCGTCCCGCTGGCGTACGCCTCGATGCGGTACCGACCGGTGCTCAGCCCGACGAACCGGTACTGGCCCGCGCTGTCGGTAGATGTCCGGAACACCTGCGAGGTGTCCTCGTTCCACGCGTACATCAAGCGTCCGGCCGCGGGTCCCGTCGGTCCGACGACACCGCCCTGCACCGTGGCGCCGAGCACGAGCGGCACGGTGACCGCCACCGTCGAACCACCGCGGACCGCGATGTCCGTGCGGCGACCGGGCGCGTACGTCTGGGCACCGTTCGGCGGGAGCACCCGTGTCGTCACCGTGACGGTGTCCGGGGCCGGGATGCCGGTGAACGTCGCGGTGCCGTCGGCGTCGGTGATGGCGTTCCCGACGACGGCATCGGTGCCGATCGCAGCGAGTTGGACGTCCGCAAGTCGGATCGCGGTGCCGTCAGGCGTCGCGAGCTGCACGGCGATCGTTCCCGATCCAGCCGCGGTCGCCGGAGGCGCCAGACCGATCAGCGCCACTGCCGTCAGCGCCACGACCAGTGTCGTCCCGGTGATCAGTCGCATCGCGTCCCCGCCCGCCGCTCGTGTGTTGCGTGGGACTGTACGCGTCCGGCGAGCGGTGTGCAGCGTCTCCGCGGCGCAGTTCCGGGAACGACCGTCGGCCAACACCCATTATGCGCTTGCGCTCGTTGGATCACTGCTCCACAATCGTGGAGCAGTGATCCAACCTTCAGAGGAGCCTCTCCATGACGATCCCGGTCTCCATCATCGGCGCGGGGCTCGGCGGCCTGACGCTGGCGCGCGTCCTGCACCTCCACGGCGTGCTCGTCACGGTCTACGACCTCGAAGCCTCGTCGACCGCACGCACGCAGGGCGGACAGATCGACCTGCACACCGACTCCGGACAGCGGGCACTCGCCATCGCCGGGCTCTCGGAAGCGTTCCACTCGATCGTGCACCGAGGTGGCGCCGCGATGCGCGTGGTCGACCGGTCGGGTGCGCTCCTGGCGGAGATGCCCGACGACGGTTCGTCCGACAAGCCCGAGGCACTCCGGGGCGACATCCGACGGATCCTCCTCGAGTCACTGCCTGACGGCGCGATCCGGTGGGGCATGAAGCTGGTCCGGGCAGAACCAGCCGAGGGTGGCCGTCACGTCCTCCACTTCGCGGACGGCACAACGGTCACCACCGACCTCCTGGTCGGGGCCGACGGCGTGTGGTCGAAAGTGCGCCCCCTCGTGTCGGACGCTCGGCCCACGTACTCCGGCATGACCTACATCGACGCACACCTCGACGACGTCGACCATCGACACCCGGGGACGGCGGACCTCGTCGGCACCGGTTCGTTGTACGCGCTCGAACCCGGCAACGGGTTCCTCGCCCACCGCGAAGCCGGGAACCGGATCCACACCTACATGGTCCTGGACCGACCGACCGAGTGGTTCGACGACCTCGACTTCACCCGGCCTGACGTCACCAAGGCTCGGCTCGCAGCGGAGTTCAGCGGCTGGGCACCCGGACTGACCGCACTCATCACCGACAGCGACACCGCGCCGATCCTGCGGAGCATCCACGAGCTGCCCGACGAGCACCGGTGGGCCCACGTCCCCGGGGTGACGCTCATCGGCGACGCTGCTCACCCCACCGTCCCGGGTGGCAACGGTGCCAACAACGCGATGCTCGACGGCGCGGAACTCGGCATGACGATCGCCGACCACCTCGGCGACCCCGACGCGCTCGACGCAGGCATCGCCGCCTTCGAGTCCGTCATGTTCGAGCGAGCAGCAGCCGCGGCGACCACGGCGCACCAGGACGTCGAGTTCATCTTCGGCGCGGGCGCACCGAACCAGCTCGCAGACGCCCTGAACGGCCACGACCCGGAAGGTGGGCGGTGAGCTCCCGCGGGTCCGAACAGGCGCCCGGCGGGGAGAGCGGCGCGCGCTCGACGACGAGTCGACGCCCGGACCGGCTCAGCCGCGACCGAATCGTCGACGCTGCCACCGCGATCCTCGACGAAGACGCTGACGGATCAGGTGGCCTCACGCTGCGGGCGCTCACGACCAGGCTCTCGACCGGCGCCGGAGCGATCTACCACCACGTCAACACGATGGACGACCTCCGCGCGGCCGCAGCCGACCACGTCCTCGAACGCGGGCTTCGGGGCCTCCGCGCGGACGATCCGGAAGCAGCCATCGAGGCGGCAGCCCTCGCGATCCACGAGGTCATGGAGACCCACCGGTGGTTCGCCGGACAGCTCGGCCGTGACCCCGTGCAACCGGCTGCCATCCGGATCTGGAAGACGATCGGAGCCGAGCTGCGACGGCTCGACGGCGGGGCGGTCGACCCGGCTCGCGGCGGGTCCGTCCTCTTCCGCTTCATCCTCGGCTCCGCCGTGCAGCACGCCGACGGACCCGGTCGTCTCCGGTCGCCCGCCGACAAGCGGGACGCCCGAGAGCGCGCCGCCGCGCGTGTCCGTGACACCGATGCTGACTCGCTCTCGACCGGGATCGCTGCGTCCATCACCGAGCACGACGACCGCGATCAGTTCCGCGACGGGGTCCGCACGATCCTCCGAGGACTCCGCGTCACCTGACCGGACCGTCGGACCGCATCCACACGGCGTGTCCCGCCGCCGACAGGATCGGGCCCGGAGCAGCACGACGAAGATCACGAAGCCGACGACCCCGCCGACCGTGTTCCAGACGAAGTCGTTGACGTCGGCGACGTGTACGCACTCCGTCATCCTGCCAGGAGCGGGCCGGAGCGGCCGGGTCGGACGCGCGCGGCGGGCCGCGCCGCCACCCGGTAGCGTTCGCTCGTGCGGAACGTCGAGGGCGAATGCGTCTGGTGGAGTGACGAGGACGGGTGGGGTGCGCTCCGTTCGGACGACGTCGAGTCGGAGGTGTTCGCGCACTTCGCGAACCTGATCATGGACGACTTCCACACGCTCCAGCCCGGCCAGCGCGTCCGGTTCGCGGTCGAACCGTACCCGTCGGGGCAGGACGGCTACTTCTTCCGCGCTCACGACGTCAGGCCGATCTGAGCAGTACGCGACGCACAGACGCGGACGCGGCTCAGGACGTGCCCGGCAACGGACAGGAGGCTCGGTGCCAGCTGGCACCGAGCCTCCTGTCCGTCACACGGTTCAGTTGAAGCTGAACACCTGCGGCGCCTGGTTGTTGCAGTCGTACAGCTGCAGCGGCGTCTGGTTCGCGGTGTTGCCCGACGGCACGTCGAGGCACCGCCCGGACTGCGGGTTCAGCACGGAGCCGTTCGCCTGCGGCACCCACTGCTGGCCGCCGACACCGTTGCACGTGTACAGCTCCAGGTGCGAGCCGTTCGCGGTGGCGTTGCCGTCGATGTCGAGGCAGCGCCCGAGCGTCCGGATCGTGTGGTCGGCCTGGTTGTACGCCCACTGCTGGTCCGTCGTCTGCTCGTCCGTCAGGAGCGTCTGACAGTCGTAGACCTGGACCTGCTGGCCGTTCTGCTGCAGGTCGTTGCCGGCGACGTCGACGCACTTGGACCCGATCGTCTTGATCGGGACGGCTGCGACGAACTTCTGCGCCTGGTTGCCGTTGCAGTCGTAGATCTGCAGCGCCGTGCCGTTCGCGGTGTTGCCCGACGGGTCGTCGAGGCAACGTCCGGACTGCGGGTTCTTGATCGACCCGTCCGGTTGCACGATCCACTGCTGCCCGCCGACGCCGTTGCAGTCGTAGAGCTCGACGTGCGTGCCGTTCGCCGTCCCGTTGCCGTTGACGTCCAGGCACCGGCCGAGCGTGCTGAGCGTGTGCGCGCCGTAGACGTTGCCGAGCCAGTGCTGGTCCGCCGCGAGCGTCTGGCAGTCGTACAGCTGCACGACCGCGGTGTTGCCGCCGGTGTCGTCACCGGCGACGTCGACGCACTTGCCGCCGGGGCCGGTGATCGCGGCGCCGGGGCCACCTCCGGTCGAGACGCCCTGGTAGTTCTGAGCGACGACGTTCGCCTGCACGGCGTTGTCGGCCGCGTCGGTCGAGTACCCGGTGGTCATGACGCCCTCGAAGAACGACTGCGTGCCGCGGTTCGAGTTGTCCCCGCCGGCGCCGAGCACGATCGACCCCTCGAGCTTCATCGGCGTGTAGCCCTGGCCGTCGCCGTCCTTGTCGGTCGGCAGCGCCCCCTCGTACCACTTCGACAGCGACCCGGACTGCGCGTTCCCACCCTTCAGCGCGAAGTTCGCGACGCCGTCGTTCTTGAGCAGCGCGGTGACGAACTTCGACGTGTTGCCGGTGTTCGCGGTGTTGATCGCGGTCTTGCCCTCGTAGACGCCGTTCTCCAGGTCGGCCTGCACCCACGGGCCGCGACCAGCGCTGCCCGTGCCGTTGAGCATCGACAGGTTCAGGGCGTCCATGTGCCCCTTGCCGGTGTCCTTCGACTGGGTCTCGACGTTGCCGAAGTCCGAACAGCAGCCGTGGTTCACGTTCGTGCCGCTGGCGACCTCGTACATCGACTCCGGGCTGGCGCCGCGAGCCGTGCCCTTGGCGACCGTGCTCGAGATCCGGTAGGCCACCTGCTGCGGCATGTAGATGCCGTACGCCTTGTGTCCGGCGACGGTGACCGGCAGTGCACCGGCGTCAGCAGCGTGGTTCGCGGGCCCCGCGTCCCCGGCCCCCGCGACGGTCAGGTCGTTGTGGTTGGACGACTGGTCGTAGATCTTCGGGATGGTGCACGTCGTGCCGGCACAGAAGGTGTCCTGCGTCTGGGCGTTGGCGTACCCGCCGGCGGCGAGCAGCCCGACGTTCGTGGTCGCCCCGTCCGAGGCGCGCTGCACCTGGTAGAGCGGCCCGTTGTACGAAGAGTACAGCGCCCGTGTGGAGCTGTACGCGGCGACACACGAGGTGCCGGCGCCGGCGTAGGTGTCGCAGGGACCGTTCGTGGCGGCAGCAGCACTGCCGACACCGACCGTCGTCGCGAACAGGCTCCCGGTGACGAGAGCGAGGGCTCCGAGTGCCGCGGCGACGATGCGCCGTGGCCTGGAGATCGACCCGATGTGCATGTGTGGTTCCTTCCGAGCGTCGTTGCTTGGGGATGCGGTCGACCGTCGGGTTCGGCATCGGCGTTGCTGAACACCGTAGCTTAATCGATTAACCATGACCAGGATACCGCGTCCCGTCACCCGCCGTCCGTCGAGGGAACAGAAAACGTCGGCTCCGCCTCGCGGACCCGACGTCTTCTGTTCCCTCGATGCGCCGGCACGCGGCGCGCGGC
>JASCOI010000134.1 GCA_029959665.1 Microbacteriaceae bacterium PS02333
ACCCCCGCCCCCGCCCCCCCCCGCCCCGCGGGGCGCGGGGGGGCGGCCGCCCCCCCCCCCCCCCCGGCGCCCCCCGTCCGTGGCTGGACTACAGGACTACTGGACGTCCTCGTCGACCCAGTCGAAGGTCTTCGTGACGGCCTTCTTCCAGAGGCGCAGCGTGCGGTCACGCTCCGCCGGGTCGAGCTTCGGCTCCCAGCGCTGGTCCTCCTGCCAGTTCGCACGGAGCTCGTCGAGGTTCGCCCAGAACCCGACCGCGAGGCCGGCTGCGTAGGCGGCGCCGAGTGCCGTGGTCTCCGCGACGACCGGTCGGACGACCGGCACGTCGAGGATGTCGGCCTGGAACTGCATGAGCTCGTTGTTGGCGGTCATGCCGCCGTCGACCTTGAGCTCGGTCAGGTCCACACCGGAGTCGGCGTTGACCGCGTCGAGCACCTCGCGCGTCTGCAGCGCCGTCGCCTCGAGGGCCGCACGTGCGATGTGGCCCTTGTTGACGTAGCGCGTGAGGCCGACGATGGCGCCACGGGCATCGGGACGCCAGTACGGCGCGAACAGCCCGGAGAACGCCGGGACGAAGTACACGCCACCGTTGTCGTCGACGGTCTTGGCGAGCGCCTCGACCTCCGGTGCGCTCTGGATGAGCCCGAGGTTGTCGCGGAGCCACTGGATGAGCGAGCCCGTGACGGCGATCGAGCCCTCGAGTGCGTAGTGCGTCTCCTGGTCACCGAGCTTGTAGCCGACGGTCGTCAGCAGCCCGTTCTCGGAGCGGACGATGTCCGTGCCGGTGTTGAAGATCAGGAAGTTGCCGGTGCCGTAGGTGTTCTTCGACTCGCCCTTGTCGAACGCGGCCTGGCCGAAGGTCGCGGCCTGCTGGTCGCCGAGGATGCCGGCGATCGGGACCTCGCGGAGCAGGCTGGACGACTCGACGTGCCCGTAGACCTCGGAGGAGCTGACGATCTCGGGGAGCATCGACTTCGGCACGCCGAAGTCGGCGAGGATGTCGTCGCGCCACTGCAGCGTCTCGAGGTCCATGAACAGCGTGCGGGACGCGTTCGTGACGTCGGTCTTGTGGACGCCGCCGTCGACGCCACCGGTCAGGTTCCAGAGGACCCAGGTGTCGGTGGTGCCGAAGAGCAGGTCGCCCGCCTCGGCCTTCTCACGTGCACCCTCGACGTTCTCGAGGATCCACATGATCTTGGTGCCGGCGAAGTAGGTCGCGAGCGGGAGGCCCACGATCGACTTGTACCGGTCCGTGTCGCCGTCCGCGAGCTTGTCGACGATCGACTGCGTGCGGGTGTCCTGCCAGACGATGGCGTTGTAGACCGGCTTGCCGGTGGTCTTGTCCCAGACCACCGCGGTCTCGCGCTGGTTCGTGATGCCGACCGCCGCGACGTCGTGGCGGGTGATGTCGGCGCGGGACAGTGCCTGGCCGATGACCTCACGGGTGTTGTCCCAGATCTCGGCGGGGTCGTGCTCGACCCACCCGGCGCGCGGGAAGATCTGCTCGTGCTCCTTCTGTCCGGTCGACACGATCGATCCGGAGTGGTCGAAGACGATCGCTCGGGTGCTGGTCGTGCCCTGGTCGATGGCGACGATGTAGTCGGCCATTGGTGCTCCTTACGGGTTCGTTCGGTGGGTTCAGGCGAGGGGGAGGAGCGCGTAGGACAGGCCCGCCGCGATCGCTCCACCGAGGAGGGGGCCGACGACCGGCACCCAGGCGTAGGCCCAGTCGCTCGAGCCCTTGCCCTTGATGGGCAGGAAGGCGTGCGCGATGCGCGGGCCGAGGTCACGGGCCGGGTTGATGGCGTACCCGGTCGGGCCACCGAGGCTGACACCGATCGCGATCACGAGGAAGGCGACGGGGATGGCACCGAGCTCGGACGGCGTCTTGCCGTTCGTGAACGCGATGACCACGAAGACGAGCACGAAGGTGCCGATGATCTCGGTGACGAGGTTCCAGCCGTACGAGCGGATCGCGGGGCCGGTCGAGAAGACGCCGAGCTTCGCAGCAGGGTCCGGCTCTTCGTCGAAGTGCTGCTTGTAGGCGAGCCAGACGATGACGGCACCGATCACGGCACCGATGAGCTGGGCGATCCAGAAGAGGAACATCTCGCCGATGGTGATGTTGCCGAGGATGGCCTGGGCGAGGCTGACCGCGGGGTTGAGCTGGCCGCCCGACTTGTAGGAGACGGTGACGCCGGCGAAGACCGCGAAGCCCCAGCCGATCGTGACCATGAGGAAGCCCGCGCCGAAGCCCTTGGACTTCTTGAGGGACACTGCGGCGACGACACCGCCACCCAGGATGATGAGCATCGCGGTGCCGACGAGCTCAGACAGGAACTTGACTCCGATGCCGTCCATCGGTGACCTCCATTGCGCTGTGGTTTGGGGGTCCCGGGCTGCACCGACACTCCCCATCGAGTGATTGTGGCGAGCATACTGCTGGGTTTTCGCGGCGCGCGACGGACACGTGAGCGATCTGCGGGAAAGTGCACGAACGTGCATGCGGGATGTGCGTCCGCGACCCCCGGGGCCTCCCTGCGACGATCCGACGGTGCACGAACGTGCAGAACGGACGAACACCCGCCCGTTGTATGTTGGGCGCACTCCGGACGACGTCGGCGGTGTGCAGGCCTCGTCCCGGCGTCGACACCCGTGGAGGCCACACATGAAGAAGCTCATCAACGACCCGCAGGACGTGGTCATCGAGACCGTCCGGGGGTTCGCCCAGGCGCACGCCGGGCACGTCGTCCTGGTGGAGGACCCGATCCACCTGCACCGTGCCGATGCGCCGAAGCAGGGCAAGGTCGGCCTGGTCAGCGGCGGCGGGAGCGGGCACGAGCCCCTGCACGCCGGGTTCGTCGGACACGGGATGCTCGACGCCGCCGTTCCCGGCCCGGTGTTCACGAGCCCCACGCCGGACCCGATCGTCGCCGCGACGAAGGCGGTCGACGGTGGTGCCGGTGTCCTGCACATCGTGAAGAACTACACCGGGGACGTCCTCAACTTCGAGACGGCCGCGGAACTCGCCGGCATGGACGACATCCGCGTCGAGTCCGTCGTGGTCGACGACGACGTCGCCGTGCAGGACTCGCTCTACACGGCCGGCCGCCGGGGCGTCGCCGGTACCGTCGTGGTGGAGAAGTGCGCGGGCGCGGCCGCCGAGCGTGGCGACGACCTGGACGCGGTGGCCGCCGTCGCCCGGCACGTCAACGACGTCACGCGCTCGATGGGCCTCGCGATCGCGCCGGGCACCGTGCCGCACGCCGGGGAGCCGTCGTTCACCCTGGCCGACGACGAGGCAGAGCTCGGCATCGGGATCCACGGTGAGCCAGGACGTGAACGGATCGCGATGGCACCGGTCGACGAACTCGTCGACCGGGTCCTCGAACCGATCCTCACCGACCTCGCCGCGCCGACGGGCGCACGCCTGCTCCTGTTCGTGAACGGCTTGGGCGGGACCCCGCTGTCGGAGCTGTACATCGTCTACCGACGCGCCGCAGAGGTCCTGTCCGACCGCGGCTACGAGGTCACGCGTAGTTTGGTCGGGGACTACGTCACGTCCCTCGAGATGCAGGGGTTCTCGATCACCGTCACGGTGCTCGACGACGAACTGACCACGCTCTGGGACGCACCGGTGGAGACCCCAGCACTGCGCTGGGGCCGTTGACACCGCACCGACCGCAGGAAGGGAACGAGAATTGGCGCTCGACACCGCATGGGCCATCGACTGGGTACGCCGCACCGCCGCGACGATCGACGAACACCGGGCGGAGCTCGTGACGCTCGACCGGGAGATCGGTGACGGCGACCACGGCGAGAACCTCGACCGGGGCTTCCGCGCCGTGCTCGAAGCCGTCGACGGCGGGTCGTTCGACACACCCGGCGCCGTGTTCAAGACGGTCGCCACGAAGCTGATCTCGACGGTCGGCGGTGCGGCCGGTCCGCTGTTCGGCACCGCGTACCTCAAGGCGGCCCAGGCCGCGGGTGACGCGACCGAACTCGACGCGGACACGCTCGTCGCGGTCCTCACCGCAGCCAGGGACGGCGTCGTCTCCCGCGGCAAGGCCGCCGTCGGCGACAAGACGATGATCGACGCGTGGACCCCTGCTGTCGACGCCGCGGCCACGGCGGCCCAGGCCGGCGAGTCCCCGGAGCGGGTGCTGGAGGCAGCAGCGGACGCGGCCGTCACCGGCGCGGAGTCGACCGAGCCGCTCGTCGCGCACAAGGGCCGCGCGAGCTACCTCGGCGAGCGTGCGGTCGGGCACCGCGATCCCGGGGCCCAGTCGACCGCCTACATCCTCCGCGCAGCAGTGGACGCGGCGTGACCGTCGGGATCCTGGTCGTGTCGCACAGCGCGGCGGTCGCGACCGGGACCGTCGAGCTCGCCCGGCAGATGGCGGCCGACGTGCGGCTCGTCGCCGCCGGGGGCACCGAGGACGGCGGCATCGGCACCTCGTTCGAGGCGATCACCGCCGGCATCGAGGAGCTCTCCGATGCCGATGCGGTCGTCGTCCTGTGCGACCTCGGGTCCGCGTACCTGACCACGGACACGGCGCTCGACTTCCTGGACGACGACGTGCGCGCACGGGTGCACGTGTCCGATGCCCCGATCGTGGAGGGAACGGTCGCCGCCGCGGTCGCGGCCCAGACGGGTGGCGACGTCGACGCGGTGCTCGCCGCCGCGGCGTCCGCCGCAGCCTCCGAACCGGACGCGAGTACAGCCTCCCGTCCGGCAGAGGGTGGCCGGCCTGGAGGCTCGGTGCCGGACGACCAGGCCGGCCGCGATCACGACGTGGCCGCGTCCACGACCGTGGAACTGGTCAACGAGACCGGCCTGCACGCCCGCCCCGCTGCGGACTTCGTGAAGACCGCCGCGAAGTACGACGCCGCCGTCCGCGTGAACGGTGTGGATGCGAAGAGCCTCCTCGGCATCATGGCGCTCGCCCTGCCGAAGGGCGCCACGGTGACCATCGAGGCATCCGGGGACGACGCGCGGGACGCCGTCGACGCACTCGAGGCGCTCGTCCGGTCCGGCTTCGGGGAGTAGCCGCCGTCAGCCGGTGATGCTGATCGTCGCGGCGACGTCGACGTCGGACGGCCCGCCGACGGCGCCGGCCGTGGCGAACAGCACGGCACCGAACACCGCGCTCCAGAACGTCCGGGCATCACGCGCCACGCCGCGCTCGCTGCGCCAACCGTGGTCCGCGGTGACGCGGTCGAGGTAGCGCTCGGACTGCCGGAAGAGCACCGCCAACAGGGTGCTCGTGCGATCCCGGACGCGGGGGTCGTCCTGCGCGGTGCCGAGCGCCGTGACGAGGAGCGCCGTCGAAGGCATCGCCAGCGCGGTCCGCGCCAGCACGGACCGGAAGGCTTCCGGCGTGGTCGCACGACGCCCGGCGGCCTGGAGTCGCGTGGTGTCACGGAGGAACCGGGCGAAGGCCGCGTCGACGACGAGACGGTCCTTCGACCCGAAGTGGTGCGTGATCTGGTTCGGGTAGACCTCGGCGGCCCGTGCGACGTCGCTGACGGTGAGTGCACGGGGACTGCGGTCGCCGAGGAGGTCGGCCGCCGCGTCGAGGATCCGTGCCCGCGTCGCCGAGCCGCGTGTGCTTGCCATGCCCGGATTGTACGTGGTACAACTCGACTTGTGCAGCATACAAGTACCGATCTCCACGACATCGTCATCACCGGGTCCGGCGCGGTCTCGCCGTTCGGCCACGGCGTCGCCCCGCTCTGGGACGCGCTCGTCGCCGGTCGGTCGGGCGTCCGGACGCTCGATCGGCAGGGCGACCTCTGGGCACAGGTGCCGATCCGCATCGGCGCCGATGCCGCGCTCGACGCCGAGGGTGCGCTCGGACGGGTCCAGGCGCGGCGTCTCGACCGCAGTCAGCAGCTCGCGCTCGTCGCCGCTGCCGAGGCGTGGGCGGACGCCGGCACGCCGGACGTCGACCCCGACCGGCTCGCGATCGTGGTGGGCACGGGCATCGGCGGTATCGAGACGCTCCTCGACGCCCATGACGAACTCGGTCGGAACGGTGCCAGGCGCGTCTCCCCGCGGACGGTGCCGATGCTCATGGCGAACGGCGCGGCGGCACAGATCAGCATCGAACTCGATGCGCGTGCCGGCGCGTACACGACCGTCTCCGCCTGCGCGTCGGGGGCCGAGGCGATCGCGCTCGGTGCCCGACTGATCCGCTCGGGGGAGGCGGACGTGGTCGTCGCCGGGGGAGCGGAGGCGGCGGTGACCCCCGTGACGATGGCGTCGTTCGCCCAGTCGCAGGCGCTCGCGAAGCCGGACGGCGACGACCCGACCACCCTGTCGCGACCGTTCGACGCCGACCGGCGCGGGTTCGTGCTCGGCGAGGGGGCCGGGCTCGTCGTCCTCGAGCGTGCCGACCACGCCGCTGCCCGTCGGGCACGGGTGCGTGCGCGGCTCGCGGGCTGGGGCATCACCTCCGACGCCTTCCACATCACCGCTCCGCGGTCGGACGGTTCCGGACAGGAACGCGCGATGCTCCAGGCGCTCCGGATGGCCGGGCTGCAGGGGACCGACGTCGACCACGTGAACGCGCACGCCACCGGGACGCCGGTCGGCGACACGAGCGAAGCGGCCGCGATCACCAGGGTCGTCGGTGCAGATGCGGTGGTCTCGGCGCCGAAGAGCGCGATCGGGCACATGTTCGGTGCCGCAGGTGCCGTGGAGACGATCCTGACGATCCGTGCCCTCGAGACGGGCATCGTGCCGCCGACGCTGAACCTGGAGCGGCTGGACCCGGAGATCGACCTCGACGTCGTGTCCGGCGTCGCACGACGCGTGCCGATGCAGGCGGCGCTGAACAACTCGTTCGGCTTCGGCGGCCAGAACGCGTCGTTGCTCCTGACGGCCGCGTGAGCCGATCGTGGCGGGTCAGCGGGGCGCCAGGTCCTGCAGCCCGGTGACGCGGAGCAGGTCGAGTTTGTCGGCGTCGACCGATCCGGGAACCGCCGTGTAGACGACGATCCGCAGGTCCCCGCCCGGCACGCTGAGCACGTCGCAGTCCACGGTGATCGGACCGACGGCGGTGTGGAGGGTCTTCCGGCTCGCCCGGTGCTCCGCGACCCGCGCGACCGCCCATCGGCGCTCGAACTCCGGCGACTCCCGTCGGAGCCTGGCGACCAGCTCGGCAAGGGCCCGGTCACCCGGGTACTTCCCCACGGCGACGCGCAGGTCGGCGACGAGGTCGCTGGAGAACTCCTCCTGGTGGTCGTCGTCGTACTCGATCCCGTCGTGGCCGAGCATGAAGTGTCGCCAGACCAGGTTCCGCTCGATGCCCACGAGGCGTTCCGGGTCGCCGGTGAGTGCCGCCCAGAGGTCGTTCCAGAGCAGCGTGTCGTGCGCCGCCGTGAACACCGCGAGCGGGACGTCGCCGAGACGGTCCACCATGCGCTGGACCCCTGGCGTGACGTGGCGGGGGACGACGCTCCGTGACGGCGGAGCGGCATCAGCGACGCGGAAGAGGTGGTCGCGCTCCTCGGTCGTCAGTCGGAGTGCGGTCGCGAGGGAGCCGAGCAACTGCGGCGACGGGTTCACCGAGCGCCCCTGCTCGAGCCGGACCACGTAGTCGACGCTCACACCGGCGAGCGCGGCGAGTTCCTCGCGGCGGAGTCCCGGCGTGCGTCGCCCGGGTCCGGCGGGAAGGCCGACCTCCTCGGGCCGGACCCGATCACGCCAGGACCGCAGCACACTCGCGAACTCGCTCATGGCCCCCATCATCGCTTCGATCGGCCGGATCGGCCTGGTACTCCGGGTCCCACCGTCGACCGGCACCTGGGAGGCCCACTGCTCGCGGTCCACGCTGGGTGCATGACCACCACACTCATCACCGGAGCCAACCGGAGCCTCGGACTCGAGACCGCACGACGACTCATCGACGCCGGGCACACCGTCCACGCCGGCATGCGCGACCCCGCGACCGGCGATGCCGCACGCGCCCTCGGCGCGCACGTCGTCCAACTCGACGTCACTGACCAGGCGAGCATCGACGCGGCGATCGCGACGCTGCCGGAACTCGACGTCCTCGTCAACAACGCCGGGATCCTCGGGACGTCCTTCGGCGTCGACGACCTGGACGCCGACGCGATCGCGCACGTCCTCGACACCAACGTCACCGGCATCGTCCGGGTGACGCAGGCGGCACTGCCCCGTCTCCGGCAGTCGGCGAACCCGGTGATCGTCAACGTGGCGTCCGGCGTCGGGTTCGCGCGCTGGCTGACCACCCCCGGTCGTGACGAGTACCCGGTGCCGTCGATCCCGTACGCGGCGTCGAAGGCAGCGGTGATCGCGCTGACCGTGCAGTACGCCAAGAACCTGCCCGACTTCCGGGTCAACGTCAGCGATCCCGGCTACACGGCGACGGAGTTCAACGGGTTCGGCGGCCACCAGACCGTCACCGAGGGGACCGACGCCACCCTCGCCCTGGCGACGCTCGACCAGAGCGGCCCGACGGGCGAGTTCCACGACCGCGACGGACGCATCGCGTACTGACGCTCAATCATTCCTCGTCGGGGGTTCGGCGTCCGCGGGTGGTGGCGACGAGCACGAGTGCCACGGCGACGAGCAGCGCGCCGCCACCGATCCACGGCGCCGGTCCCGCGGACCAGGGGGATCCGCCGTCGGCCCCGGCGACGGGCGGCGCGGTCGCCGACAGTGTCACGTCGACGGAGGACGACGACGGACTCGGTACCGACGTCGACGCGGCGGGCAGCGCGACCGTGAAGCCGAGCTCGCCGGTGATCGGGTGCCCGTCGGGGGAGACGTACCGCCAGAGCACCGAGTACGTCCCGTCCTCGACTCGGACCCCGGTGGACATCGTCGTCCCGTCGACGAGCACCTCCCCGTTCGACACGTCGGTTCCGGCGGCGTCGCGGACCTCGATCCGGAGGCCGGCGTCGAGTCCGGCGAGCGGCGCTTGCGAGAAGGTCAGCTCGACCCGCTCCAGCGGCGTCGTCACCGTGGCACCGTCGGCCGGGTTGCTCGCGGTCAGCGACGAGTGCGCGCTGGCCGGCTCCGTCGCGACGAGCGTGGTCAGGACGAGGACCGCCGCGGCGAGCGAAGACTGGAGGATGCGGCGCATGCGTCCATTCTCCGGGCAGCTCGTGGTCAGTCGTGCACGTCCTGGCCGAACCCCGGGCCGGGCAGGACCATCCAGTTGTCCGGATCCGGCACCGGTCGGAAGCCGGACTTCTCGTAGAGGCCGTGTGCGTCCGCGGTGTACAGCACGATCCGCTTGAGGCCGAGCGGCGCCAGCGCCGTCGTGATGCCCTCGACGAGGGCGATGCCGACGCCGCGACCACGGGCGTCGGGGTCGACGAAGACGTCGGCGAGCCAGCCGAACGTCGCGCCGTCCGTGATCGCCCGGGCGTACCCGAGCTGGACCCCGCTCGCGTCGTCGAACACGCCGAACACCCGCGAGCCGGCCATCGCGGCGCGCTGCTGCTCACGGGTCCGACCCCGCGCCCAGTACGACTGCTCGCTCAGCCAGCGGTGCACCCGCTCGAAGTCGAGGTCGGCCGGATCGTCGGAGAACCGCAGGTCGCTCATCCGACCAGCCAAGCAGGCGCGGCGCGCCCCGACAACGGCCGATCTCCGCGGAGTGGACCGGTGGTCGACGCGACCAGCGGCGGACGGGAGGCTCGTGGCGGCACCGCACCGAGCCTCCCCTCCCCCCCCGGGCCGGGCCCGGCGGGGGCCGGGGGCGTATACA
>JASCOI010000135.1 GCA_029959665.1 Microbacteriaceae bacterium PS02333
CCGGCGAGTGCGCAGGCGTGGCGGCCCGACACTCGGGCGCGCCGCCACTGCGACTCACTCGACGGTGCTGGGCGCCGGCTGCCGGGCGGAGGCGGGCGCGGGCGCCGGCGTCTCGCCACCGGTTGCCCGACGGCCGGGCAGCAGCAGCGCGAGCACCGTCGCGACCCCGGTGATCCCGATCGCCCACCAGAACGCCTGCTGGAACGCTGCAGCCGCGTCGCCACCGGCCGCGGCGCCCGCGAGCACGACGGCGAGCACGGCGGTCCCGAACGCGCCGCCGAGCTGCTGAGCGAGTCGGGTGATGGTGCTGGCGTGCGGCATCTCCGGTCGGTCGAGTCCGACGAAGCCGACGGCCATGATCGGGATCATCACGGCGCCGAGGCCGAGTCCGCGGACCACGAGGACGAGTGCGATCCACCACTCGTTCGTGGAGCCGTCCGCGAACGCGAAGGGGATCGTCGCCGCGAGGACCACGGCGAACCCGACGACCGCGACCAGCCGTGCGCCGATCCGGTCCGTGAGGCGTCCGGCGAGCGACCGGCTGAGCAGCGAACCGACGCCCTGCGGGATGAGCAGCAGCCCCGCGCCGAGCGCGTCCGTCCCGCGCAGCTCCTGGAACGACAGCGGCAGCAGGAGCATCCCGCCGTACAACGCCGCACCCATCAGGAACATCAGCGTGGCCGCGGCGGCGAGCGGGCGGTGTCGGAGCAGGGCGAGGTCCACCAGGGCGGCACCCCGGCGGCGTGTGGCCCAGAGGACGAACGCGGCGAGCAGGACGACGCCGACGCCGAGGGGGGCCCACACGTCGAGCCGGGCGAAGCCGTCCGGCCGGCTGGCGTTGCTCAAGCCGTAGAGGACTCCGACGACGGCGGGGGAGAGCAGCACGAGGCCCACGGCGTCCAGCCGCGCCGTGCCGACCGGTCCGTCCGCCGGCATGAACCGCCAGGCGAGGACGAGTCCGGCGACGGCGAACGGCACGTTCACCCAGAACAGCCACGGCCAGCTGCCGGCACCGAGGATGAGGCCGCCGATGACCGGGCCGAGGATGGGCCCGAGCGCGGTGGGCAGCGACGCGACCGCCATGAGCTTGCCGACGTTCCGTCCACCGGCCGCCTGCATGAGGAGCGTGGTCAGCAGCGGCATCATCGCGCCGGCGCCGACACCCTGGACGACGCGGAACACGATCAGGCTCGGCGCGTCCCACGCGAGGGAACACAGGATGCTGCCGAGCAGGAAGACGACGAGCGACGCCATCCAGAGGCGTCGTCCGCCGACGCGGTTCTGCAGCCACCCGACGAGGGGCACCGTGACGCCCATCGCGAGGAGGTAGCCGGTGCTGACCCACTGGATGGTGTCGACGCTGGTGTGCAGGTCGCGGCTGAGGGTGTGCAGCGCCACGCTCACGATCGTCGAGTCGAACAACGGTGCCATCGCACCGACGACCAGCGCGATGGCCAGTCTGCTGAGGTTCTTGTCCATTTGGAGATACGCTCCCGTTTCTTGTTGGCGCCAAGCTACTGCCGCGCGTTAAGATACGCAAGTGGATCTTGCAAGGACACGACGCCGCGGTGCCGAGCTCGAGTCGGCGCTGCTCGACGCCGCCTGGCAGGAGCTCGAGCAGGTGGGCTACGCCGGGCTGACCTACGAGGGCGTCGCCGCGCGCGCCGAGACGTCGAAGCCCGTGCTCTACCGCAGGTGGCCGACGAAGGTGGACCTCGTGCTCGCGGCGCTGCAGCACGCCGGGCTGTTCGAACGCCGTCCCGTCGTGGACACCGGGTCGCTCCGTGGGGACATCCTCGCCGCTCTGCGGGACTTCAACGCGGCGCGGTCCGACTTCATCACCGTGATCAGCCTGTACATGTCGAACATCAACGCCGACACCGGACTGTCCCCGGCCGACCTCCGGTCGCGGTTGCTGGGCGGCCGGACGACGATCGGCAGGGTGTTCCTCGAGCGAGCGGCGGACCGTGGCGAGATTCCGGCTCGGGAGTGGCCGGAGGGACTGGTGTCGCTGCCGTCCGACCTGATGCGGCACGACCTCGTGATGACGCTGAAGCGGGTGCCCGACGCGCGGATCCTCGAGATCGTCGACGACATCTGGTTGCCGCTCGTCCGCTGAGATCCGGGCCGGGAGCGGCGCCGTCGAGGCCGGGAGCGGTGCCGTCTGGGCCGCGGTTGTCGCCCGTCGCGGTTAGGCTGTTCCCACCCCGCAGCAGCGTCACCAACCGGAGGTTCCGTGTCGGATTCCGACTCCTTCGTCCACCTGCACGTGCACAGCGAGTACTCGATGCTCGACGGTGCCGCGCGACTCAACGACCTCGTCGCCGAGACCGCGGCGCAGGGCATGCCCGCCGTGGCGGTGACCGACCACGGCAACATGTTCGGGGCGTTCGAGTTCTGGAAGGCCGCGAAGGCCGGTGGCGTCAAACCCATCATCGGGACAGAGGCGTACATCACGCCGCGCACCCACCGGACCGACAAGACCCGTGTGCGCTGGGGAGACGGCGGCGGGGACGACGTCTCCGGTGCCGGTTCGTACACGCACATGACGATGTTCGCCGAGAACACGACGGGCATGCACAACCTGTTCCGGCTGTCGTCGAAGGCCTCGATCGAGGGCTACTACTTCAAGCCGCGCATGGACATCGAGCTCCTGCAGGAGTACCACGAGGGCATCATCGCCACGACGGGCTGCCCGTCCGGCGAGATCCAGACGCGTCTCCGCCTCGGGCAGTACGACGAGGCGATCAAGGCGGCCGCGGACTACCGCGACATCTTCGGCAAGGAGAACTACTTCGCCGAGGTGATGGACCACGGGCTCGAGATCGAGCGCCGGGTGATGAGCGACGTCATCAAGATCGCGAAGGACCTCGGCATCCCGCTGGTCGGCACGAACGACCTGCACTACACGCACTCCCACGACGCCAAGTCGCACGCCGCGCTGCTCTGTGTGCAGTCCGGCTCGACCCTCAACGACCCGAACCGCTTCAAGTTCGACGCCGACGAGTTCTACCTGAAGACCCCGCAGCAGATGCGGCACGTGTTCCGCGACAACCTGGACGCGTGCGACAACACCCTGCTGATCGCCGAACGGTGCGACGTCGAGTTCGACACCTCGGCGAACTACATGCCGAAGTTCCCGGTGCCGGAGGGCGAGACCGAGCACTCCTGGTTCGAGAAAGAGGTGGCGAAGGGTCTGCAGTACCGGTACCCGGACGGCATCTCGGACGAGGTCCAGGCCCGCGCCGACTACGAGGTCGGGATCATCAACCAGATGAACTTCCCCGGCTACTTCCTCGTGGTCGCCGACTTCATCAACTGGTCGAAGGACCACGGCATCCGCGTCGGACCAGGGCGTGGTTCCGGTGCCGGCTCGATGGTGGCGTACGCGATGCGCATCACCGACCTCGACCCGATCCGGCACGGCTTGATCTTCGAGCGCTTCCTCAACCCCGACCGCGTCTCGATGCCCGACTTCGACGTCGACTTCGACGACCGGCGCCGCGGTGAGGCGATCAAGTACGTCACCGAGAAGTACGGTTCCGAACGCGTCGCGCAGATCGTCACCTACGGCACGATCAAGGCGAAGCAGGCGCTCAAGGACTCCTCGCGCGTCCTCGGGTTCCCGTTCGGGATGGGCGAGAAGCTCACCAAGGCGATGCCGCCGCCCGTGATGGGCAAGGACATCCCGCTGACCGGGATCTTCGACAAGAACCACCCGCGCTACAAGGAAGCCGTCGACGTCCGCACCGTGGTCGAGACCGACCCGGAAGCGAAGACGGTGTTCGACACCGCCCTCGGGCTCGAGGGGCTGAAGCGCCAGTGGGGCGTGCACGCGGCCGGCGTGATCATGTCGAGCGACCCGCTGATCGACATCATCCCGATCATGAAGCGGGAGCAGGACGGCCAGATCGTCACGCAGTTCGACTACCCGGCATCGGAGTCGCTCGGCCTGATCAAGATGGACTTCCTGGGCCTCCGGAACCTCACGATCATCAGTGACGCCCTCGACAACATCAAGACGAACCGCGGCACCGAACTCGACCTCGAGACCATGGGGCTCGAGGACCCCGAGGCGTACGCGCTCCTGCAGCGCGGCGACACCCTCGGCGTCTTCCAGCTCGACGGCGGCCCGATGCGTGGCCTGCTGCGGCTGATGAAGCCCGACAACTTCGAGGACATCTCCGCGCTCATCGCCCTGTACCGTCCGGGCCCGATGGGTGCGAACTCGCACACGAACTACGCGCTCCGCAAGAACGGCGAGCAGGCGATCACGCCGATCCACCCGGAGCTCGAAGAGCCGCTCAAGGACATCATCGGCACGACCTACGGCCTGATCATCTACCAGGAGCAGGTCATGGCCATCGCGCAGAAGGTCGCCGGGTTCTCCCTCGGCCAGGCGGACATCCTCCGTCGCGCGATGGGCAAGAAGAAGAAGTCCGAGCTGGACAAGCAGTACGCGGGCTTCGAGAAGGGCATGCAGGACAACGGCTACTCGGCCGCGGCGATCAAGACGCTGTGGGACATCCTGCTGCCGTTCTCCGACTACGCGTTCAACAAGGCGCACTCCGCGGCGTACGGCGTGGTGTCGTTCTGGACCGCGTACCTCAAGGCCCACTACCCGGCCGAGTACATGGCGGCACTGCTGACGAGCGTCGGCGACGCCCGCGACAAGCTCGCGCTGTACCTCAACGAGTGCCGTCGAATGGGCATCAAGGTCATGCCGCCGGACGTCAACGAGTCGATCGGCTTCTTCGCGGCCGTCGGCGACGACATCCGATTCGGCATGGGCGCGATCCGGAACGTCGGGTTCAACGTCGTCGACGACATCGTGAAGGCCCGCACCGAGAAGGGCGCGTTCGACTCGTTCCACGACTTCCTCCGCAAGATCCCGATCTCGTCCGCGAACAAGCGGACCGTCGAGTCGCTCATCAAGGCCGGCGCGTTCGACGAGTTCGGCGACACCCGACGGGCCCTCGTGGAGATCCACGAGGGCGCGGTCGAGGCCGCGGTGAAGGTCAAGCGCGACGAGGTGCACGGCAACGTCGGGTTCGACTTCGACTCGCTCTTCGCCGAGGTCGCCGAGGAACAGCCCTCGATGACCGTGGTGTCGCAGGTGCCCGACCGCCCGGAGTGGTCGAAGCGCGACAAGCTGGCGTTCGAGCGCGACATGCTCGGGCTCTACGTCTCCGACCACCCGCTCGCCGGGCTGGAGATCGAGCTCGCGAAGCACCAGTCGGTCACCATCGCGGACCTGATCGGCATGGACGACTCGGTCGAAGGCGAGACGGTCACCGTGGCCGGCCTGCTGACGAGCGTGCAGCACCGCGTCGCGAAGACGAGCGGCAACCCGTACGGCATCGTCCAGATCGAGGACTTCGGCGGCGAGATCGGCGTGATGTTCCTCGGCAAGACCTACCAGGAGTTCGGTCCGTCGCTCGTGGCCGACTCGATCGTCGTGCTGCGTGGTCGTGTCAACGTCCGCGACGACGGCAAGGCACTGCACGCGGTGAGCATGTTCCAGCCGAACCTCGGCGACGTCATGGGCTCCGGCCCGCTGACGTTGAGCGTGCCGGAGCGCCAGGCGACGACCGAGATCGTCACCGAGCTGGCCGCCGTGCTCGGTCGGCACAGTGGCGACACCGAGGTCCGGCTGAAGCTGCTCAAGGACGACGTCGCCCGGACGTTCGAGCTGCCGTTCCCGGTGAACCTCACCCCGGACCTGTTCGGCGAGCTGAAGAGCCTGCTCGGTCCGCGCTGCCTGGTGTAGGGGAGTCGACGTGCGTCGTGTTCCGGACTCCGACACGCTCCGGGCGTTCGGGGTCGCGGGCGCGACGCTCCAGCGACTGGCTGGCGGCCGGGGGCTGACGTGGCGTGCCGGAGCCGTGGTGCTCCGTCCGCACGACGGTCCCACCGAGACGGACTGGCGAGCCGGGGTCCTCGCGTCGCTGCCGGACGGCGACGGCTTCCGGACCCCTCGACCCGTCCCGACGACCACGGGCGAGTGGCGGCACGGTGCTTGGGAAGCGTGGGAGTGGCTCCCCGGACAGGCCGACGAGACCCGGGTCGCTGACGTCATCCGTGCGGGCACCGCGTTCCACCGGGCGATCGTCGGGCTCGAGCGGCCGGGGTTCCTCGCTATGAAGGACAACCCGTGGTCGCGTGCGGACCGGGCCGTGTGGGACGACGACGAGCTGCCGCGGGACCCGTCGCTCGACCGGCTGGTCGCGGCGTTCCGTCCCGTCGAGGCACCGTCCCAGCTGGTCCACGGCGACCTCCTCGGCAACGTGCTGTTCGCCGACGGGCATCCTCCGGCGGTCATCGACTGGCCGCCGTACTGGCGACCGGCGGGGCTCGGTGCCGCGATCGCCGCGGTGGACGCGTCGTGCTGGCACGGGTACCCGCTCGACGGCATCGAGCCACTCGGCGACGGGATCTCGGAGTGGTCACAGTTGCTCGTCCGCGCGCTCGCGTTCCGGATCGCCACGCTGCACTTCGCCGGTTCGTGGGGCAGTGACGACGTCGAGCGGCACGCGCCCGTCATCGACGCCGTGCTCGGACGTGCATCCGACGTCGGTACGCTGGACGCCTCATGATGCAGCGAATCGACCTCCGTGGCGGACTGCCCGTCCGCGCCGAACTCCTCCGCCTCATGCCGCGCGCCGTCGGTGACGTCGGACACGCGGTGGACGCGGCCCGGGTGCTCGTGGACGACGTCCGCGAGCGTGGAGCCGAAGCGCTGCAGGAGCAGGCCGAGCGGTTCGACGGGGGAGCGCCGGCCGCCGTCCGGGTGCCTGCCGCCGACATCGCCGCTGCGGTCGCCGGGCTCACGCCGGAGCTCCGCACGGCGCTCGACGAGGCGATCCGCCGCGTCCGGGCAGCGAGTGCCGCCCAGGTCCCCGCCGCGTCCGTCACGACGCTGGCGGACGGCGCTGAAGTCCACCAGCGCTGGCAGCCGATGCGCCGCGTCGGGCTCTACGTCCCCGGCGGCAAGGCCGTGTACCCGTCGAGCGTCGTCATGAACGTCGTCCCGGCGCAGGTCGCTGGCGTCGGCTCGATCGCGCTCGTGTCCCCGCCGCAGCGCGACCACGGCGGTGCCGTGCACCCGACGATCCTCGCCGCGGCCGGGCTCCTCGGCATCGACGAGGTCTATGCGATGGGCGGAGCCGGAGCGATCGGTGCGCTGGCGTACGGCGTGCCGTCGATCGGCCTCGAGCCGGTCGACCTCGTCACCGGGCCCGGCAACAACTACGTCGCCGCAGCCAAGCGCCTGGTCCGTGGCGTGGTCGGGATCGACGCCGAGGCCGGCGCCACCGAGATCCTGGTCATCGCCGACGAGTCCGCCGACCCCGCGTACGTCGCGGCCGACCTCATCAGCCAGGCCGAGCACGACGAGCAGGCCGGCAGCGTCCTGGTGACGACGTCGGCGACGTTCGCCGATGCGGTGGAAGCCGCCATCCCGGGACAGACGGCGGTGCTCGGGACGGCCACGCGCCTCCAGGCCGCGCTCGACGGCCCGCAGTCCGCCGTCGTCCTGGTGGACTCGCTCGCGGACGCGGCGACCGTGAGCAACGCGTACGGGCCGGAGCACCTCGAGATCCAGACCGTGGACGACGACGCGGTCCTGGCGGCCATCGACGCGGCGGGCGCGGTGTTCGTCGGCCCGAGCACGCCCGTGAGCCTCGGGGACTACCTGGCCGGCTCGAACCACGTGCTGCCCACCGGCGGTCAGGCCCGGTTCGGTTCCGGACTGTCGGCGTCGACGTTCCTGCGGCCCCAGCAGGTGATCCGCTACACGGCCGATGCGCTGGCCGAGGTCGCGCCGCACATCGTCGCGCTCTCGACGGAGGAGCAGCTCCCCGCCCACGGTGCCGCGGTGACGGCCCGCACGGGTTCGCCCGTCCGCCCGTAGTGGGCGTGCCGAACCGATAGCCTGGGGCACGACATGTTCTGCCCCTTCTGCCGCCACCCGGACTCCCGCGTCGTCGACTCCCGCACGAGCGACGACGGTACCTCGATCCGCCGCCGTCGCCAGTGCCCGAACTGCGGGCGCCGCTTCTCCACGACGGAGACCGCATCGCTCAACGTCGTCAAGCGCAACGGGGTGCTCGAACCGTTCAGCAGGGAGAAGATCATCTCGGGCGTCCGGAAGGCGTGCCAGGGCCGCCCCGTGACGGACTCCGACCTCGCGGTGCTCGCGCAGCGGGTGGAGGAGATCGTGCGGTCCTCCGGCGCCAGCCAGATCGAGGCGAACGACATCGGTCTCGCGATCCTCGACCCGCTCCGCGAACTCGACGAGGTCGCCTACCTCCGGTACGCCAGCGTGTACCAGGCGTTCGACTCGCTCGAGGACTTCGAGTCCGCGATCGGGCAGCTTCGCATCGACCACCACGGTGAGCCGCAGTCGACGACCGGGGCCGACGCGTGAGCGGCATCGCGGAACGCATCGTCCGCGCCGGGTACGGGGCCGTCTTCCGCGGCGTCTTCGCGAACATGGACCCCGAGCGTGCGCACCACCTGGCGTTCGGCGTCATCAAGGTGCTCCCGAAGGTCCCGATCGTGCGGGGGCTCGTCGAGCGGTACTCCCGTCCGTCGGCGGACGACGGCGTCACGACGATGGGCATCCACTTCCCGTCCCGGTTCGGCCTCGCCGCCGGGTTCGACAAGGACGCCAGGGGGATCGGCGGCCTCGGCCTGCTCGGGTTCGGACACGTCGAGGTCGGGACGATCACGGCGAAGCCCCAGCCGGGCAACGACAAGCCGCGGCTGTTCCGGCTCATCGCCGACCGTGCCCTGATCAACCGCATGGGGTTCAACAACCAGGGCGCGGCGGCCGCGGCACGCCGACTCGAGCGAGCTCGCCGGAACCCGGGTCGGCCCGTCATCGGCGTGAACATCGGCAAGAGCCGCGTGGTCGACGTCGCGGACGCGGTCGACGACTACCTCGAGTCGACGCGGCTCCTCGCGCCGTTCGCGGACTACCTCGCGGTCAACGTGAGCTCGCCGAACACGCCGGGTCTCCGTGGGCTGCAGGAGCTCGACCAGCTCCGTCCGCTGCTCTCCGCCGTGAACGACGCCGCCGGGCGGGTCCCCGTGCTGGTGAAGATCGCGCCGGACCTCACCGACGAGCAGATCGACGCGATCGCCGGGCTCGTGGTCGAGCTCGGGCTCGCCGGGGTCATCGCGAACAACACGACGGTCTCCCGCTCCGGGCTCGCGACCCCGGTCGCCGAGGTCGAGGCGATGGGGGCCGGCGGGCTCTCCGGGGCGCCGCTGTCCGCCCGGTCGCTCGACGTCCTGCGCCGCGTGCGCGCCGCCGTTCCCACCGACTTCTGCGTGATCGCGGTCGGGGGAGTCACCTCCGAGGCGGACGTGCAGGCCCGCGTCGACGCCGGCGCGACGCTCGTGCAGGGCTACACGGCGTTCCTCTACGAGGGGCCGACCTGGGCGACGCGGATCAACCGGTTGCGGCGGCGTCGGCTGAAGCGCGAGGCGCGCGCCGCGCGCTGAGCGCGCTGTCGCGCGCGGGTCGGGACGTCCGGACTGACGGTCGAGGTTCCGAAATTGCGGCATCTCGATGCGCTCCGCGAGCGTGTCCCGGAACCTGGGCGGTCGACGCGCGGCGAGTCCTGGAACCGCGCCGTTCCGGACGGGAGGCGCGGTGCCAGCCCGCACCGAGCCTCCCGTCCGGCGCGTCTCCGTTC
>JASCOI010000136.1 GCA_029959665.1 Microbacteriaceae bacterium PS02333
AACCCCCCCCCCCCCCCCCCGCGCCCGCCCCCCCGCCCCCCCGCGCCGCCCCTTCTCCGTGTGCTGGGGACACGTGTGCCCGGGGACACACCGGCCGGTGTGCCAGGACGTGTCCCCGCCGGCCGACGCTAGCCTGACTTGCGACATGGAGACCCCCGACCGCCTCGCCCCCGTCGTCGCCCGCATCGGCACGATGTTCCCCGAACTCCGCGACGACCCCGTGATGGCCGCCAGCCTGTTCGAGAACGTGACGTCGATGCTCGAGGACGCACACCGTCGCTACGCCGAGGGCGAGGAAGGCTCGATCACGAGCGACCTCCTCCTCGCCGACGAGCACCTGGCGACGGGTGCCCTGCACGCCGAACACATGCAGCACCCGGCAGGGGCGATGCTCGCGGCCGAGGTGCTCTTCGACGAGTACCTGCCGGTCTTCGTCGACGAGGTCGGTGCCAGCACCCCCACGGAGCTCCTGCGCGCGTCCAGGGCCCTGCACGCGGGCATCTGGAGTCGGTTCCCCGCCGGAGCGGTCGCGTACACCGAGGCGCTCCGCCAACGCGTCACGACGGCGAACCTGGACTCCAGAGCCCACATCGCCCGCGACCTGCACGACCGGGTCGCGCACGGGATCCTCGCCGGCCTCCAGCGCATCGACCTCGCGCTCCTCACCGATCCCCCGGCCCCGGAGCGCACCGCACAGCTCGAGGCCGCCGCGACGCAGCTGCGCCGAGCGCTCGGCGACGTCCAGAACCTCGCCGTCGCCCTGCACGCCCGCGTCGGGGACGACGTCCTGGACGCCGCGCTCGCCCGACACGTCAAGGACCTGTTCCCGGACACCGAACGGGTGACGATCGCGTCGCACGGCACAGCGGTACCGCTCGTGAACTGGCGGGCGGAGGAGTCGCTGACGATCCTCCTCGAAGCACTCACCAACTGGTGGAAGCACGCGCGCGACGCCGCCGTCCACGTCCGGTTCGACTGGGGTGCCGATGCCCTCACCGTCACCGTGCGAGACCATGGTCCCGGGTTCAACACCGACGGAAGCGCCGAGGGCCGACTGGGTCAGTCCACGATGCGGGAGCGCGCCGCGCTGATCGGCGCTCGGATCGACGTCACGAGTGCACCCGGCGCCGGCACGACCGTCACGCTCGTCGTGCCGAAGGGAGCCTTGTGAACCCGACCGTCACGCACGTCGCGATCGTCGACGACCACCGCCTGTTCCGCGAGGGACTCGCGACGATCCTGTCGTCGGTCCCGACGATCCGCGTCGTCGCACACGGTGAGCGCCCGTCCGACGTCCTCGACGGGCCCGAGGCGGCAGCCATCGACCTGCTCCTCCTCGACGTCGAGCTCGACGGCCCTCCGGCCCGCACGACCATCGCCACCGTGCGCCGGAACCACCCGGGCATCGCCGTCGTGGTGCTGACCATGCACCGGGACGCCGTCCTCCGCCGCGCGCTGCTGGACGCCGGCGCGGTGGACTTCGTGACGAAAGACACCCCGAGCCGCGAGCTCGTCGAGCGCATCGTCCGCGCGAGCACCCAGCCCGCCGCACCGGTGACGTTCCCGGTCGACGTCGTCACCGACGCCCGCGCCGGCACCCCGCTGAGCGACCGCGAGGTCGAGGTGCTCCGGCTCGTCGCCGCTGCGCGCTCGAACGCCGAGATCGCCACCGACCTCGGGCTCGCGGTCGGGACGGTGAAGCGCCACGTCTACAACGTGTTCCGGAAGCTCGACGTGACCAGCCGGGTGGGAGCCGTGGCGACGGCCACGCGACTGGGCCTGCTCACCTGACCCGAGCCTCCCGGCCGGGGTGACGGCGACCCGGGAACAACCGAATCCGCTCCGCACCAGGCAACGCCGTGCTGCCGATTGCTTTCGGTTGTGCGGATCCGATCCGCGCCGCGCGGCCGCCAGCGCCAGCGGCAGCGGGCGACCCGTCAGCCGACGGCGACCGACGGACGCACCAAGCGCCCGGCCCCGTGCAGCGACGCCACGACGTCGAGCGCCTGGTGCCGGTACCGCGCCTGCGCAGCACCCGGCGCGACGATCACGCCGTTCGCACCGGTCGACTCGAGCAACGAGTTGATCTTCGACGCGACCTCGTCCGCCGAGCCGTAGGCCTGGCGCTCGGTGCGCGCCGCGATGAACCGACGCTCGAGGTCGCTGAACTCGTAGGCGCGGGCCTCGTCCATGGACACCGGCTCGGGCTTCGCGCCCTGGCGCATCCGGATGAACGAGATCATGCCGGGAGCGCTCTGCTCCTCGATGACGGCGGGGTCCTCGTCGGTGACCACCTGCACGCCGATGAGTGCGTTCGGCTCCGACCGGAAGCGCGAGGGCCGGAACGAGTCGCGGTAGAGCGCGAGCGCCGCCTCGGTGTTGTCGGACGCGAAGTGGTGCGCGAACGCGAACGAGATGCCGAGCGCCCCGGCGACCTGCGCGCTGTAGCCGGAGGACCCCAGCAGCCAGAACTCGGGCACGTCGCCGTACCCGGGGACGGCGCGGATGCGGGCGAGCGGGTTGGACTCGTCCATGCCGGTGAAGAAGCCGATCAGGTCGGCGAGCCGCTCGGGGAAGTCGTCGACGTCGAGACGGTCCGTGCGGCGGAGCGCCATCGCGGTCGCCCCGTCGGTCCCGGGGGCGCGCCCGAGACCGAGGTCGACGCGGTCGCCGTAGAGCGCCCGGAGGGTCCCGAACTGCTCGGCGACGACGAGCGGCGCGTGGTTCGGCAGCATCACCCCGCCGGACCCGATGCGGATGGTGCTGGTCGCGGCCCCGACGGCGCTCAGGAGCACCGCTGGAGCCGACGACGTGATCCCGGGCATCCCGTGGTGCTCGGCGACCCAGAAGCGCTCGTAGCCGAGCTTCTCGGCGTGCACGGCCATGTCGATGGAGCCCTGCAGCGCCTCGGTGTTGGACTGGCCGTACTCGCGGGTCGCCAGGTCGAGGACGGACAGGTGCACGGATGCGTCGCTCATGTGGGCGGCAACGCGCGCCGGGTCGCGTGCATTCCGCACCGGACGGCGGACGGGAGGCTCGTGTCGGCCCCGCCACGGGCCTCCTGTCCGGTGCGCGGCCCGTCAGTTGCCGTCGAGGCGGCCGCCCGACTCCGTCAGGTAGCAGTTCGCGCAGAGGGACTCGTACTCGACGTCGACGCCGTCGATCGCGACCTGTGACCCGTCGAACACGAAGCGCCCGTCGACCTTGCGGGCGTTGAACACCGCCTTGCGGCCGCAGCGGCAGATGGTCTTGAGCTCTTCGAGCGAGTGCGCGACCTCGAGCAGACGTCGGCTGCCGGGGAAGGCCTCGGTCCGGAAGTCGGTACGGATGCCGTACGCGATCACCGGGATCTCGTCGAGGACCGCGATCCGCAGCAGGTCGTCGACCTGCGTCGGGGTGAGGAACTGCGCCTCGTCGACGAGCACGCAGCTGACCGGACGGACCATGCCGTCGAGCCGGTCGGACTCGGGGTCGGTGGCACCGGCGTCGGTCACGGCACCACGCACGTCGACGTCGGCCGGCAGCACGATGTCGACCTCCCGCGTCACGCCGAGACGGGAGACGATCTCGCGGTCCCCCTTCGTGTCGACGGACGGCTTCGCGAGGAGCACACGGTGTCCGCGCTCCTCGTAGTTGTACGCGGCCTGCAGGAGCCCCGTGCTCTTGCCGCTGTTCATCGCCCCGTAGCGGAAGTACAGCTTCGCCACTAGGAGAGGAAGCCGTCCTCCGCCGCGCGACGGATCAGGTCGGACTTCTTCGACGCGGGACGACCGACCTTGGCGTACTTCTCACGGACCCGGCGTAGGTACGTCTTCGCGGTCTCGTACTGCACGTTCATCTGCGACGCGACCTCGTTCGTGGAGTAGCCGGACACGTACAGCCGGAGCGCCTCTTCCTCACCGTGGCTGAGCTTCGGTCGCTGGTGGGCCGTCGCGCCGGTCGGGAGCGGACGCCATTCACGCTGGGTCGGGGTCTCCCGCTCGACGCCCATCACGTCGCGGGCGACGTCCATCACCTCGCGCATCGGGAGCGACTTCGACAGGAAGGCAGCGGCACCGGCGGCGAGCGCACGGTCGCGGGACTCCCGGGTGTCGACGCTCGACAGGACGATGACCTTCGCGCCGGCGGCACGGCAGGTGCGGACGCGGGCCTCGATCGAGACGGGCTCCTTCAGCTGGAAATCCAGGAACACCAGGTCGGTCGGGAAGCTGTCGCTGTGCACCATCTCGAGCCAGGTGTGCGCGGTGAGGGCCAGGTCGAAGTCGAAGGCGTTCACGGCGATCCAGCTCGACAGGCTGTCGAGGAGGACTTCGTGGTCGTCGAGGATGGCCAGTCGCACCCGGCGGGATCCGGGGTTCGGCAGGGCAGGCATCCCTTCCGTCAGCCTGTTCGGGTCAGTGCTGGTCATACGAGAACCTTAGTGCGAGGGACGAGGGACGGACCGCGACGTCGAGGTCGGGGAAGGTGACGCGGAGGACGGCGAAGTAGGGGTCGAACGTGCGGTGGATGCCGATGTCCGAGTCGGCGACCGCGACGTCGAGGGCGATCTCGACGCGGCCGTCCTCGACCCGGTGCACGGCGGCGCGGAAGCCCGCGGGATCGACGGTGGAGGCGCGGAGCGCTGCTCGGACGAACGTGCGGACGACCGTGCGTTGGTCGGCGTCGAGCGTGCTGATGAGCCCGTCGGGATCGTCGATTGCCGCTCCCGCACCGCCCTCGGCACGGACGGCCTGCTCGAACCACGTCCGGTCGGCGTCGGCGACCATCGCCCGGCGGATACCGTCGGCGATCGACCTGGCACGGGCCCGGTCCGCGTCCGTGATCGTCTCGCGGGTGCGGAGCTCGGCGAAGAACGGTGCGACGTCCCGCGCGAGGATGATCGAGCGGTCCTGCTGCACGCTCGCGGCGATGCCGTCGCGCTCGGCCCGCGCCACCGAGTACGAGCCCGCACGGATCTGCACACGCTCCGCGAGCCCGCCGAACGTCCACGCGAACACCCCGGCGGCCGCCGTGAGGACCAGGGTCGGAGCGGCCGCGAGAAAGGCCGCCACGGCCACCGGCACGCCGTTCGGGAACTGCGACGCAGCGACACCCCAGGCGACACCGTCGACCACCGCGAGCGCCACGCCGCCGACCACGAGGTCACGCCACGGGCGGTATGGGGCCACCATCACGATGCCCGTCGCCGTGAGCAGGGACATGAAGTCGTTCAGGGCACTCTCGTCCGGCCCCCACTGCGCGGCGACGCTCGTCACCGCGGCCAGCGCGAGCAGGCCGACGTGGAGGACGAACGCCCAGCGCGGGAAGGGCGCGCGGAACGGGCTCGACGCCGTGATCACCACCGCTGTGGACGCCGCGAGGAGCAGGACGGTCAGGGCGCTGAGCGTCGGGCTGCCGACGACGTCACGATCGAACACCGAGACGACGATCGCCCACACCACGCCGACCGCACCGAGGACCACGGCGAGCGGCCGCGATCCCATCGCACCGAGCGGGTCGTACTGCTGTGCGGTCCTGGCGCTCATGAGGCAGCCCCGAGGTGGTCGTCGCCGTCGGCTCGCCCGATCGACCGGACGGACCCGGTCAGCGCGCCGTACGGCACCGTCATCATCACGCTCGTGCCGGTCCCGGGTGACGACCACACCTGCACGTCGCCGCCGACACGGCCCACGCGCTCCCGGACCGAGTTCCGCAGCCCCATCCGGTCGGTGCCGGTCTGCTGCTCGTCGAAGCCGCGGCCGTCGTCGACCACCATGACCGTGCACGCGACGCCGTCGTCGAACACGCTCACCTCGGCGGTGTCGGTGCCGGCGTGCTTCCGCACGTTGGCCAGGCACTGTCCGACCGCACGGACGAGGGCCGTCACCGCGGCCGGTTCGAGTCGCGCCATGGCCGACGGGTCGCCGGTCACGACGACTTCGAGTCCGTGGGCGCGGTGCTCCTCGACGACGTGCTCGAAGGCCTCGACCGCTGCTCCTCCGTCGGCGCGCTGCTCCGGAGCGAGCCACTCGCGGCCGGTGAGCATCGCCACGTCGGACTCGACGGTCCGCGCGAGGTGCTCGTCCATCGGGCCGTCCGGTGCCAGCGCGATCGCACCCAGGTGGTTGAGGACGGTGTCGTGCAAGATCGCGGAGGCTTCTGCCTCGACGCCGAAGCGGTAGGCCGACACGTGCTCCTCCCGCGCCGAGCGGAGGAGCTCGGGCTGGACGCGCTGTGACCTCGCCGTGCTGCGGCCGGCGACCAGCACGATCGCCACCACGAACGCGAGGGTCACCCACGCCAGGACCAGCGGATGACCGGCGCCACCCACCTGGATGGTCGCGATGGTGGTGGCGATGCGGCCGACGACGAGACCGGCGATCGACCAGAGGACGACCCTGCCCGGCACCGCGCCAGCCCCACCGACGAGCACGAGCGGGATCACGACGAGCGACAACAGGTACGAGGCCACCCACGGGACCGCGATCTCGCCCTGGACGACGTGCGTGAACCACCAGGCACACGTCCCACCGACGGCGAGGAAGGCGATCGCCGACCGCCACGTGCCGAACTGCACGTGCACGCCGATCATGCCGAGCATCGGCACCAGCGCGAGCACGGCGCCGATGATGCGGACATCGGGGTCGCTGAGACGGAACAGCAGCAGGGTGATCGCTGCTGCGACGAGGGAGCCGATGGCGGCCGCGTGGAATGCCCGCACCGTCGACCACGCGTTCACGCGCGGAGCGAGGTGTGTGGGGATGCCGAGCACGGTGCATCGTCCTTCCGGGAGCCAGGGAGCGCCGTCCACGATCCAACCACCGATGGTCCGGCCGTGTACCCCGGATCGGGCACCGGGCGACGACTGGGTCGATGATACCGGGCCTGGCTGCACCCCTGCTGTCCCCCGAACGCGCTCCGAGCGGTCGTCAGAAGAGCGTCGGCACCCCGTTCGTGATGCCCTGCACCCGCGCTCTGGTGGGTGCCAGAGCCTGCTGGCGGAGCCCGTGCTCCCAGCCCGGATCGGCGCGCTTGAGCGGCGAGACCCCGGCTGCCCGGTCGCTCCCCGGGCCGTCCACCGAGAAGCCCATCGAGCCCGTCGCCGGGTCCACACGCCCGAGACCGATCCCGTGCGCCCGCATGATCGGGCGGATCCGCTCGCCGAGCCAGCGGCGGTAGTCCTTCGGCGGGTAGGTGTTGTCGAGGTACATCGACCGGTACCTGGCGACGAGGTCCGGGTACGTGCGCGCGAGCCAGTCCATGTACCAGGGCTTGACGCCCGGCTTCAGGTGGAGCGCGGAGTACATGACGCTGGTGGCACCGGCAGCCGCCGCGCGGCCGATCGCGTCGTCGAGGTGCGCCTTCGTGTCGGTGATGAACGGCAGCACGGGCATCAGGAACACCGAGCAGGACAGACCGGCGTCACGGACCGCCCGCACCGTGGCGAGCCGTGCCGTCGTCGTCGGGGTGCCCGGCTCGACGGACTGCTGCAGGTCGTCGTCGTAGACCGCGATGGACATGGCGAGGTCGACCGACACCTTCTCCGACGCCGCGACGAGCGCCGGGATGTCCCGCCGCAGGAGCGTGCCCTTCGTCAGGATGCTGAACGGCGTCCCCGAGTCGGCGAGGGCGTCGATGATGCCGGGCATGAGCCGGTACTTGCCCTCTGCTCGCTGGTACGGGTCGGTGTTGGTGCCGAGCGCGACGGGGTGGCGGTCCCAGGTGCGCTTCGCCAGCTCGCGCCGCAGGACGTCGGCGACGTTGGTCTTCACGACGATCTGCTGGTCGAAGTCCGAGCCGCCGTCGAACTCCAGGTACGTGTGGGTCGGACGCGCGAAGCAGTAGACGCACGCGTGCGAACACCCGCGGTACGGGTTGATGGTCATCCCCCACGTGCCGCCGTCGATCGCGCCGACACGGTTCAGTGCGGACTTCGCGAGGACTTCGTGGAAGGTCACGCCGGCGAACTCGGGCGTGGTGACGCTCCGCACGAACCCGCTGTTCGACTCGAGCCCGGGGAGCATGTCGCTGCCCGACGCGTCGATCGCCTGTCCGTCCCACCGCATGCAGTCATTCGAACACACGTTCGAACGGATGGCAAGGTCAGTGGTGCAGGCCGAGCACCTTCGCCGTGCGCGCGAGCGTCTCGTCGGCGAGCTGCGCGTCGTCGCCGAGGTCCTTGCCGTAGGTCGGGACCATCACGCGGACCGCGTCCTCCCAGCGGTCCCAGCGGTCCGGGAAGCACTTGCGGAGCAGTCCGAGCATGATCGGCACTGCGGTGGACGCGCCCGGCGACGCACCGAGCAGCCCGGCGATCGAGCCGTCGGCAGCCGTGATGACCTCGGTCCCGAACTGCAGCACCCCGCCCTTGTCCTTGTCGGGCTTGATGACCTGCACGCGCTGCCCGGCGATGATCTTGTGCCAGTTCTCCGGCTGCGCCGCCGGCATGAAGTCGCGCAGCGCGTCGAACTTGGTCGACTTCGACGCCAGCAGCTGCCCGATCAGGTAGCGCACCAGGTCGAAGTTCGAGAACGCGACGCTGAGCATCGGGCGGAGGTTGTGCGGCCGGATCGACCGGACCAGGTCGAACAGCGACCCCTGCTTGAGGAACTTCGGGCTGAACCCCGCGTACGGGCCGAACATCAGCGATGCACTGCCGTCGACGATGCGGGTGTCGAGGTGCGGCACGGACATCGGGGGCGCGCCGACGCTCGCCTTGCCGTAGACCTTCGCCGAGTGCTTCTGGACGACCTCGGGGTCGTCGGTGCGCAGGAACTCGCCCGACACCGGGAAGCCGCCGTAGCCGCGGATCTCCGGGATGCCGGACTTCTGCAGCAGGTGGAGGGCACCGCCACCGGCGCCGACGAAGACGAACTTCGCCGCGATCGACTGCCTCGAGCGACCGACCTCGTTGAGGACGTCGAGCGCCCAGCCGTCGAACACCTTGCCGCGGCTGATGTTCGTGACCTGGTGGTTCGCCTCGAACTCGACGCCGTCCACCTCGAGTTGGTCGAACAGCTGCCGGGTCAGCGACCCGAAGTCGACGTCGGAGCCGGCCGCCGAGTACGTCGCCGCGATCGGCTGGTCCTTCTTGCGACCGGGGATGAGCGCCGGTGCCCACTTCCGGATCTGTTCGGCGTCGTCGCTGAACTCGAGTCCGGCGAAGAGCGGGTGGTCCTTCATGGCCTCGTAGCGGGCGCGCATGTACTCGACGTTGTCGGCACCCCAGACGAAGGAGATGTGCGGCGTCGGGTTGATGAAGTTCTTCGGGTCCGGCAGGGCGCCGGTCTCGACGAGGAACGACCAGAACTGGCGCGAGACCTGGAACTGCTCGTTCACGGTGACGGCCTTGGCGATCTCGACCCGGCCGTCCGGCAGCTCCGGCGTGTAGTTGAGCTCGCAGAGTGCGGAGTGGCCGGTCCCCGCGTTGTTCCACGGGTTCGACGATTCCTGCGCGACGTTGCCGAGGCGCTCGTACACGCGGATCTTCCAGCTCGGCTCCAGCCGGTGGATCAGTGCGCCGAGCGTGGCGCTCATGATGCCACCCCCGATGAGGACGACGTCGATCGGTTCCACCTGCTTCACTGCCACCCGACGATCCTACCGGCGTCGCGTTGTGGACTCACCCAACAACGGACGGGAGGCTCGTGGCGGCTCCGCCACGCGCCTCTCCCCACCCACCCGGCCCGCGCGCCCCCGGGCCGGGGCCCCCCGC
>JASCOI010000137.1 GCA_029959665.1 Microbacteriaceae bacterium PS02333
GACATGGACTTCTTTCGTCGAGGAGGGGAGTGAGCGGGGCCGCCACGTCCGGCGGCGGCCCCGCTCAGGGGGGTGTGGATCTCAGCGGATCAGCGCGTGTTCGCCCAGATCGTGAAGAGACCGCTCGTGTACGGCGGGACGCCGTCGACCGTGACCTCGGCCTTGAACTGGAACTTGTCGATGCCGGTCGACATCAGGCGGTCGAACTTCCAGTGGCCGTTCTCGTCGATCTGGACCGGGCCCTCGAGCTCGGTGCCGGAGGCGTTCAGCACCCGGAACGTGGCGTTCGCGGGTCCGGTGCCCTCGAAGGTGTTGACCTCGCCGGGGCGGACGGTCTTGGTCTCCGTGAGGATCGGCGCGAAGCCCTCGTTGGCCTCGATCAGGAACAGCTGCGACTCCTCGGGGCCGACATCGCCCTTCCGCTGCACGATCTTGAATTCGAACGACTTCGCGTCCTTGTTGATCTGGCGTTGGAACGTCCATTCGCCCTCGTCGTTGACCTTCAGGTCGTCGAGCAGGACGGTGCCCCACCGGTTGACGACCTGGTAGTCGGCACCCGGTTCGGCAGTGCCCTCGAAGGTGTTCGTGACACCGGGGGTCACCTGGTCCGGCGACGACAGCGTGATCGGCGCGAGCTTGTGCGACTCACCAGGGTTGACGGTGACCGACGAGGTCGTCGTGTTCGCGCCCTTCGAGTGCTGTTCGACGCGGATGACGTGCTCGGAGCGGTCGAGGGTCCCGACGGGGATGGTCCACTTTCCGGAGCTCGGGACGGTTCCGGTTCCGAGCTCGATCTCGTCGCCGTCGACGACCTCGTAGGCGGTGACGGACGAGCCGGCCTCACCGTCACCACCCACGGTCAGCGCCCCACCGGGGTGCGTGGAGCCGTCCTCGGGCGACGTGATCTCGACAGCGGTGCCGTAGTCGACGCGCTTCGTGACGTCGTGCGCGGAGTCGCGCACGCCGGCGAGGAACTGCCCGGCGGTGACGGCGTACTCACCCCCGGCGTTCGGTGCCGGGATCGTCGTGGCCCACTCGCCGGTCGTGCCGTCCGCACGGACCGGTTCCCCGATCTGCTCGCCGGCGCCGTTGAACAGGCGGACCTCGGCGCCGGGCTCGGCCTTGCCGAACGCGTGGACCGGCTTGTCACGCGCGGTGTCCCAACGGGTCTCGAAGGTCAGCTCGGCGGCGTCGATCCGCACGGGGACCTCCACGAGCCCGGTCTGGATTCCTCCTTCGTGCTGTGTCACGGTGACGACGTTCGCACCGATGGCGAGATCGGCGACCGTCGCCGTCCAGGTGCCGTTGGCGTCGATGTGCACCGGGTTCTTGCCGTCGAACTGGACCTCGGCGCCCGGGGTACCGGTCCCCGACAGGTACGCGGTGCGCGCGGCCGTGTCGACGCGGTCGAGCGTGGCGGAGAACGCCGCGATGAAGTCGTCGAGCGTCGGGACGCGGTCGGCGACCGTCCAGGTCTGGAGCCGCATCACCGAGTCGTTGTTGTAGAGGCCGAGGAAGCCCCCGTTGTACTCGGAGCGCAGGCCCGTGCCGATCGGGTTGTTCGAGCCCTTGTTCGACGCGAGGGAGAACCGCTGTGCAGGGTCCTCCGGACGGCAGCTCTCGAGCCGGACGGGGGAGGAGTTGCTGATGTCCTGCGAGAGCGCGGTGAGGCAGAGCTCCGGATCGGAGACCGGCCGGACCGGAGCGACCGAGCCCGCCGCGGGGATGAACCAGTCGACGGCCTTCACGCGGGCTTCGTCGAGCGTCGCCGAGCGGTTCGCCGGGATCTCGGCGCCCGCACCGTTCGCGGTCGGGGAGCTGAACGCGTCTGCGCCCTGGAACGGGGAGGTCTGGGTGACGAGCGGTCCGACCTGTTGGCGGCCTTCTGCGGATGGCGCGGCCGCGGTCGCGGACGTCGCGGTCAGCCCGGCCGCGATGGTCGCGAGTGCCAGTGCACTCGCCCCCACCGCGACGTGGCGTCGTTTCCGGCTGGTGGTCATTGGAGATCCCTTTCTGTCATCAACAACGATGAATGGCGAACATATCAGATTCCACACGATTCACGGATGTTCGGAAAATGTGCATTTCGCAATACAGTCGGGATATCCAAGGGATATAGCGAATGGTCGTTCCATTAGGCTGGGAAATGCGCACGGAGAACGGAGGAATCGCATTGTCGGATCGACGGGCGACCCGCCGGACGGCACTGCTCTGGGCGGGTGTGGCACTGGCCGGTGGGGCGGTGACCGCGATCGCGGTCTCCGGGCGTCCGAAGGCGGAAGGCGAGTCCGCCGACGATCCGCTGCAAGCTGCGCTCGACGCCGTCCCGGTGGGCGGCACACTGGTGATCGACAGCCCTTGGACGCGTTCGGAGTCGCTCGCCGTCCGGCGCACGGTCACGATCGAGTTCAGCGGGGACGGCGCGCTCCGGATGTCCCGGGATGTCGACGCGATCGTCGTGACCGCCTCGGGCGCCCGCGTGCTCGACCCAGTGGTCTCCGGGATCGGGGCGACGGCGACGGGCCGCGGGCACGGCATCGCGGTGATGGGGACCGTCGGAGATCCGCTGCACGACGTCCGGATCAGCGGCGGCCGGTTGCGGGACCTGCGACACGACGGGGTGCACGTCGAGTACTGCGACGACTTCGTCCTGGAGCACACCACCATCTCGGGCGTCGGCTACGCGGGGGTGTCGCTCGTCGGTGTCGTGGACGCGGTCGTCCAGGACACGGTCGTGTCGGACGTCCGGCAGCCCGCGGGCTGGCCGAACTCCTACGGCATCACCGTCACCCGTGACGCCACGACGGTGGTCGCGACGACACGACGGTCGTCACGGGTGCGGATCCTCCGGAACCGGGTCAGCGGGGTCCCGAAGTGGGAGGGGATCGACACCCACGCCGGCTCCGACGTCGAGATCCGCGACAACGTCGTCTCTGGCTGCCGGGTCGGGATCGCCGCCGTCCCGAGCAAGTCGGCGGCCGATCCGTCGACGACGGACGTCGCGCCGACCGGGCTCGTCGTGGCGGGCAACGTGGTGACGCGGACCGATGCCCTGGGGGTCGGGAGCGGGATCCTGGTGAGCGGCGCGGGCAGCACCGTGGGCTCGGACGCTCCCCGGGCGACGGGTTCCGTCACGGGCAACACCGTCACGGGCGGCGGTGGGACCTCGGCCGCCGGCATCCTGGTCAAGCTCACGAGCGGGTTCGTGGTCGCCGACAACTCGGTCGTCTCGAGCGCCGTGGACGGCATCTGCCTGCAGCACTCGAACGCTGCGATCACCGTCCGCGGCAACCGGATCCGGGGCGTCTCCGGCCCCTCGGTGGCGATCGACGTCCGTGCCGGCGCGAACGACGGCACCATCGTCGGCAACCGGGTGGACCCGTCGCCGAAGGTGCGCGTCGGCCTGCGGTTCGGCAGCCCGGACAACCGGTTCGTCGTCCGCAGGAACGCCTTCGCGGCGGCGACCGTGCCCGAGGCGCTCGGCGGAGCGACGATCACGCGCTGACCTCGCTCATCGCCGCGGTCGGTACGCTGACGCGGTGCCAGACTTCGCCGACCTCTTCCGTCGACAGCCCGAGGACGGCGGGCCCGACCTGCTCGCGATCGACGGCACCGACCGCTTCCTGCTCGACGAAGCCCCCCACGTGCACGGTGACGCCCTCCGGCAGCCGGGGGCCGTGACGATCGTCGACGACGCGCGCGGCGTGCTCACGATCGGGGTGATCGCGGTGCACGGGGCCACGAACGTCCGCGTCGTCCAGGACTCCCTCGTCGGACAGCGGGCCCTGCAGGCGAACGCCGGGACGTTCGGGCACCGCGGGTTCCACCACCCGGACACGTACGAGAGCGCGTTCCGCGACGCCAGGCTCGTGCTGCTGCGACTGACCAAGTCGCACGACCGGCTCGACGAGATCGCCCGGGCGGTCGCACGGTTCGCCTCTCCGGACGTCGTGCTGCTCTGCGGCGGCCGCACGAAGTTCATGGCCCTGTCGCAGAACGACGTGCTCCGTCGGTCGTTCGGCGAGGTGGTGGCGTCCCGCGGCCGCGGGAAGTCGCGCCTGCTCGTCGCGCAGGACCCCCTGACCGCCGCCGCGAACCGTGCCGCGATCACCGCACCGTGGCCGCGCATCGTGCACAACGACGAGCTCGGGATGACCATCGCGGCGCACGGTGGCGTGTTCGCGGGGGCGACGCTCGACCTCGGCACACGGGTGCTGCTCGACGCGATGGACGACGCGGTGCCGAACGCTCGTGTCGCCGTCGACCTCGGCAGCGGCAACGGTGTCATCGCGACCGAGATCGCACGACGCCGACCGGGGCTGCGGGTCGTGGCGACCGACGTGTCGTCGTCCGCGATCGCGAGCACCAGGGCCACGGCGGACCTGAACGGGGTGGGGGACCGCGTCACCACCGTGCGGAGCGATGCCGGGGACGAGCTCGACGCGGGATCCGCCCAGCTGGTGCTCTGCAACCCGCCGTTCCACGCGGACACCACGGTGACCACCGACGCGGCCGAGGCGATGTTCCGGAACGCGGCCACGATCCTCCAGTCCGGCGGCGAACTGTGGTGCGTCTGGAACTCGCACCTGCGCTACCGGCCGGTGCTGGAGAAGGCGGTCGGGCCGACGCGGCAGGTGACGCGGACCGACAAGTTCACCGTCACGGCGTCGCGCCGGACGTGACGAACGGGCGGCCGCGCACCGCGCGACCGCCCGCCGTGACGAAGGACTACTCCGGGATGTAGGCGAACGTGTCCGGGTCCGGACCCGTCCGGTGGCCCTTGTCGAGCGTCGTGATGTCGGTCATGTCCTCGTCGGACAGCTCGAAGTCGAAGATCGCGAAGTTCTCCTCGACGCGGGCACGGGTGACCGACTTCGGGAAGACGATGTCGCCGCGCTGGATGTGCCAGCGGAGCACGACCTGCGCGGGGCTCTTGCCGACCGACTCCGCGATCCGGACGATCGTCGAGTCGTCGAGCACCAGGCCCTGGGCGATCGGGGACCAGGCCTCCGTTGCGATGCCGAGCTCGCGGTTGACCGCGCGCAGCGACTCCTGCGCCAGGTACGGGTGCACCTCGATCTGGTTCACCGCAGGGGTGATCGTCGTCTCGGCGACGAGCTTCCGGAGGTGGTGCGCCTCGAAGTTCGAGACGCCGATGGAGCGGGAGGTCCCAGCGGCGTAGAGCTCCTCGAACGCCTTCCACGTCGGCACGAAGTCGCTGACGGTCGCGAGCGGCCAGTGGATCAGGAACAGGTCGGTGTAGCCGCCGAGCAGGTCGGCCGACTTCTTGCCGTTCTCCAGCGCGAGCGCGGGGTCGTGGAAGCCGTTGTTGAGCTTCGACGTCACGAAGATCTCGGACCGGGGGATTCCCGACTCGGCGATCGCCTCGCCGACCTCTTTCTCGTTGCCGTACATCTCGGCGGTGTCGATGTGGCGGTAGCCGACCTCGAGCGCCGTCAGGGTCGCTTCCTTCGTCGAGGAGGGGTCGATCTGGAACACACCGAAGCCGAGCTGCGGGATGGTCTTGCCGTCGTTGAGTGTGATGTTCGGAACGGTCATGGTCCCAGACAACCAGGGAACACCCGAACCCCATTCCGGATTCGTTCAGGCACGCTCACTCCAGCGCAGCCGTGATGTACGCCACGAGCGCCTGCCCGTACGCGATCGCCGGGTCCGCAGCCGCGAACGACCGGTCCTCGCCCCGGAGCACGACCGTCACCGTGTGCACCACGCGGTCCCCGGCGGCGACGCGGGTGAGCCCGACGAACGACGGCCCGAGCAGCTCGCGCAACTGGTCCTCTCGTGGCAACCACAGCGACTCGGCGGCCGTGACCGAGTCCAGCGCCCATTCGGTCGTCCCGTTGAACCCGAGGATGGTGCCCGACGGGTGGTCGTGCCGCTCGACGGTCATCTCGGACACGGTGTACACGTCGTCGTCGACCCCGGGCTTGTCGATGACGAACCGGTCCCCGGTCTCGGGGTTCCAGCGGAGCCCGGCTGCGCGGAGGTCCTTGGCGAGTTCGACGGTGATCACCTCCCCAACCTGCCACGGCAGCCCGTACGGATGTTCCCGAAAGCAACCCGTACTAGCATCGCGGAGCACCCTCGTGCGTGGATCACCCGACTGTTCCACGCGCGCGACGCGACGACGCCCGGACGACCGGTGCCGTGCCTCCAGGCGGTTCAACCGGCCACGGGACGGTCCGCCGGCCGGGCCCCGACCGCGGTGGGCCACGGATCGGCCCGCCCAGAGAAGGATCCGCATGACGCTCGAACGCGAGGAACTCCGCGACGCCTGGACCGTCGCCATGGTCGACGAGACCGCGCCGGCGACCGCCCCGGCCGGTGCCATCGCCGGCATCCCCGCCACGGTTCCCGGTCAGGTGCACACGGACCTCGAGCGCGAGGGTCTGCTCGCCGACCCGACGCTCGACCGCAACGAGGACGCCGCGAAGTGGGTCGGGCGCGCCGACTGGACGTACTCGCGCACGCTCGACGTCGACCCCCGTGGTCACGAGCGCGTCGACCTGGTCTGCGACGGCCTCGACACCGTCGCCGAGCTGACGCTGGACGGCGTGCAGATCGGTGCCACCCGCAACATGCACCGGCGCTACCGCTTCGACCTCCGTGACACCACCGACGGCAGCAACACCAGGACCGAGCGCGACCTCGAGATCCTGTTCGAGTCGCCCTACCGCGAGGCCGGCCGCGTCGCCGCCCGCGCCGGGGCGATGCCCGGGCCGTACGACGAGCCCTTCCCGTACGTCCGCAAGATGGCGTCGAACTTCGGCTGGGACTGGGGCCTCACCGCGGTGACCAGCGGCCCGTGGCGTCCGATCGCGATCGAGCGCTGGTCGACCGCCAGGCTCCGCGACGTCCGGCCGCTCGTCGACATCGAGGCCGGCGAGGGTGTCCTCGACGCACACATCGCTTTCGAGCGGTCCGGACTGAACGACCTCGACCAGGACGGCGAGGACGACGACCTCGTGCTGGTCGTCACCGTCTCCGGCGAGACCGAGGACGGCGCCAAGACCCGGCAGCGCTCGCGCGCGCAGGTCACGCCGAAGCAGGACGAGACCGTCGTCACCGTCCGGGTCCCCGAGGTGCAGCGGTGGTGGCCGCGCGGCTACGGCGAGCAGCCGCTGTACGACGTCGTCGTCGAGCTGCAGACCGTGGACGGCGAGGTCCTCGACCGCCAGGGGTTCCGCACCGGGTTCCGGTCGACGCGCATCGACACCGCGGTGGACGAGATCGGTCGCCCGTTCGACGTGTACGTCAACGGCGCCCGCATCGACGTCCGCGGCGTGAACTGGATCCCCGACGACGTCATCGTGTCGCGCGTGGACCGTCCGCGGTACGAATCGCGCCTGCGTGCAGCGGCCGGCCTCAACGTGAACATGGTCCGCGTCTGGGGTGGTGGCGTGTACGAGTCGCACGACTTCTACGAGGTCTGCGACGAGCTCGGTCTCCTCGTCTGGCAGGACTTCCCGTTCGCCTGCTCCGCCTACCCCGAGGACGAGCCGCTCCGCAGCGAGGTCATCGCCGAGGCCCGCGACAACGTCGCGCGGCTCTCCCGGCACCCCTCGCTCGTGCTCTGGAACGGCAACAACGAGAACATCTGGCTGCACGACGTCGACGGCTGGGCCGACACGCTGGGGGAGCGCGGCTGGGGGCTCGACTACTACCTCGACCTGCTGCCGACGATCGTCGACGCGGTCGACCCGTCGCGGTTCTACACGGTCGCGTCGCCGTGGTCCGGCTCGGAGTCGCTGTTCGCGAACGACGTCGACCACGAGACGCACCACTCGTGGGACGTCTGGAACCGCGTCTCCGACGACCACTACCGCGCCTCTGTCCCCCGGTTCGTGTCGGAATTCGGCTGGCAGGCACCGCCCGCGTGGCGCACCATGCGCGAGGCGGTCTCGGACGAGCCGATGAGTCCGTCCTCGCCCGGCGTCGTCCACCACCAGAAGGCCGCTTCCGGCATGCAGAAGCTCGCCGACGGGCTCGCGCCCCGGTTCGGCGCCGTCCCGTCCGACTTCGACCGGTGGCACTACCTGACGCAGCTCCAGCAGGCGCGCGCCATCGCGACCGGCGTCGAGCACTGGCGGACGCACTGGCCCCGCAACACCGGGGTCATCGTCTGGCAGCTGAACGACCTGTGGCCGGTCTCGTCGTGGTCGGCGATCGACTCGGCAGGGCGGCTGAAGCCGCTGGCGCACGAGCTGCGTCGGCTGTACGACGACGTCCTGGTGGCCATCCGGCCCGTCTCGTCGGTCCGGACGGCTCCCGCTCCGGAGCGGACGGGAGGCTCGGATCACCCGACCGCGTCGCTGCCGGTCGCGGACGTGGCCGGGTCTGTTCCGGGTTCGGACCCCGGCTCCGGTTCGGTTCCTGGTTCGGACTCCGAGTCCGGTTCCGTTCCTGGTTCGGACTCCGGGTCCGGTTCCGTTCCTGGTTCGGACTCCGGGTCCGGTTCCGGCGGGGCCGCCGCCGGCGACACCGCGGTGATCCCGGCGCCTGCTCCGTCGGTCGGCTCGTCGCCGATCGAGGTGGCCGTGCGGTCGACCCGCGGCGGGCTCGACAGCGTGGTGCGCGTCCGTCGGATCGACCTCGCCGGGCAGGTCCTCGCCGAGGCGTCGTTGCCCGTGCACCTCGACGCGGCCGGTGTGGCGGTCGTCGCGCTTCCCGACTCGGTCGGCGTGGTGAGCGACCCGACCGGCGAGCTCGTCGTGGCGGACATGGACTGGCGTCGCGCGGTGTGGACTCCAGCAGCGGACAAGGACATGCGGTGGGAGCCGGCGCACTACCGCGCGGCGTTCAGCCCGGCGGCGGACGGCGACGGGCTCGACCTGGTCGTCGAGGCCGGGTCGCTCGTGCGTGACCTGCTCCTGCAGCCCGACCGGGTGCAGCGGGGCGGCACCGTCGACCGCGGGTTCATGACGCTGCTGCCGGGGGAGCGCGTCGCCTACCGGTTGCACGGCGTGACCGAGGCGGACATCCCGAGCCTCACCGGGACCGCCGTGCTGTGGTCGCTCGACCGGGTGCTCGCGGACTGAACCCCGGCGATCCTGTGCGGGAGGTGTTCGTTCGGGCGCTCGACCTGGGCTTCCCGGCCTGTGGGAGTTACGATGGACGGACCACGGCTTCCGCCGGGCCCGTCGAAGACGACGCGCTGACGGCGACCACTTCCAGAATCAAGGAGTCATGATGCTCGGAAACCTCACCGGTGTACACCTGCTGATCATCCTCGGCATCGTGGTGCTGCTGTTCGGCGCGACGAAGCTGCCGGCGCTCGCCAAGGGCCTCGGCCAGTCCATCAACATCTTCAAGAAGGAGATGGACACCGACGACAAGAAGGCCAAGGGCACGGACGGCACCACCGTCCAGAGCGTGCCGGCCGACCAGGCATCGACGGCCGCCCCGGTCGTCAACCCGGCGCCGTCCGTCCAGCCCAACTCGGACTCACGCACCAACTAGACATCCCAGCCCCGGAAACGACGGAGCCCCGCACCTGTCCACAGGTGCGGGGC
>JASCOI010000138.1 GCA_029959665.1 Microbacteriaceae bacterium PS02333
CGGGGGGGGGGCGCCCCCCTGGGGGGGGGGGGGGGGCGCCGGGGGCCCGGCCCCCCGGGCCCCCCCGTCCGGTGCGGCGCGAGCCGCTAGTTGCTGGTGGTCGCCGCCTTGAGGGCGGCTTCCATGTCCTTCATCGCCTCGTCGACGCTCTTCGAGCCCTTGAGCGCCGCGTAGGAGTTGTCCTGGATCGCCTTCGTCACGGCCGGGTAGTACGGCGTGACCGGGCGGGGCTCCGCGCTCTGGATCGACTTCAGCAGGGTGGGCAGGTACGGCAGCTTCGCCGTCAGCTCGGAGTCCGTGTAGAGGTCACCGATCACCGGGGCGAGCGAGCCTTGGGTCGCGAAGAACTTCTGCGTATCGCTCGACATCAGGAACTCCAGGAAGTCGTGCGCGGTCGCCTTGTGCTTCGAGTACGCGCTGATCGCCGCGTTGTGGCCGCCGAGGGTCGACGCGCCGACGCCGTCGGCACCCGGGAGCGGAGCGACGCCGAAGGTGTCCTTGACCGTCGACGAGCCGTCGGTCTTGGCGAGGTTGTACACGTACGGCCAGTTGCGGAGGAAGAGCAGCTTGCCGCTCTCGAAGGCCGTGCGGCCCTGTTCCTCCTGGTAGGTGATCGCCTCGGCCGGGATGTTGCCGTCCTTGAACGCGGCGACCAGGTTCTCCAGGCCCGCCTTCGCCTTCGCGGTGTCGACGTCCGGCGTCCCGCTCTTGGCGAGGATCGAGCCACCGGTGCTGTTGACCGCTTCCGAGGCGTTCACGGTGAGGCCCTCGTACTTCGCGAACTGGCCCGCGTAGCACCCGATGCCGTTGTCCTTGGCGATCTGGCAGTCGTCCATCATCTCCGACCACGTGGTCGGCGGGGTCTTCACGAGGTCCTTGCGGTAGTAGAGCAGGCCGCCGTCCGAGGTCTGCGGTGCCGCGTAGAGCGTGTCGTTGTACGTGGCCGTCTTCACGGTGGCGGGCAGCAGCTTGGACGTGTCGACCTTCATCGATCCCGTGAGCGGCGTCAGCCAGCCCTTCGCGGCGAACTCCGCGGTCCACACGACGTCGACGTCGACCACGTCGTAGCCGTCGTCCTTCGCCTGGAAGTGCTGCACGAGGTCGTCGTGCTGCTGGTCGGCCTGGTCGGACTGCTCCTTGAACGTGACCTTCTCGTCCGGGTGCGCCTTGTTCCACTTGGCGATCAGGGGGCGGACGACGTTCGAGTTGTCCTTGCCCTGGACGTACGTGATCGGGCCGCGGCTGTCCTGCCCGTCCTTGGCGTCCGAGGCCGAGCTGCCGCTCGAGCAGCCGGCCAGGGCGAGGCCGATCACGGCGACCCCGGCCACGGATGCGAGTCGCACCTTCGCGCGTGTGTTCTTCACAGCGTTGTCTCCTCATCGAGATCACCAGGAGCCGTCGTCTCGGGTACCGGACGACGACCACCTGGAGCAGGCGACGCTGCCTGCTGGGAGTGGAAGCTACGCCCGCGCTCGGCGTTCTGCAACCGGTTGCATCGAACCCGTGACCTGAGCGTGACCTCTGGAGTTGCCCAGACTTCCTGGGTGAGCGCTCACCCGCGGCTCCGGCGATGCTGCGCCGGGCTGCGGAACCCCGCATGATCCCCGCCACTGCTGGTGCCCGCCGTTGAGGGACACGGCCGCTCCGACGTAGCGTCCGGACCATGACCCAGCTCTCCCCCGTCACCGTGCCCGGCCCCCGTCGGGTCGTCAGCGTCGACCTCGATGCCCCGCTGCCACGGCTCGTCGCCGACCGGACCGGCTCCTCCGCGCTGGTGGTCGGCTACCGCGGCGGGTTCCCCGTGACGACCCTCGACGTGCTCCTCACCGAGGACCCCGCCGACGCCGCGCGGGCCCTCGCCCCGCTCGTCGCGGAGCTCGAGCACAGCGTCGGCGGCACGGCCACCCCGGTTCCGGACGCGGACCTGCCGATGATCTCGATCGTGGTGTCGACGATCGTCACGCGGGTGGAGGACATCGGCAAGCTCCTCGACTTCCTCGAGGACCTCGACTACCCCGACTACGAGGTGGTCCTCGTCGACAACCGTGTGAAGGTGCCGGAGATCGACGCGCTCCCCGCACTCCTCGAGGGCCGCGACGTCCGGCTCGTCACGGAACGGCGCCCCGGCTGCTCGATCGGCCGGAACAGCGGCGTCGCGGCTGCCCGCGGCGAGATCATCGCGTTCACGGACGACGACGTCCGCGTCGACCCGCAGTGGCTCCGCTCGATCGGCACGCGCTTCGTCCGCGAGCCGGAGGTCGCCGCCGTGACGGGGATGATCCTGCCCGTCGAGCTCGAGACGCCCGCGCAGATCTGGTATGAGGCGTACTACGGCGGCTTCAGCGGCGAGCGCACCTTCGCCCCGGTGACGATCGTCCCGGACGACGTCCCCGGTGTCATGCGGCACGCGCAGGCCTCTGCCGTGAGCCCGGACGGCACCGTCCGCAAGCACTTCGCCGTGTACGGCATCGGCGGGTACGGCGCCGGGGCGAACTGGGCGGTCCGTCGTTCCGCGTTCGACGCCGTCGGCGGGTTCGACCCCGTGCTCGGCGCCGGCGTCCCCGCCCGCGGTGGCGAGGACCTCGCGATCTTCATCGACATCCTCTGGGGCGGCGGCCGCATCGGCTTCGAACCCCGCGCGGTCGTGCACCACCGGCACCGCCAGACCCTCGAGGGGCTGCACGGGCAGTTGCACTCGAACGGCGTCGGGTTCACCGCGCTGATGTGCGAGCTCATCGCGAAGGACCGCCGGCACGCGCTGGTCCTGGCGCGGCTGATGCCCCGCGCGGGCAAGATCAAGCTGTCGCAGCTCGTGTCGCGCCTCGCGGGGAAGCGTGACGCGGCCGCCGAGACCATCACCGAGGCGTCCACCACCCGCATCCCCCGGTCCCTGGCGTACCACGAGTTCCGGGGCTTCCCGCTGGGCCCGGCGGCGTACTTCAAGAGCCGTCGGTTCTGGCGCGAGGTGGAGGAGGGGCGCTTCCGCCCCTAGCGCGCCGCACGCGCTGCTCCGCGGGCGATCGAGGGAACAGAAGACGTCGGGTCCGCTGTCCGGACCCGACGTTTTCTGTTCCCTCGACGGAAGGGAGAAAAGCGCAGCGCGCCTACGCGCGGGAGCGCAGGCGACCGCGCGCGTAGCGCCACGGACCGCCGAGCGCCGCCACGAGCTCGACGCGCTTGAGCCCGGCGGTCGCCGCACGGAACTCCTCGTCGACGGGCCACCCGCCGACGGCGTCGACGGCCGCTGACACCTCCCCGGCGCCCTGGCCGAGCGCGCCGAGCTGCCGCAGGGCACCGAACGCTCGTCGGAACACCGCGAACGCCGTCCGCGGACGCAGCATGAGCTTCGCGACCCACGCGCCGAGCCCCGTTCCGTATCCCAGGGCCTGTGACCGCAGCGCCGCACGATCGGGGCGGTGCCGGTGCCACACGATCGCGGAGGGCTCCACGGCGAGCGCCCCGCCGGAGAGCAGCACCCGGGTGAACAGGTCGGGGTCCTCCCCCGCGCGAGACGGCGTCCCCGGGCCGAGCGCGACGTCGAACCCGCCGAGGGCGAGCGCCGCCGAGCGACGGAGGGACATGTTCGCGCCGGTGCCGAACGCCCCGACCGAGAACGGGAAGAGCGGCAGGTCGGCCGGCGGTGCCGCGGTGCGGAACACCCGGCGGTCGGTGTTCCGCGCCCAGGTCACCCGCTCGTCGAAGTAGCGCTGCGTCGGGGTCCGGAGTTCCCCGCTCGGGACGAGGCCGGTGACGCAGACGACGTCCGCGTCGCGGGCGTACGCGTCGGCGAGCGCAGCGAGCCAGCCCCGGTCGACGACCACGTCGTCGTCGACGAAGGCGACCACGGACCCTGACGCGAGGGCGAGCCCGGCGTTCCGTGCGCGCGAGACGCCGGGTCGGGCCTCCAGGACGTAGTGGAGGCGAGCGTCCGCGAACGAGGCGACCACGTCGCGGGTCGCCGTGGTGGTCGGCGCGTTGTCGACGACGAACACCTCGAAGTCGGGGTGGTCGGACGCCAGGACGGACCGGACGCACCGACGGACGTCGTCCGGTCGGTCGCGGGTCCCGATGACGACCGAGATCCGGCCGTCGGTCGGTCCCTGCGGAACGGACGGGAGGCTCGTGGTGCGCAGGGCGCGGAGGGCCGGTCCCAGCTCGGCCGGGTCAACGTCGCCGGTCGCGTCGACCGCGACGTCGACGAACCCCGCGACCTGCTGTCCGTCACGGACGAGGAGTCGGGCGCGGCGGAAGCCGTCGGCGCCGGCGAGCTCGACGGCGGACGCGGCGAGCGCCTGATGCCGGTCGACGGCGCCGACCCAGGCCGCGCCGGGCCATGCCGGTGCGTCCGGCGACGGCATCGCGGGCGTGAGGGTGAGCACGCTGGTCGTGGTCGCCTGGTGGTCGCTCATGTCCCCGATGCTCCGGGCCCCCTCGCGCGCGGTCAACGGCGTGCCCGCGGGGATGCGGCGACGGTCGTCCCTCTTGCGGTTTGCCGCCACACCAGCGGTCCGGTCCCCGTAGGATCGCTGGAGAGGACCCGACGGCAGCACGTCGGGCACGAGGAGGACGAATGCCGCTGGGCCCCGCGACCGAGCTCGGTGTCGTCGTCTCGTCGGAACGACGTGTCCTCGTCGTCGACGCCGCGACCTGCGTCTGCGGGCACGTTCAGGACGCCCACGAGCACTACCGTCCCGGGACCGACTGCGCGCTCTGCGACTGCCCGAAGTTCCGCCGGAAACGCTGATCACGAGGGGGCGGTGCGGGAAACCGCCGCTTCCCCGCAGAGGGCTTCCGGTCGCCTTGTCCGGCCCGGAACGGCGCGGTTAGCGTCGCGTCCATGGCCATCCCCAGCACGGTGCCCGCGTGCATCGTCCTCGCCCACGAGGACCCAGCGCACGTCCGCCGCCTCGTCGAGGCGCTGGACCCGTTCCCGGTGTTCCTGCACTGCGACGCGCGGACACCGGAAGCGGTCTTCCGCGCGATGACGGACGGGCTGCCGGATCGGGTCTCGGTCCTCCCCCGGATCCGCACCGGGTGGGCGAAGTGGGAGAACGTCGAGGCGGAGGTGTCCGGGTACCGGGCGGCGCTCGACATGACGGACGCCTCGCACATCGCGGTGCTCACGGGCAGCGACTACCCGCTCGCGGACGCGGCCGAGATCACCGGACTCCTCGCCGCGCACCGTGAGCAGTCGTTCCTCGCCGTGCACCCGCTGCCGTTCCCGGCGTGGGGGCGCGACGGTGGGGTGGCCAGGCTCCGGTACCGGCACTGGGCGTGGCGGAAGACGATGCTGCGGCTCCCGGTGCCCCGGCGGATGCCACGTGACGTCGTGTTCGCCGGCGGCTCGCAGCTCAAGGTCCTGGCTCGCCACCACGCAGCAGCGGTCGTCGACGTCGTCGACCGGCGGCCCGACCTCGTCCGCTTCTGGCGACGGAGCTGGATCGCCGACGAGACCTTCGTGCCGTCGGTCCTGAGCTCACCCGCGCTGACCCCCGGGTTCGCCGAGGAGCACGTGCCGCACTCGCTGTGGTGGATCGGGTGGGACGGCACGGCGATGAAGAGCCCACCGTGGCTGACCATCGCCGACGCCGGGCGGCTGCTCGAGCGTCGGACGGGCTCGGACGTGGACCTGCCGCACGTGTTCGCGCGGAAGTTCTCGACCGAGCGGAGCGCCGACCTGCTGGAGGTGGTGGACGGGGCGTTCGGGTTGCGGCGTCTGGCGTCCCCCGCGGCACCGGTCGTCTCGCCGCCCACCCCGGAGGTGGTCGCACCGTGACCGTGCCCCCGCAGACCCGGCGCGAGGCCCGCGAGGCCCGTGCGGCCGCCGCCGGCTCTCCCTCCTCCGACACGGGGAGCGTCGCCGTCCGGAAGGGTGCCAACGCGCTCTTCGGTCGTGGGCTGCTGTACGTCGTCGTCTGGTCGATGCAGCTCGTCGTCTCGTCGCTCATCTCCCCCGTCCTCGCCCACCTCATGCCACCGGCGGAGTTCGGTGTGCTCGCCTCCGCGATCGCGCTGTACCAGGCGCTCGTCGTGCTGGCGGTGGCCGGGATCGACCAGGCGTCGGTGCTCCAGCGCGCCGAGGACGGCGACGACCGGCGTGCACGCGGGCTCCTCGCCGTCGGCATGGTCACGGCGAGCATCGTCACCGTGGTCGCGCTCACCACGATCCCGGTCTGGGCCGACGCCGCCGGGTTCATCGGCAACCACCCGCTGCTCCTCGTCGCGGTGCTCTGGACCGGGCCGGCCGCGATCGTGCAGATCTCGCTCGCGCTCCTCGTCGCGCAGGACCGCATCAAGGTGTTCGCGGTGACGAGCCTGCTGTCGTCGATCGGCGGCTCGATCATCGGCCTCGGGCTGCTCACGCTCGTCCACGCGGACGCGACCACGTACGCCTGGGGCGGGGTCGTCGCGCAGGGCGTCGCGATGGTCATCGGGATCGCGGCGACGCGTCCGCGCCTGGCCGGGCTGTTCGACGGCGCGACGAACGCCCGGGCGTTCAAGCTCGGCATCCCGATCGCGCTCGGCAACCTGTCGTACTTCGTGCTGAACGCCGGCGACCGTGTGGTCGTCCAACGGCTGCTCGGCCCGGAGGAGGTCGCGCGCTACCAGATCGCCTACGTCGTCGGCTCCGCGGTGATCCTGCTCCTGTCGTTCACCAACCAGGCCTGGGCGCCGCACTTCGCCGCACTCCGCGACGCCGTCGCCCGCCGGCAGCTCGCCATGCACTCCCGCGACGAGCTGTACCGGATGCTCGCACCCGTGCTGCTGGCCGTCACGCTGGTCTCCCCCGTGGCGCTGCCGATCCTGGCACCGGCGTCGTACCGCGTCGAGGAACTCACCGTGGTGGTCTTCGTGGTCGCGATCACGGCGTTCCCGGTGGTCGCGAGCGGAGCCACCGGTCGGCTGCTGCTCGTGGAGCGGCGCGGTGTGGCGGTCGGCGTGATCGCCGCGATCGCCGGGGCCGTGAACATCGGCGCGAACCTCGCGCTCGTCCCGCTGCTCGGCATCGCCGGCGCCGCGATCGCGACCGTGGTGGCCTACGTGGTCCTCGCCGCGATGCAGCTGTTCGTGCTGCCGGACCGACGCGAGTGGCGGGGACCGGGTCTCCGGATCGTGCTCCCGGTGCTCGCAGCCCTGACGGTCGCGGCGGCATCGCTGTTCGTGCCGCAGGACGTCTTTTGGAACTGGTTCCGCATCATCGGTGTCCTCGGGTGTCTCCCGTGGTTCCTCCGGCGGCTGCGGGCAGCACGAGGAGGTGCGTCATGACCCGACGAAAAGCAACGCAGGACGGCTCGAGACGACTCCGCATCGGCGTCGTCACGACCGGGCTCGCGATCACCGGGGGGCTGGAGCGCTGCGTCCTCGAGGACACCGCCGAGCTCCTCGCCGCGGGCCACGAGGTCGAGATCTGGCACCGCAACGCGCACGCGCCGCGGTCCGTCGAGGGCCGCGCACCGTTCGACGCCATGGGCGTGCCGCTGCACGACGCGGTCGACTACCGCTTCGGCATCAGGACGGCGTTCCGCGACGCCTGGCGCTTCGCACGCCAGGGCCTGCGGCTCCGTCGTGCGCACCTCGACGTCCTGTGGCTGAACCGGCCGGAGTACCTGCCGTTCGGGCGGGTCGCGTCGCTCGTGTCCGGCGTGCCCCTCGCCGTCCACCTGCACCACGCGCCGAACTACAACCGCATCGGGCCGATGGCGGGTGGCCGGACCGAGTTCCTCGCCGTGTCGAAGGCGATGGCGACGGCCTGGGGCGCTGCCGGCGCGCCCGCCGACCGGATCACGATCGTGCCGAACGGCATCGACACCGACGACTTCCCCGCGGCGACTCCGGCCGACGTGCACCGTGCCCGTGCGGTGCTCGGCATCGACGACGCCACCCCGACGGTCCTGTACTACGGCCGGCTCACCCGTGCGAAGGGCGTGCTCGCCCTGCTCCAGGCGTGGGGACGCGTGCTCGAGACCGCTGCGGCACGACAGCCGGCGACGGTCCCAGCATCCTCGGCGTCCGCGCGGAGCCTGCCGCTCCTCGTGCTCGCCGGCGCCCTCTACCCGGACGAGGCCGACGCCGTGAACCGCGCCGTCGCCGAGCTCCCCCAGGACTCCGTGCTCGTCGTGCCGGAGCGGGACGACGTGGTCCCGCTCCTGCACGCCGCCGACCTCGTCGTCGCACCGTCCATCGAGCCGGAGGGCTTCGGTCGGGTCGTCGTCGAGGCGATGTCCACCGGACGTCCCGTCGTGGCCGCGGCGTCCGGCGGCACCGGGGAGATCCTCTCCGACGGGTGGGAGCGGTTCACCGTCGACCCGTCGGACACCGAGGTGTTGGCGAAGCGGGTCCTCGACGTCCTCGACGAGGCGGTCCACGACCCCTCCCTCGGGGAACGGTGCCGCACGTGGGTGCTCGACCGCTACGGGCGGGCCCCGCACGTGAGCGCCCTGCTCGACGCGCTGCAGGCACGCGCCCGGCGCTGAGGCACTGACCGACGGGAACCGCCGCGACCGGCTCCGGCGCGGCGGTGCCGGCGCTGCCGGTGCCTGCGCGGCGGTGTCGGCGCGCCGGTGCCTGCGTCGGCGTCGATGCCGGTCCGGCTCAGCCGCCCGTGGCGTCCTCGGCTCCGCCGGACGAGGTGTCCGCAGTCCAGGTCCCGTCGTCGGGCACCGGCCGGCCGTCGGACGGCAGGGTCGCCTGCGGCTCGGCACCGTCCACGGGCACGTCGATCGTCATCCAGTCGATGAGGAGCGACCCGGCGGCGCTCCGCGGCGGGTGTCCGGCGTTCGAACCGGCCTGCACGACCAGGTGCATGCGCGACGTCGGGATGCTCTGGGTCGTCGTCGCCACGACGGCGTCGTCGACGAGGAACGACATCCGTGCGGGCGTCCACTCGATCGTGTACGTGTGCCAGTCGGCCAGCGACGCGGCCGTCTCGTACTGCACGCACTTCTCGGCGGGGTCCTCGAGGCAGTGCACGTTGAGGTACGCCGGCGCGCCGAGCGCCCCCTCGGGGAAGTCGATCTCGCCGTCCGACCAGACGTTCTCGTCGCTCCAGAGCAGCACCGCGACCCCGTAGCCGTCGACCTCGTCGCTCTTCATCCGGATGCTGTAGCGCCCGGCGGTCTGTCCACCCCACCGTCCGTCGACCAGGGGCACGATCCCACCGGCGAGCGGGGTGCCCCCCTTGGTGGTCCGGAGGCGCATGTCGAGCATGCCGTCGTGCGCCGTGAGCGCCGACGACTGGTACCGCCCGGTGCCAGCGGTGTCCGCGAACCCGTGGTAGACAGAGAACCGGTCGGCGTAGTCCGCCTCGAACCCGCCCGTCGGGGTGCTGTCGTCGAAGTCCTCCGAGAAGACCCGGTTCCACCCGCTACCATCGCTCGTCGGCATGCTCACCCCGCTCGGGTCGGCGCCGTCTCCGGTCGCGGTCGTCGTCGACGCCGCGACCACCCCGGCCGCGACCACGAGTGCCCCGCCGGCGAAGGCGGTGCGCCGTCCGCCGG